>NZ_JACJEA010000001.1:0-328265 GCF_014163835.1 Pseudoalteromonas sp. SR43-5
TAAATAAATAAATAAAAACTCAAAATTTGATAACCTCTATATAAAAAAAACACTTACACAATAAAGGTTGACGCTTTTAACTAACAAACCATCAAATTAAGTATAATATTTCCTAAAAATAAAATTTAGTCATGTAAAGTATTTCAATAATTGAGCAGCTAAATAAAATACACAGTTAAAACGTGATTTAATTGTGAGTATTTCGTGATACTACATTCGTAAATATCATTTAGGCTGAATGCAATATCAGCCTTTGCGAGAAGTAACATGCCTTTTAAAGCACTATCCCATCCATTTTTAATTTCACTTGTTGGGTTAATAATTTTTTGCTTTCAAAGCCAAGCTGCTGAGCAAGTAACTATTTCCAGTACAGCTAATCCGACTACCTTTTTAGAGCTTTACACGTCGCAAGGTTGCAGTAGCTGCCCACCAGCAGAGCGCTGGATTTCAACGTTTACAGATGATGAAAAACTATGGACTGATTTAATCCCTATTAATTTTCATGTTACTTATTGGAATTATTTGGGTTGGAAAGACCCGTTTGCCTCTGCTGTGTTTAGTAACAGACAACGCACTTATAAGGCACTTGGTAAAAGTAGGATTGTAGCTACTCCAAGATTTATGGTTAACGGCAACGGGTGACTAGGTTGGTTTTATAAACAAGCTATTCCTGTAGCTAAAGCCCGTTATTTAGGTAATTTAAAAGCGACTATAAACAACAGTAAAATTAATCTCGAATACGATGCTGTTAATATCGAAGATACTACTGACCAAAACTTAATAGCCCATGTAGCTCTGTTAGGCTTTGGCATAGAAACACCAATACACAGCGGCGAAAACGCAGGCCATAAGTTAAAACACGACTTTGTTGTTATTGGCTACGAGCAAAATAACATGCAGACCAAGCAGCAATTATCATTAGCTGACTTAACCCTGCCTCGCGCTAAAAAAATATCGCCAACAAAGCAAGCCTTAGTGTTTTAGGTATCTAAAAAAGGCGATCCTTCCCCACTACAAGTTGCAGCCGATTGGTTTTAAAAATTACAGTTAATTGAATAAAATTACTAATTAACAACTCAGCGCGCAATAAATCTCCTTGTATATCAACTATAGAAAAAGGCTTTCAATAATTTAAAAACTAATGAATTAGCATTGTTATTACAAAGAATTTATTCTTTTTCATTGTGTGTATCTGTATAAAACATAAATAACATTGTATTTACATCAACTTTTGTTTATAAAGTAAGTTGAATGGACTCTTGAAATAAGTAATTGACTTATAAGTATAAAAATCAAGTGCCTATCAATAAAAACTTCTGCAATTATCTATATGGACAAAAATTTATGCGAATTAACCAAAGCCACATTAAAACAATTGTAATCGCTGCAATTACAGCTTCGTCTTTAGCTGGGTGTGCTACAACATCATCAAAAGTAATAGAAACACCAACTGTTGCTAGCTATAACACAACCTACTCAGGTGCAAAAAGCGAACTAGTCGTAGGTCAGTTTGTAAACCGTTCGAGCTTTCAAAATGGTATATTTGCATCAGGCCAAGACCGTTTAGGTAGCCAAGCAAAAACAACACTAATGAGCCACTTACAACAAACAAATCGCTTTAGTGTGCTTGATCGCGACAATATGGCAGCCCTTGCGGAAGAGGCAAAGTTAACAGGTACAAAACAAGTTCTTAGCGGTGCTAAATTTGTTGTAACTGGTGATGTAACAGAGTTTGGCCGTAAAGCCATTGGCGATCGCCAGCTTTTTGGTTTATTGGGTAAAGGTAAATCGCAAATTGCTTATGCTAAAGTAACGCTTAATGTTGTTGATGTTACTACATCAGAAGTTATTTATTCAGTGCAAGGTGCTGGTGAATACAGCCTATCAGAACGTGAAGTTATTGGTTTTGGTAGCACAGCTTCATACGATGCCACATTAAATGGCAAAGTACTTGACCTAGCTATTCGCGAAGTCGTTAACAAGTTAGTTACTGGTCTTGAAGCTGGCCAATGGGGCAATAAATAATGAAAAAGCTAATTACCTTAGCATTTGTTTGTATAGCCCTAACGGGTTGTAACTCAACGAAAGAACCTATTTACTATTACGGCGACTATAGCACTGCCGTATACGCCTATTTAAAAGCAGATGACGTAACAGCCGAAGAGCAAATTAGTATGCTTGAGCAAATTATTGCCGATGCCGCAAACAAAAGTAAGAATGTTGCACCTGGCCTACATGCTCACCTAGGTATGCTGTACTTTGAAACGGGTAATCCTTCATTAGGCACTACTCACTTCGAAACTGAGAAATCACTTTTCCCAGAATCAGTTCATTACATCGACTTCCTTCTAAAATCTGCGAAAGGCGCTTAATATGCTTAATTTAAAATCATACACAGCGATCGCATTAGTCGCATTACTCGCTGGTTGTGTTTCACCTCCACCAGCACATGACTACACAGCATTTAAACAAGCAGACCCTCACTCAGTTATTATTTTACCTCCGCTAAATAATACACCTGAAGTAATTGCACCATACAGTGTGATGACTCAAATGGTCGCGCCTATAGCTGAGTCGGGTTTTTATGTTTTTCCTGTTGCTTTAGTTGATCAAACCTTTAGAGGTAATGGCCTCACTGTTGCAAGCGACGTACACCAAGTACCGGTGAATAAATTACATGAAATTTTTGGTGCAGATTCTGCGCTTTACATCACTATTGAAGAATACGGCACTAGCTATGTTGTAATTTCTAGCGAAACAGCTGTAACTGTGTCAGCCTCACTAGTTGATTTACGCACGGGCGAGCAATTATGGCAAGGCAAAGCAAGAGCCTCTTCAGCTGAACAACAAAGTAATGGCGGTGGTGGCCTTGTAGGTATGCTTGTTATTGCAGCAATCAATCAAATTGCTGAAACGGTAACCGATAAAGGCTTTGAAATCGCAGCAATGACTTCAACACGCTTACTTTCTTCAGATGTTTACAACGGCTTATTATATGGACCTCGTTCACCTAATTATGGCCAACCAGCACCAAGCGAAAAGAAAAAATAAACTTCATAATTACTAATCTATTCTAGAGTTTTAAAAGGCCGTACTACCAAGTAGTAACCGGCCTTTTTTTTGAACGCTCAATTAGTACCGGCTATGCGCAACAGCCGTACGACTATTAATTATCTCAAACCAACCACTTTAGCAGTCGTTCAATTTACTTATGTTTACAAATAACTATGATTTAACTAGATTTACTGATTATTTTTATTCACAATTCGTTCACTTTTATATATTAGTTATGCTCAGCGTCATGGCTAATCTTATATTTCAGTTTATTTATATGGCTTATCAAAGCTCAGATTAAGGAAGATGTAATGCGAAAGCTACTCTCTGTAATATTTTTATCAACGAGCTTCATTTCCGGTTGCGGTGGCGGGGGTGAAGACGCCCCAAACTCCGCTGTACCTGCTGTTAATGAAACATCAAAATCAATTAGTGCCACTTGGTTTTACGAGTACCCAAATAAATGCTTAGAAACATTTCAGTTTAATACAGATGGTAGTTTCGAAATCAATTCTAATCAGTCGAATGTAACCGGTAGCTACTCATTTGATGCATCTGTTGATAGCGGTGAACGTCACTCATTAACCCTAAGCTTTGAGCAACAAAATCAAGGGTATGACTGTGAAAGTTCTTTTGATTATATTGTTGGGGCTAACCTTGAGCTATTTGCTAGTTTTCCTAATGAACAACAAATGCAATGGTATGAATCAGGCGCTGGCGGCAGTGCTATTTTTACACTTGATAGAGCAATAACGTTGTCTTTATCAAGCGCACCTACTGAAGCAAAAGCAGGCGAAGAAGTTACATTCAATGTAAATAAAGATGCTGAGTCAGGCCCCCCAGTCGAGTTATTATACGGACCCAATGGAATGACGGTATCAAGCAAAGGGGAAGTAAAATGGACCCCACTATTGCCTATGATAACGCAACAAAATACGGTTAAATTTGCTTTTACATCTGATAGAACCCTTGAGCCATTAGTTAGTGAAATAAATGTAACAATACAAAACTTTAAAGCACCTACAATGCGAAAGGATATTGAGCTCACCCATATATCTAACGGTATGCAAATTGGTAACTTCATTGGCGATGAAAATAACGAAATGTTGGTGCTTGATAAATTAGGTGGACTGTCTGTTATATCTCAAAAAAGCGATGGATTCGAATCAATTTACAGCTACCCATACTCTTTTGGCGGTAATCAGAATGAAATGCGCCTATCTGTATTTAAAGAAGATAATGGCGCAAACAATACCTTTGTAGGAACAAATAATAATATCTATCAAGTAAGTGGTTTTACACAGCCCCCTCGCAGTGTATTTTCGACAAATAAAACTATCCACAATTTTATGGTAAAAAATATTGATAGTGATAGCGAACCTGAATTAATCGTAATTTTTGGTGAAAGCTATAGCGCTAAAGAAGCTGTTGTTTACGACAATAATTTTCAAACAGAGCTTTTTAGCTTTTCTCTAGAGGGAGATTCTCCTATTGAAATAGCTGTTGCCAATATCGATAGCGACACATCATTAGAATTAATACTCTCAAACGGTGAAATTTTTGATATCCAAAGTGCTAGCAGTCAATGGTTTAACGCTGACGGCTTTGGCCCAATTATGGCAACGGGCGACGTAAATAGCGATGGTATAGATGAGATCATTAGCACTGGAGGATGGAATTCGATAACAGTATGGAATGCTAATGATCGCTCTCAAATCCTAACTATTAATAATCAGGATAATTGTTCTGTAGCCACAGCAAATATAGATAACGACCCAGCCGATGAGATAATAATTGGCGACTGCCAATGGGGTCAAGTTCACGCCTACGATATTATTGATAATACCCATGCAGAGCTGTGGACACTGCCACTTATAGATCATGGCAGCGCTGCGATGGTTGTTGGCGATATTAATAATGATGGTAAAGAAGAAATTGTTTGGGGGACAGGCTTAAGCAGTTCAGGTAAAGATATACTAGTAGTCGCTGGTATTACTCCAAATCCCGAAATTTTATGGCATAACGCAAATAGAGAATCACCTTCACAATACGATTCCTATATTGCAGCTGGGTGGGCAAATATAAGCCCTGAAAAAGAGGCGGCAGTTTATATAATTCCTAGTACAAATAGTGGCTATATTCGCCCTCGATACTTAACTATGAATGAAGATGGTGAAGTTACACCTAATTATAATAGCTCATCAAATATTCTCGAAGCAGCCCTAGCAGCAATAGGTGATATAGATTCAGACAATTATGATGAATTATTTATATTTGGAACTCGCAATTACTCTCCTTCCCTAAACGTAATTGAATTAGAGTCTGATATTTCTAAATGGCAAGTAACGACAGAAGATGACTCTTCTAATTATAATGCTTTAGAGGTTACTGATATTAATAACGATGGCTATGACGATGCATTAATAGCCACATATGAAACACTTACCGTACACGACATTAGTAACAATAATATTCTAGCTACATGGACAGCTAGCAGTGCCATCACCTCAATTACTGCCACAACAAGTACTTTAGGGGAAAAATTAGTAATACTAAGTACTCGAGATAGCCTAACAACTCTTACCTTTGAGAATAATAAACTGAGCATGCGCTCCAGTTCAGTAAACTCAGAGGAATGTAAGAGTCTTTATGCACAACCTCAAACGGATAGTGTTTTATGTTTTTCTCCTGAATACTCATATCAGGGTAATTTAGTTACTTTTTCATTAGACTTAGAACTATTACTAAAAGCTCGAATTAATGGTGAAGTAACAGGCCTAATACAATTACCTGATTCTGATAATGTATTAATAACCACAAACTCAAGTGACAATAATTATTATTCACAATCAAGTCTTATCTCTGAAGTTAGTACAAAGACAGGTGACATTGTATGGCAAGGCTACCCATTAGCGGGAGAAGTAATGGGTAACTCAATAAAATTTGGCAAAATAGGTAAAGATACAGTGCCACTAGTTTTTGGCACTAATGTTGGAATGTTTTTAACTCATTAATTTAAATTAAAGGGCTACTTGTGGTTTATTAAAAATAATAAACCACAAGTATGCGCGAGAAAGTAGAGATAATTTAGTTTTGACTAAATAAACATGAGGTTTAAAAACTAAAATTAATAGCAACAGAAAAAATAGTTTTTATAATAATACTAACTAAAAAAGCCACCATAAAAAACATAGCAAATGCTGAAACAGCCCCGCCACCGGTATACCCTGCTTTAGCTTTTTCCACCATCAATACATAAATTCCTAACCCTACGCTTACCTTAAACCATAGCCAGTAATCGTTGCTAAAAAGAGGAATTGCAGCAAAACCTATTATGGGCACTAATATTTTGCCCTCTTCGTTTTTGTGTAATAAATAAAAAGCCATAATCGCAATATAAAATAGAGCCGTTATATCAGGCATATAAATAACTTCCTTGTAAGAAAATAATAAAACCAATAAACGCGGCGATTATACCTATTACTGAGTCCCTATAAAATCTGATAATTGTGTTTACTTTTTAGCTGTGCAATATTAATTCACTAATAAGTACAAGGATTGCTAAACCTATTTACAGGTTTGGTATAAAAATAAAAGGATGAATATGATTAAGCCATTTTACGCTAGCTGTTTGTTAGCCCTCTCGCTATTAACACCCAGCCTTGTAAAAGCAAACCCGACAGCCTCGCAGTATCAGGAAATTCTTAACGAGAGCCTAGTTGAAAACGAGCCCGGGGTATCGGTAATTATAAGTAAAAATGGCAAAGTACTTTTTAAAGGAGCGCGCGGGCTTGCCAACCTTGAGCATAACATTGCACTTAATGAGCAAAGCGTTTTACGTTTAGGTTCTATTTCAAAACAATTTACTGCAGCTGCAATTATGATGCTGCAAGAGCAAGGTAAGCTAGCGGTTACCGATGATATTCATAAGTATGTTGCAAGCTTTCCTACTGAAGGCAACCTCGTCACAATCGAAAACTTATTAACCCACACCTCAGGCATCGCCAACTACACAGATGACGACGATCTCTTTGATAAAGAAATACAAGTACCCACCAGCGTTGACGATGCGTTAGCGAGATTTGCCAAACACCCAATGGTGTTTAAACCCGGCGAAGCGATGGCTTATTCAAATACCGGCTATTCACTGCTTGGTAAAATAATTGAAGTGGCAAGTGGCCAGTCTTACAAAGACTTTATTGAACAACACATATTTAAAAAGCTAAAAATGAACCAGAGTAGTTATGAAGGGCAAGAACTTGTTGCCCATCGCGCATCTGGCTATGAGCAAACAGAGCAAGGATTTATCAACACCAGCTACATTAATATGGATTGGCCATATGCCGCTGGTGCGCTTATATCTACTCCAACTGACTTAAACATTTGGTTTAGTGCCCTATCGTCTGGCAGGCTCATTAGTAAAGCAAGTTATGAGAAGATGGTCAGCCCTTTTAAACTCAATGACGGCAGCTTTTCATCCTATGGTTACGGATTAATTATTAAGCCTTTGAATGAATACACCGTAATTAAACACACTGGCGGAATAAATGGCTTTTTAGCACATGCACGCTATATTCCAGAGCAAAAGCTATATGTTGCAGTACTGGCTAATTCAAACCACATAAACCCTATTTTTATCAACGAAAAACTCACAGCCAAAGCACTGGGTATTGCGCTCCCCGAGTTTAAAAAAGCAGATGTAACAGCGCAGCAGTTAGCGCCCGTATTGGGTGATTACCGTATTGATAAAAACACCTTACGCAGCCTAATTTTTGAAAATGACGTTTTGTACTCTAAGCACACCGGTGGCGATAAAACAAAACTTATTACGATGTCTAAAAATAGCTTTTACTATCCTAATTCAAACAATTACTTAGTAATAGAAAAAGACAGCCAAGGCCAATTAGTAATGAAGTATTTTAGTGGATTATCAACAACGCCCACTGAGGCGATTAAAATTTAGCGACAAGTTTGAGCGAGGCACACAATGCTTCGCTCTTGCTAAATAGCTCTCTCTAAAGCTACTTTGATTTATTAAGCATCGCTTTTAAATCGGCAAATGGAGAATGTGTTGCAGCCTCAACTTTTCGCTCTGTAGTCGACCCGCCATACATAATATGTTCGTGGTATTTATTGTGCTCATTGTCGTGGCAATAAATACACAATAACTCCCAGTTACTGCCATCCTCTGGATTATTACTGTGGTTATGATCTATATGATGCACCGTTAACTCACGTAAATTAGAGTACTCAAACTCACGGGCACAACGCCCACATACCCAAGGGTACAATCTTAAGGCTTTAATTCGGTACCCTTCCTCTTGCTTCACATAAGCCTGAGGTACTGCGTTATTCTTACTCATAGTATTCCTGGTAAATTTACTATTTCGGTGATCAATACTAAAAAAACTTAATTACTGACAAATCACCAAAAGAAGTATCTATATGCCGGCCTGTTTGCTCCCACGCGCGTAGTACGACCATAAGTTTTTTATTGTCGGAAGTCCAAGAAATTCCACCGCCGTATGCTTCAACTTTTTCGGCGCCCGAATCTTTTAACCCCAGCCCAGGGTTTGTGTTTTGAATATGCCCTTTACCTACTTTGTATTCAGCAAATACGTGAACATTATGCGGTAACGAAAATGATAAAAGCGAGCCAATACTCGCCCCATACGAATTAGAAATTAACTTAGTGACCTGTGGTGCAGACGAATTTAAAAAATCAGCCTGAAACACAATATTATCTTTATTCTCAAGAGATACATGCTTGAAAGACCACGCGCCAACAATACTTAACGACATATCAAATTTGTTACTTAACTTTGGCCTATTAAGAAAAAAATGCTCAAACAAAGACGCTTTATTATTGAAGGTATAAAAGTTGTGTTGGCCAGATAACTCAAACTTGGTTGAACGTGTATTTTGCGAGAAAATTTGATCTGTTTGATTGCCGCTTAAATTGCTAGCCGTGCTTTGCAGCCCTTCAAGCGTTTGATAGTTAAATGTGATTTTAGAATTTTTAAATTTTCTATACGAAAGCAGTATATCCTGTGTTTTTGTTTCAACATCATCTTCAAAAATATCGGCTGAGTAACCAATTTCAATGTCGTTAATATCAAAAAACACACCCACACGCTGGTTATTTATGGGCTCTAACGAAAACAGTGTTTTTTGATTACTCTGCGCCAAGTCATCGTTTATTAGCGCGTGGCTAGTGCTTGGGTTTGAAATAGTGGTTCGTACCGATTTTAAGTCGAAGTCAAAAGCTAATACAGAACCAGATAGAAATGCCGATAAAACGGCAAAGCCCACAATAACTAAATAATTGCGATTCATTAAAAACACTCAAAGATTAATTTGTATTAGAGTAGCGTTTTTTTCACCTTAACTTATCACAAAAGATTAACAATTTATGAAAACTTTAAATAAAGTTCTTTATCTAACTTTTTAAGTGCTTTCAAGACTAAACTCATTCACATGCTTAACCAGCTCCGGAAAAAACGTTAAAAACACGTTTTCTAATTCATTGTAGTTACGCTTTATATCATCAGCCGCGCCCGCAAAAGTGTTCGTAAAACGAATGCGTTTGGCTATGTTATCGAGCGCAAGCCCTACTCCCTCAACGGTTTCGTACTCTTTAAACCAATCGTTTTTAGTCATACTTGTTACAACGTGCTGCATTCGCGCTGGCATAACAGGTATGCGATTATTCAAAAGCTGATAGCTGGTGTACTTAAAATCACTTAAAGGTTGCTTGCTAAATCGCTGCCAATGCACAATTAAAAAATGATCAAACACCACATCAATAGCTACACCAGCAAAGCGCTTACGCTCGGGTGAAAAGTAATGTTTAGCGTGTTTTACTACTGGGTGAGAGTCGGTAAATTTATCAACTAAATAATGGTTATCGAGGCCATTTTTAACCGTGTTTGGTAAGTGCTTTACATGTCTTTTTCCACCAAAGTCACCCAACAGGTTCCCAAAATGAGAATCGGCTGTGGGCTGCGCTAAATAAAGATGAGCTAAATAATTCAAAGTGTTCTCTGATTGGCTAATACAAATAAATAATAACGCAAATTTAAACCAAACTCACATTCGTGTTTAAAGCAGTACTTATGGTTTTTCTTACCAGTTTTTACTCAAACATACTGCAAAGTATTGTATAAACATCGCAAATATAAAACGAGTATATAAAAAGCCGCTATATCTACTATGGCGGCTTTTTAATGCTTAAGCTTTGTTGTTGGTTTAGTTACTCGACTTTACCCAATTTCCATTATCATTTTTGCTATAACTATTTTTAACCGCCGACCAAGCTACTTTGTGCGCTGTTGTTTCGCGGTCATCATCGTTTTTTCTATCGCTAGGGTCCTTATAGGTATCCCACGCACTATTAAACGCCTCTTGATATATCTCTTGAGCATGTTTAGGTAAGTTACTTTTTACCGACTCAGGTAGTTCGTCACGGTTTTTATATGGCATAACTTTCTCCTTATATTTACTTAATTACGCCACAAGCAACACGGCTACCACCGCCACCTAATGGCTTTGGCTCTTCTGCATAGTTATCACTTCCTTCGTGGATCATCACAGCATGTTGTTTAAGTTGTTCAAGCGTGAGCCTTGGTGCTAAAACAGGCGATTTAGCTTGGCCACTTTCATTTACATACAACGCCGGTAAATCGCCTAAATGGCCGTTAGCCCAAGGAGCATCATGATGCTCGCTAGCTTTTGGATCGAAATGCCCACCAGCGGCACCACCTGGCACTACCTTATCGCCTTTTTTCTTGGGTTCACAACTAGCAAATTGATGAACATGAAAGCCGTGCTGCCCCGGCGTTAAACCTTTTAAACTTGGTGAAAAAACAACGCCGTTATCATTTTCTGTTAGTGTAATAGTACCTAGTGATTGCCCCAGGCCCGACTTAGTTACTTGGTGCATTTGAACTTTTACATTAGCCAGTGCGCTATTTTGTAGTAACACACCGGTAAGTAGTATCGCAAAAGTTGGTTTTAAAACGCGGGTTAAAGGTCTTTTAGCGTTTGAATCAAACTGCAAACAATTCATCATCATCTCCTCGTTTAGTATCAAATTAATAAAGCAATAACGCTAAATTAAGCGACTATTAAATAAGTAGCTTCAATGTATATACCAGCCCTACGAGTAAACATGAATTTATGTATTATTTATTTTTAATTTATTGATTAAAAAGTAAATTTATAGTTTTTATTACGTTTAAATAAATAGCTAATTAATTAAAAAAACTGACTTTCACCCAAAAGTTAAGCAAAAACCAAGGCATATTTACAAACAGAATGGCAACTTTACAAAACTCATAAAAGAAGATTACCAACGCTCCAGTCCAAAAAGACAAGCCAAGTTAAAAGGCCGTTATTATATAGGCGGTAGTTTCGAGAGTTGGTGTTGTTAGGGGGCCTTACGACATGTAATAAAAAGCGCCTATCTAAATAAGTCTTTTCTATAATCAAAGCATGTTTAAAACCAATTTACTTATATATGGAGTTTATTTAATGACAATAAATTACGTTAATATTTATGATTGCTCCGCCGTTAAAAACGAAAAAAAGGTGAAACTAAGTTTCACCTTTTTAATTAATTTTGAAACTAATTAGTTAGCGTTAAGCCGTAGAAACGTTACTTGCGCCTGCATTGTTAAGTATTTCTTCAATAGCGTTTTTGTTGTCACTATCGTACTTAACACCAATTAATATAGAGCCCTTTTCAATGGCATCTTCATAATACTTAATTTCGTGCTCAGGAATAAACGCACCAATTGCAGCACCTAAAGTACCACCTACTGCGGCGCCTGCGCCACCAGCAGCAAATGCTGCGACTAATGGTCCGGCAACTAATAAGCCCGTACCACCGGTTGCTACAGTACCTACTGCAGTAAAACCGCCAATAATTGCAGCAAGAATACCACCTGAAGCCGCGCCTACAAGGCCACCTTCAGCGGCTTTTGTACCTTCGTCTACAGCAAAATCTTCCTTTGCGTATGAGTCGTTGGCTACAATGCTTATGTCAGCTTCATTAATACCTAAAGCTTCTAATCTATAAATTGCGAGTGTTGCTTGTGATGCACTTTCGAATAACCCAGTAATAACGGTACTCATAATAACTCCTTTATTTTATTTAAGAAAATACACTTACTACTAAGCAAAACCCAAACCACAAATTTAACTAATAAAAATCAGTATCTTACATAAATAATTGTATCAATTTACTTATTTAAAAGGTAAAAATTGCTAAGCTTTGTAAAAAACTCCTACCTAATATAAGAAAACTTACTAATAAGCAGTACGCAGCTTTAACACAAAATAAATTATTACTTACTCCACGTAATTTCAGCTAATTGGTTGGTCGCTGTTTGATGAATGATCAACCCATTATTCCCCATGCGCATATGCCTAATTAAGCCTGAGTAAACTCCTTCTTTACTCGGAATTTGCCAGCTCTGCACAGTTTCGGTATTAAGGTCGAACCTTACTAAGGTTTCAGGACGCTTGGCTGACTCGTTAAACCAAATGGCGTTATCGGCATATTCAATTGCATACGGGTGACTGTTTTCACCACTGGGATTATCCCACTGCGTTATTTTACCGTTTTTGGGGTTATAGCGGCCAAGTTTACCCATACCAGAGTTAACATAAAAAACCATATCGTCAGGTGTAATGGCTAATCGCCTAGTATGCGTTTTAGCGCCTGGGAGTATTATCTCACTAAGCTCCATGGTATTTTTATCAACTTTAACCAAACAGTTACTACCATTACACGACACCCACGGCGTGCCTTTTGAATCTAGCTTAATACCATATGGCCGCGAGCCTTTAGTGGGCAAAGTAGCCAATTGAATATCGCCAGTTGTAGGGTCTAGCTTGCCAATCATATTACTATGTTGGAGGGTAAACCAAAATATACCGGCCTCATCAAATACACCGGTATGCGGGTCGCGGGCGTTTTTATCGGGCATTTTATATACTTTAAATTTTTCGGTTTTTAAGTCTAAATATCCAACCGTGCCATTTTTATTGCCTAAAAACCAAGGGGTTTGATTTTTATCAAGCGACACACTGTGCGCATAAGTACCACTTGGCAGTGTGTACTCTTTCATATCGCCGGTTTGAGGGTCTAACCTGCCTAAAATATTACCCCACTGGCCAACCCACCAAATAATGCCATTTTTGCTTTGCACCGGATCGCGAGCCCGTTGCCCAAGCGTTGGCACTTGCCAGTACTTAAAGCTAAGCTTTAAGTCGCCAGCAACAACCTTAGACTCGCGCTTAGTGTTTACAGGATAATGCTCGGCTAAATAAGCACTTATATCTTTATTAAGCGCGGTATCTGCGCCCGCATCAACCATATAGCTTATTAATGTTTGCCAGTCCTGCTGGCTATAACCCGCGCTGCGCTCAAGGTTAGTTAAACTATGGCAACTAGCACAAAGCTGCTCAACTACTGGCCCCTTATCGTTGCTCAGCACTGGTAGCGGTGCAAACAAAGTGCCCGACACAGCCATTACCAAAACGTATTTATTAAATAAAAATCGATTTTTACTCATAACGCCCTCCCTTGTTTTTTAATATTAAAGCATAGGGTGAAAGTGTTTACTATCTGTACAGAAATGAGTGCGATAAGCCGCCTAGAAGGTAAGTTAAATTGCAGAGTTAATATCTAAAAAGAAGATTTTGAGCAGAGTTGCGCACGCTCTACAATGGTTATTTAGCTTGTGTGTAAATGTGGTGAAAGTGTGATGTGAGTGTGGTTTTAAACGACTAATTTGCATAAAACAAGAACGCCCTGATTTAAAAGTGCCTCAGCCTATCGGTACGTAAATTGCTGTTATAAATATTCTTACTTAAAGAGTTATACATAAATAACGCTGCCGTTATTTATAAAAAGGAGAACATTATGAGTAATAAACAACTAATTACGACAATAGGTATAGGTCTCGCCGCTGCATCTGCAGGTATGTTAACAAGGAAAACTTTACAAAAATCGTGGGAAAAGGTTACCAACGAACCAGCTCCAAAAGATAGACCAAGCGAAGAAACAGATCTTAAAGAGGCCGTTACATGGGCAGTAGTCTCAGGTATTGGTGCGGGTGTTGCAAGAATGGCCGTACGTTATGTGCTAGACAAGCGCCGCTCCAAATAAACCTACCCAATTAATACCTCTTATAAGTATTAAGCGTAATTTGGTGAGACGCTAAAGGCGGCTTGCGACAACCACTCCCCAGTTGTCGCAAGCAACTTGGCAAAAGCTTAGGTTAAGATTACTTAACTATTGAGCTAAAAAATATATTAATACCCAAATCGGGGTTCAGTGGTGAAACTTAAAAAGTCGGATGGCACGGCTGCGCCGCTTATCCAACCTACTTAGGTTGAAAAACTGGGGGTGCCTTGCAACATGACCCTTTATTTTAAGCAGATACACTCTATTGGACATTAACTCCCTTTCAAAGTTGTTGCCTGCCTACAAGCTTGCGTATAATGCCCATATTCCGGCTGCATTTTTTAGCCGCTAACTTGGATTTTAATAATGAAAAAACTCTCTGCAGTGCAAATAAAACAGCAAGCGCTTGTACTTAATACTGCTGAAAAATTAGAAGAGCAAGGCCGCGCTGAGCTCCCTGGTATGTTGCAATGCTGGTTTGATGTGGAATATCACTTATTTCCAAGTTCACTACTGCTGTGCTTTCAGTTTGAAAACGAGCAAGCCTTAGCAGCCGCAGAGCCTGATTTATTAAAATGGCAAAAACGCTTAAGCGGCGCAATGCTTAAAAAAGGCGTGATTTTAAAAGATATGCGTAAACATTTAGTGTTTACCTTAAAAGGGCCAGATGATTAAACTAGGCTTAAGTAATAGCAGGTAACCCTTAACTAATATCCACAGTAAAAAAACGTGGATACTACCGCGCTCGTTTATAAATCGATATTTGAGTCTGTAATTCGAGCAAAATCTGCTTGAGCTTATATAGCGGCAATTAATTACTCAATTTCTCATATTGTCCTAAGATCAACTGCTGATCTTTTTGTTCAGCAACCACAAACGAAAACACATAGTTGCCCTATCCCCCATTCTTAAATCACTAATAACAACCTGTTTATTTTGTTGATAAACACCGTATAGTCCTTTGGTAAATCGTTTTAATAACACGGCTCGCTTTGTATCATTGAGCTTAGTTAGCAACGCGTTTTCTGTAGGTAAAATTGAATATCAATGTTTTAACTTCATCAAACACAGATACATAAACCTCAAGGTGGCATTTTGGCGATACATTTTAAGTAGTAATATTTACCTCGTTTAAATTTGTAAGCCCTGAATACGTATGTAGTGGGTATCTATCGCACCACCTGAGCAGTAACATAATTATAACGTATATTTAACGATAGATGACTCTGCCTATGTCTTCACATATTTATCATTTACAAGCCTTTAGAGGCATTGCGATCTTAAGTATTGTCGCAGCTCATGCGTGGTCATTTGCTATTTTTTGGACTGGCGATTTAGATTCTCTCGGTTTAAAAGCGCTGTTTTACTCAACTGAATTATTGTTTCACGGCAGCACACTATACTTCGCCATTATCTCGGGATTACTTTTCAGCAAAGTTTTACAGAATAAAGGATGGATTTCATTTTATAAGAGTAAAGCACTAAATGTTGTTTTACCCTATGTTGTCGCAAGCACAATAGCGACAGCTGTGTACTGGCAATATTACCTTGCTGATGGTGCAGCAACCGATATATCGTTTATTACCACTGTCGCCACAAATCTAGTATCCGGAACCGCAGCTATTCAATTTTGGTACATACCGATTTTATTGGTACTTTTTATATTGACACCATTGCTAAATTTTGTGAATAAACGCACGCCAAAGCTTATGCTTCTCCTTGCATGTGTGCCCTTAATTATATCTCGCAGCGCCTTTCCTGATTTTTTAAGCATGCAGAGTTTGGTGTATTTTTGTGGTGCATATTGTTTCGGAATGATAATAGGGAGTCATTACGAAAAGGCAATGGCTACGGTCAATCAATATAAAACGTGGTTAATCGCTTTTACTGCCTTAATCAGCGCAGCCATCCTTATCCAATATATTAATGAATATAAAGTAGATGGGTGGTATTCATCCCGACAAACTCTTTTCTACATTCAAAAAATCTTAGCTTGTTTACTAATCTTAAAGTGGCTTCAAAATATTGAAACACGTCTACCCAAAGCCATATGCAACATTGGTGAATATTCGTTTTCTATTTATTTTTACCATGTGTTATTCGTTGGCTTTCTAATTATGGGCCTACAAGACTACATTCAAAGTCACCGAGATGCCTTCATTATCGGCTTATTAGGTATTGCAAATATGATTGTTGGAGTCGGTACAACAATGGCCCTCGCATGGCTAATAAAGAAACCAGTAGGGCGACACTCACGAAAGCTAATCGGCTCCTAACGTATTGTTACAATTAAATAAGGGTTGTGGTGAGTACTTGTCGTTCGGATAAGAGTGTGTGGTTCCTCAATGTTTGCTCCCTTTCGTTTACAATATGAAGTGAGTGTACTCACTCCACAAAGTGATTAAGGTCTGACATTCGCAACACACTTAACAAAATAAAAGCAAACAACGTTATTTTTAATACTCTATTAAATAGACATAAAATTTCCATGAAAACCAAGTGGTATTGAATGAGGCAGCCATGCCTTACAAACAGGGCCTTCACTCACCCTACTCGCTTTAAATATATTTACACAGGTGCGCTTTGAAGGCACGTGTAAAGCAGTGCCAACTAGGTAACCATTTCCTTCTTTTTGTGAGGTATCAACCACAATGTGCTCTTCTACTAGGTATTCTTTACCATATGTAAATATATCCTGTTTTCCTGTATTAGTATTAATAACACGCACAGAGTCACTCCACACATCACTTTCAATGGAGGATAATGTAACTAAAGTATCGTTTTTTAATCCCGTTAAATGATTATAAATACGAGGAAATTCACTCACCCCTGATAAGGTTTCTTTCTTAGTTTGGCCATTTTTATATAATGTAAAAAATGTTGTTTTAGCCGGCTCAGGATGATTAATCCTACCTTGCATAATATCACTCATATAATGCAAGTTATCTAAATTTGGATAAAGGCTAGCATCAAAGCGAATATTACCTTGCTGATCTTCCCACGCATTTCCAAAGTGAAAAGCAAATCCCGGTTCGAGGTTATATTCTCTTTTTAATGTCAGCGTTTCCTTATCAACAACGAGCACTCGCATTGGTAACTGTTTAGCAAAACTAATAGCGCCAAAAAATGTATTATTAGTTTTGTCTTGAATAATAGAAGGCAAAATAATAAGTAAGTGCTTATGAGTAACTAAGAAGTCGTGCAACATGCCGCCACGGTAATTCGTTTTTAAAATATTAACTTTTTGCGTAATCCCTTGTTTACTTAAATGGTACAACACAATATCGCCAGTAGTAGTGCTACCAAAATTCCAAATAGTGCCATCGGGATCTACCTTAGGGTGAGCTGAAAATGCCAACCCTTTTAAACTACGGCCATACTTAGTGTTTTTACCAAGATCAACCAACCCTTTTGTATTGAGCGTATTCGCGTCAAGTGCGGTTGCTGATCCGGCTTCCCAAAGAGCCCATAATTCACCATTTACTGGTAATACATTTATATTGGCTGTATTAATACTGTCAGGGCCAGTAACTGAACGGCTATGCTTTAATTTGCTGTCGGGGCCTGAAAATAAAAACTTCTCTGCTTGCTGCTCTTGGATAAATTTATCTGTATTAACAAATTTTGCCTGATGGGTCACCCCCTCTTCAGAAAATGAAAACTGTTGCACCATGCCATCACCTTCAAATAAATGTGAATAGCGTTGCTCCTGCCTTTGATGTATTGCAGGACCGTTTCTATAAAATGCCCCTTTAAAATCAGCTGGTATTGCTCCTTCAATCATCAGTGTCTGCGGGGGGATATTTTGCTTTAATCCAACAAAGCCCTGTAAATTTGGATTGATTAATAAAGCCTTATTAAAGCTCTGCGCGTTCTGCTTTAATAAATCACCTTCGGCCGAAGATAAATTAGCAAAAGATGGTAGCGGAGCAACCGCTGCAGCAATAGATAAGCTAAATATATTTTTAAGTACCTCTCTGCGTTCCATATCGGTGCCCTCAATAGTTAATAGTAGAGTGAGTTTTAACAGGCTGTTGAGCAACCTTAAACGACATTTGTTCATAGCTTGGAGGACCAAAATTCACAATGGCGTTATTTGAAAAACCATATCCTTCAACTGGTAAGCCAAATAAGTTGGTATCCATGCTGCCATTGTTGTTTTCATCATGAAAATAGCGAATAGCGTAATCACCTGCTTCAATGTCGCTAAACTTAACACTAACAGTGCCCTCTTTTGCTTTTACTATCGTGGCACTATAAGGCTTATTACTTTTATAGCTTTGTTTACCTTTATACAGTTGTATGTATAGTTTTCCTTGATTATGCTGAATAGATTGAATATCAAATTGCACCGTTTGTGCCGATACAGGTACTATTACTAATGTAAGTGAAAGCGCTGAAAGCTGTAATAAGTTCATGGTATTTCCTACTCCTAATAAGTTAGATTGACGGAGCCCTCTTGGCTCGTTGAAATAACAATAAGGTTAACAACCAACACCTTCCACAGCGCTTTCGTAAGCTATACAGTAAACTTCGTAAAATAAGTAAAAAAACTAGGAGTTCAATTGACGAATCGTGAAATAAACCATATTAATCAGTATGTAAGAGGGAGCTTGGATAAAGGAAGTATTTTATCTGACTGCGTGGTTGTGGCTATTTTTGTGCTTTTTTTAACGTTTCTAAAACCATTTGGTATGCATGAAATTAGCTTTTTATACAGCGGAGCTTTTTGGACAATCATTTGCTTTAGCGGCTATGTAATTTACTCACCTACAATACAAATTTTATCCGTATGGTTGTTGAAATCCTTACCTAAGCCTTATAACAATGCAGCAATTAGGCTAATTATTTCAACACTCACGGCCAGTGCCATCATGGCTCTTTTGACCCCCTTAATCATTAACCTATTTTTTAACTCGCTTGAAAATTACTGGCAATCGCTCCCCATGTCTTTTTTTGCGTGTGTATTTATTGGCGGAGTTATTGCGAGTGTAAGTTCTATAAAAAGCATCTTAATACAACAAAATCAACAGTTACAGCAAAGTGAAAAAGCACTTACTGATGAGTCTGAAAAAATCGTAACTATTCAAAATCAACAAGTAAACGACCTAATCAACGAATTACCACTAGAAAAAAGAGGTCGATTAATTTGTCTACAAATGGACGACCATTACCTAAATATAATTACAGATAAAGGCCAGCACCTATTACTTATACGGTTTAAAGATGCTTTATTAAAATTAGAAAATTACGATGGTTTTCAAACACACCGCTCTTGGTGGGTATCGCGTGAAGCAGTTGCTGCAAGTAAAAAAGAAGGCAGAAAACTTATACTTATTATGGAAAATGGTTTGGAAGTACCAGTATCACAAACCTATTTAGCAAACGCCAAAGCAGCTTTAAATATTTAGCTAAAAAAGAGCCTCTAGCAAACTATGAGAGCTCCACAGTTACTTAATTATCAAAGTGACTTAGGCTTTATTAATAGTAGAGGCGTCTGTAGACAATTTTGTAAAACTTTTCGAGCTATCGCCCGACGCGCCAGCAAGCTAAGCGCCTACAACCAATAGCATTGGTATTTATCTGTAGCTGAATTTATTACATTGGCTATGCGTTGGGTTTCGCCTATCCCAAACCAACCTACAGTTGTTGCCCGTCTACAAGCTTTTGAATAATGCCCATCCCGACTCCACTTTTTAGCAGCTCGCTAATTTGCGATTTTATTAATAGAAAAACACTCTGCAGTGCAAATAAAACAGCAAGCGCTTGTACTCAATACTGCTGAAAAATAAGAAGAACAAGGCCGCACTGAGCTCCTTAGTATGTTGCAGTGTTGAATTGCATAACAAACAACAAAAGCAAATTTCAGTCGATTCAACGTTAATTGGTTGCCCTAAGTTAGTAATAATAGGATAGTAAATTACACATAAAACAATAGCTTTATCTTAGGAGTATTATGATCAAAGTATTATTAGCGACCAGCTTAATTGCCTCTTCATTCGCTGCTTTAAGTAATCCTTTAACTGTTGAAGAACAGCGTATCAACAAAGCCCAATCAGCAATGCCAAATGTTTTAAATACATTTACCCCACAAGTATCAAGTTTTGAGCAACAATTTAAAGAATTAAACGACTTTAAAAGTGCAAAAGCATTAGTACAAAGCTTTAGCTTTGAACTGTGGGAAAACGCAAAACAACGCATTGTAAAAACCAGTAACTACGACGACCGAGAGCTTTACTGGGCACGCCTGCTTTCAAGCAAAGTAATACGCACAACTTCACCTAAATTTTCAATTACGCAGGCTCAACTAAATACTTTACTAACCCTACTTGAAGAAGGCAGCAGAGGCCGTACCGACCTTGCTTTTTCATCAGGCAGCACTAAAAAAATATTACTAACAGGCTTTGACCCTTTTTTACTCGATAAAAACATAAACCAAAGTAATCCTTCAGGTGTTGCGGCGTTATTACTCGACGGCCAAGTTATTAATTACAACGGCATAAGCGCAGAAATTAACACCGTTATGGTGCCTGTACGCTACGAAGACTTCGATCAAGGTATAATAGAGTCGCTACTTGCCCCCTACTACGCACTTAATAATGTAGACATGGTAGTAACCGTAAGTATGGGCAGAACAGAGTTTGATTTAGAGCACTTCCCGGGTAAACGTCGCAGTGTAACCGCCCCCGATAATGCCAATATTGTGTATGGTGGAACGCAAACAAGCCCAGTAATACCAAAACTTAATGGCCGACCACTCCCGGGCAACGAGTTTGTAAAATTTAGCTTGCCTGTAACTTACATGCAACAAGCCAAAGGCCCTTATAAAGTTATCGACAATCATGAAGTCACCACGCTTGAAAAAACCTATAAAGCGAGTTCGTACGGCGAGCTTAAAAATAGTATTGCGGTTAATGGCGGCGGCGGTGGTTACTTGTCTAACGAAATATCGTACCGAAGTATTCGCCTGCGCGATGCGCTTAATTCAAGTATACCTACAGGGCATATTCACACCCCACGTATACAACAATTCGAACCAGAAACAGAAGCTAAAATAGTAAAACAAATAGAGGCAATGCTAGAGCAAAGCTTAGTAGCGCTATAGTTTATAAAAACCAATTTAAGCGCATAAAAAAGGGCAATAATATTGCCCTTTTATAAATGGGGTTACTAGGGGAAAGTTTTGCATTTTTCCTTAATCACAATAGGCAAAAAGAAAGAGCTGACCCTAGCGACTTTAAAACCTAGGTACTTGATGTGTAGTCAAGGTTTGGCACCTTTGGTTTCTAGTAGTAACTATATTCTGATCGGTTTAGGCGATATAAACCAACTAACTAACTTCTCTCCTATATCTAACCATGCATCTTCCAAAATCTCAGGCTTAAACTTAGAGCTATCAGAATAAGGAATATTATTTATCGCGTGAGGAAGTAATGAGCTTAGCTTATTAAATATAACATTATCATTTTCATCTAAAGGAAGCTGTTTTTTAGAAAGTGCCAAGTAACATAAATCATTTTTCTTAGCATACTCTTCATAAATAGACTTCCAATACTTTGATATATCGCTGTCTTCATCCCAAACTTGTGAATATTTAAACCCATTTTTCAGATCATAGTAAAAATAGCTTTCTGGATACTCCTCCATCGAAAAGTCTAAAAATTCCAAAGTTGGCAATTGCTCTTTTCTAGCTATTTCTTTCAAAAATGACATAGGAATAAGATTTTCGACCTCATGCACTAACATCTCATGGAACTGTGCGTGACGTTTAAAGGCATCAAATACTCTAAGGACTCCTTTAGAAGTTTCACCTGATTTACATAATGGTGTCCTTCTGTCACTGTCACAAATTGCAAACGTTAATGGATTTACATTCAAATAATCTCGACAAACCTCAATCATAGTGTTGCCACCACCATGAAGTACCTGATAATTTAAGTTAAAGTTTGAAAGTGACTTCTTTTTCAAAGTATAAGAAGCTATAGCAGAAAAAATAATATCGTCTTTGGAGTTTTCTAAAACAAGATTAGGCAATGGTATAATGTCTTTCTCTAGATCTATCAAAGTAATATCAATAACATGCCTACCGGTTTTAGGCTCACCAGTCAGATAGTTCGGATGAAAGAACTCAACACTCATACATTCATTTAAAAGACTTTTATCAAAACTTGTCAGTTCCTTATTAACTTGTTGCAATGTAGCACTTTGCAGGCGACTTAGATTTTCGTCCGATATTAGTTGTAAGATGTCTTTCTTATTAGCAAAAATCAGATGTTTCCCTTTGCGTCTTTGCTTACAAATATCCTCAATCAGTTCATCTATTATGTTTACATCAATTCGATCTTTGTATGCATCAAATATTGACTTATCTAAAATGATTATCATAGTTTTAATATGCAAAAAAGTCTGTGGGCCAATTATTTAATATACCATCACTCGAGAATTCAGCCTCTCTAAGCCCAGTAATCCCTGTTTGTCTGTTTTGTTCGAAAAGTCTGACACTTACATTTTCAGGCATCTCTTCGCCTAAACAAATCATATCACCAAATTTACTTATCAAAGCCTCACTATGAGTTTCAATAAATAACGTTAAGTTAATATTATTTGATTTAGCTAATGCTATAGATTCACTAAATATTTTGGCCATTTTAGATTGCATTTTGGGGTGTAAATGTAGTTCGGGCTGCTCTATTGCAAATATGACTTGGTTTGTGTAATCAAAATTCTTTATTCTTTCATAACCAGATGATACAGACCAAAGACTAACTAATATTGGTAATATTTGACTAAAACCAAAGCCCATATCAGTTACGTTGTTGTAGCTATTATTGTTATTCGCATAAGCAATTTTTAATGCTAAGTTACTACCTGAATAATCAACTTTGATAGTAAAATTAAAACTTGATTGCGTCCAACTATCTAAGGATTTCTGCCATCTAGGTGATAATGCAGATATAAACATAGCTAAATTTGATCCTGTATGATCTAAAGAATCAATATTTAAGTGTTGGTACCGGTAATACCTCTCAGTTGATGCTCTCAAAGGTGCAACATAGTGAACATTTTGAAACGTACTGGTCAAAAAAATATTTAAGTTTTCCGAGTACTCTAAAGCAAATAATAAGTTACATAGGCCTGTTAAAAACCTAAAATCAGTATTACTTTCAGTCCAATTTACTAACGTTTTTTTAGCTTTTGCATAATCAATAATTTTTCTAAATTTAACCAACTTTTCACTATCACTGCCCCTAGTGTTACTTAATTGGTTACAGATTCTTGTCAAACGAGCACCATCTGTTCCTTTAGTCAGCTTTTCAATATAATTCCGAATATTATTTTTTATTACTTGTGCTGCATCTTTTGTATCTTTCGAGCTTTCAAAGTAAAAGTAATTTCTTCCTGTTTTAAAAAATGGTATGAGACTGTCTGTTTCTGAAACAGAATATTTTGCAACATCATCAGCAGCACTATTTACTTTCCAAACAAGCCTCTCGCATGTAACGTCCAACAACTCGCCACTTTCATTAAATGTAAATTGAATATTATCATCATCAAAACTCAGGCTATATTCTTTAGTAAAGCTAGTGAATGGCCTTTTTCCTTTAGCTATAGCTATAGTTGATTTTATATCTGTTAATTTTTTCTCTCCTTTGAATTGAAAGCCTCTACTATTAGTAGCTAGTGTTGAGAAAAAGCTCAACTTAAGACAGTCATTTTCAATATTCAAACTAGAAGACAACGTATTCTCTATAGATTCATAGTCAATATACGGACCATTCCATAATATAGGCCCACGAGTTCTGGCCTCAACGCTCTGACTTAAAAGTGGAAACAATCGCAAAAATGAACTTTTTCCAGAGCTATTAGTACCCACTAGAATATTAATAGGACTAAAGTCTATTTTATTCGAGTTAATAATTGACCTTAAGCCTTCAACCTGAATTCCATTTAAAGTATGTTGCATGTTTTCTTAATTTTATTTGAATGTTTCCATCTACATTACTAGCATTCGCTAATCCAAGGCAAATAATTTTGATAAAATTACAAGTACTTAACTAATAGAGTTGTTAAAATATTACTCCCCTATACTAAGCACCAATCCCATCTTTGACACCCCCCCGTCATCACGCCCTGAAAATAAGCAATTGATGAGTAATTCATTTCATGGATGAAATGAAAGCCATGCTTGCACATGGATGTGCTTTCATGGCGTTTACGTTCACATCAATTGTGGTTTGAAGGGTTAAGCGTGATGCTCGGGTGCGCTGAGAGGTGACGAATAACCGAAGCGCAGCTTCGCAGTATGAGGAAGTGAAGGCATGGATGCCGACAGTAACCCAGCTTCAAGGATGAATTACTTGCAGCAGAGTTAAGTTTGAAAATCTATAGCCCCTCTTTGGCTGCCGTCGCCAGCGCGACAAAACCTTGAATAAGGTTTCTGATTTCTAGAAGTGCAAAACGTATTCGCGCTATCTGTAATAGTAACCTCAAGCACCTATTCAAATACTGATTCGGGCTGCCGCCCGCGCGTCAGCAAGCTAAACGCCTATAATAAATAACACATACTCTTGGCTTTTGAGCGAGTAAGTATATTTGTGATTCGTTGGGTTTCGTTTCGCTCAACCCAACCTAGAGAAAATACAGAGGATCAGGTCTTGTTTATTGCCAAGACCAAACAGCAATCTCACGTTTAACACCCTTCCCCGTCATCACGCCCTGAAAATAAGCAATTGATGAGTAATGTCGCGCATGGATGCGCGATAAGGCGGAACTAGGCCATGGATGGCCTATCTTCGCCGTTTACGTTCACATCAATTGTGCATTGAAGGATTAAGCGTGATGCTCGGGGCGTCGTGGGGTTCCAAGGGGCGGTCGGCGGTAGCCGCCCCTTGGTTGCCGCCAGCAATCTGGCAAAAAAACCTTGAATAAGGTTTCTAATATTTAAAAAGCGTGAAACGCATTCGCGTTATCGGTGATGGTAACCTCAAGCACCTATTTAAATACTTATTCGGGCTGTCGCCCGCGCGTCAGCAAGCTAAACGCCTACAATAAATAACACATACTCTTGGCTTTTGAGCGAGTAAGTATATTTGTGATTCGTTGGGTTTCGTTTCACTCTACCCAACCTACGCCCATATAATTTATGTGGAATCACCACACACAAAAAAGCCGTTGCATTGCTGCAACGGCTTTTATAATTTTGATAAATTCCCAAACTATAATAGAACTTACTTCCCATTAAAGTTCAAAAATTAGTCTCTGCTCTTAGTCGCGATAAGTCTCAACCGCTGGGCATGAACATACTAAGTTACGGTCGCCGTATACGTCATCAATACGTGTAACGGTTGGCCAGAACTTGTTTTTAGCCACTGCAGGCACTGGGAATGCAGCGTAAAAACGGTCGTACGCGCGGTCCCATTCGTTACCTAATACGTCGCCTTGTGTATGCGGTGCAAACACTAGCGGATTGTTTTCGATTGACCATTCGCCAGAGATTACTTTTTCAATTTCGCCTTTAATTGACACCATTGCTTCGATAAAGCGGTCAATCTCACCTTTTGATTCAGACTCAGTTGGCTCAATCATTAATGTACCAGCTACTGGGAACGACATAGTTGGTGAATGGAAGCCGTAATCTTGCAAGCGCTTAGCTACGTCCATTTCAGTAATGCCTGATAGCTCTTTAAGTGGGCGTAAGTCAACAATACATTCGTGAGCAACACGGTTGTTACGACCACGGTATAAAATTGGGAAGTGCTTGCTTAGCTCATGCGTTAAGTAGTTAGCGTTCACAATGGCCATTTCAGTGGCTTGTTTTAAGCCCTGGCTCCCCATCATGGTGATGTAAGCCCATGAAATAGGTAAAATAGCGGCTGAGCCGTAAGGCGCTGCCGATACCGCACCGTTACCGATGTTAGTACCTGGTACGTTAATTACGCTGTGGTTTGGCATAAATGGCGCAAGATGCGATTTAACACCAATTGGGCCAACACCTGGACCACCGCCACCGTGTGGAATACAAAACGTTTTATGCAAGTTTAAGTGCGATACGTCTGAGCCAATAAAGCCTGGGCTTGTTACGCCAACTTGCGCGTTCATGTTTGCGCCGTCCATGTAAACTTGGCCGCCGTGCTCATGAATAATGTCACAAATTTCGCGAATTGTTTCTTCGTATACGCCGTGCGTAGACGGGTATGTGATCATAATACACGATAAGTTTTCAGACACTTCCTCAGCTTTCGCTTTAAGGTCGCTCATGTCTACGTTACCGTTTTTGTCGCAGTTAACTACTACAATTTTCATGCTCGCCATTTGCGCTGATGCAGGATTAGTACCGTGCGCAGAGCTTGGGATTAAACATACATTACGGTGTGCATCGCCGCGTGATTCGTGATATTTACGAATCGCGATTAAGCCTGCGTATTCACCTTGCGCGCCAGAGTTTGGCTGTAGTGATACTGCATCGTAACCGGTAATGTTTACTAGCCAGTCGTGTAACTCGCCAATCATTATTTGGTAACCCTCTGCTTGATCAAGCGGGCAGAATGGGTGAAGGTTTGCAAACTCAGGCCACGTAATTGGGATCATCTCAGCAGTCGCGTTTAGTTTCATGGTACATGAGCCTAACGAGATCATTGAGTGATTAAGCGATAAATCTTTGCTTTCTAGTCGCTTAATGTAGCGAAGCATGTCTGTTTCACTATGGTAGCTGTTAAAGTTTGGATGCGTTAGTACTTCGTCATCACGTACTAAACTTGCAGGGATTGACTCGCTGCCATTTGCTTCAACGTCGGCTGCAATAGCGTCAACACTTAGGCCATGGCCTTCGCCTAAAATAATATCAAATAACTCAGTAATA
Organism: Pseudoalteromonas sp. SR43-5; assembly: GCF_014163835.1. Taxonomy (NCBI): domain Bacteria; kingdom Pseudomonadati; phylum Pseudomonadota; class Gammaproteobacteria; order Alteromonadales; family Pseudoalteromonadaceae; genus Pseudoalteromonas; species Pseudoalteromonas sp. SR43-5. The sequence goes on from NZ_JACJEA010000001.1 coordinate 27,108, forward strand.
TCGGCGCGTGTTGTTGTCTCTGATACCGAAATTGAGTACTCGCCTTCGTGGTTTGTTGCAAAGTTTACGCCTTTTGCAATTGCACGCGCTATTACGTCGTCTTTGTTGTCGCTTACTACTGTTAGCGTATCAAACCAAGTGCTGTGCTTAAGTGCGATGCCTTTAGCTTTAAGGCCACTTGCTAAAATATCAGCAAAGCGATGTATACGCTGCGCGATAGTTTTTAAGCCTTGTGGGCCGTGGTACACCGCGTAAAACGCGGCCATATTGGCAAGTAATACTTGCGCTGTACAAATGTTTGAATTGGCCTTGTCGCGACGAATGTGTTGTTCGCGCGTTTGCATTGCCATACGTAGTGCGTCGTTACCTAAACGGTCTTTAGATACACCAATAATACGACCTGGTAATGAACGTTTGTACGCGTCACGTGTTGCAAAAAATGCAGCGTGTGGACCGCCGTAACCCATAGGTACGCCAAAACGTTGAGCCGAACCAAGTACTACGTCTGCGCCTAGTTTACCCGGTGCTTTTAATAGTAATAAACTCATTATGTCGGCAGCAACACAGGCAATGGCCTTTTTGCTTTGTACGCCAGCAATTAGGTCAGTTATGTCTACCACTTCGCCTGATGTAGTTGGGTATTGGAACAATGCGCCAAAAATATCGTGGTTTACGGCATCTTCTGCTTTACCTACAATTATTTCAAAACCAAACTGCTCGGCACGCGTTGTTACTACGTCGATTGTTTGTGTGTGTACGTCGTCGGCAATAAAAAAGGCATTGGCTTTTTTAGCTTTTGATACGCGTTTTGCAAGGCCCATAGCCTCTGCAGCGGCTGTTGATTCGTCAAGTAGTGATGCGCTTGCTAAATCAAGACCGGTTAAATCTAGGGTCATAGTTTGGAAGTTTAATAATGATTCTAAACGCCCTTGAGCAATCTCTGGCTGATACGGTGTGTACGCTGTATACCAACCTGGATTTTCTAGTACGTTACGTAAAATTACGTGCGGTACGTTAGTTGGGTGGTAGCCTTGGCCAATGTACGATTTGAAAACTTTATTTTTGCTTGCTACTGATTTTAAGTAGCTTAGTGTTTCAACTTCAGTACGGCTTTGTCCAACTGTTAGCGGTTGTTCTAGACGAATGCTAGCCGGTACAGTTTGGTCAATGAGCTCTTGCACACTCGATACTTCTAAAGCACTTAGCATATCGCTTACTTGTGCTGGGCTTGGCCCAATATGGCGGCGAATAAAGTCTTGCTTTTGCTCTAGTTCTTCAAGAGATTTGGCGTTTGACATGTGTCCAGATTCCTATGATCCAAAAAATGTGGCTACTGCTGATGGGTAAACAGCAATAACTTAAAATTCTTATGATTTAACAGCCCACTTTGTATGGAAAAGTTAACTGTAAAATCATAAAAGCCCCGATATCTAAATAAAACACGCGGGGCTTTTAGTTATCTACAAAGAATAATTATTCTTCGTCGATAGTGTGCGAGTAACCTTCAGCGTCTAGTAAGTTATCTAGCTCAGACTCGTCAGATGCTTTAATACGGAATAACCAACCGTCGCCGTAAGCGTCGTTGTTTACCGTTTCAGGAGAGTCTTCAAGTTCTTCGTTAATAGCAACAATTTCGCCACTGATAGGTGCGTAAATGTCTGATGCTGCTTTAACTGACTCTGCTACTGCACAGTCTTCGCCAGCGTCTACTTCGTCGCCAACTTCTGGTAATTCAACAAATACCATGTCGCCAAGAAGTTCTTGCGCATGCTCAGAAATACCAACAGTAAATGTACCGTCGCCTTCGTTACGAACCCACTCGTGTGAAGGTGCGTATTTTAACTCGCTAGGAATGTTGCTCATTTTATTTGTCCTTTGGTTTATATTGGGAGGATATCAATCACTGTAATTACACTGATTGATATAACCAAATTATTTAAATTATTGATTTACCGTTACGTACAAAGCTAGGCTTTACTACTTTAACGTTTACTAATTTTTTACGCATTTCTACTTGAGCTGTATCGCCTGTTGAACGTGGTACACGTGCAAGGGCTACACTAAAACCAAGTGTTGGTGAGAAAGTACCTGAGGTAATAACCCCTTCACCACCATCAACAATTACTTTAGAACCGCTACGCAAAACGCCTTTTTCTTCAAACACTAAGCCAACTAGTTTGTCAGTGCTTTTTTCTGCGCGTTGCTTAACAAGCACGTCACGACCAATAAAGTCACGATCTTCTGGTTCCCATGCAATGGTCCATGCCATGTTAGCTGCAAGTGGTGATACGCTTTCGTCCATATCTAGTCCGTAAAGGTTCATACCTGCTTCTAAACGTAGCGTGTCGCGTGCACCTAAACCAGCAGGCTTAACACCTGCGTCTAGCAGTTGTTGCCATAAATCGGCTGCTTGGTCGTTCGGTACTACTATTTCGTAACCGTCTTCGCCAGTATAACCCGTTGTGGCAATAAATAAATCACCTACTTGAACACCAAAAAACGGCTTCATACCTTCAACAGCAGCTTGTTGCTCAGCATTTAAAAGAGTGGCTGTTTTTGCTTTAGCGTTAGGGCCTTGTACTGCAATCATTGCAAACTCTGGGCGCTCTGTAACAGTTACGTCAAAGTCACTCGATACGTTAGCTAAATGCGCTAAGTCTTTTTCGCGCGTTGCTGAGTTAACAACTAGGCGGTAAAACGTTTCACTAAAGAAATAAATAATTAAGTCGTCTATTACACCGCCTTGCTCGTTAAGCATGCCTGTGTAAAGCGCTTTGCCTGGTACGGTTAATTTTGCAACGTCGTTAGCTACTAGCTTACGTAAAAATGCTTTTGCTTGAGGCCCTTCAATATCAACAATAGTCATGTGTGATACGTCAAACATACCTGCGTCGGTACGTACGCTATTGTGTTCTTCTATTTGTGAGCCGTAGTTGATTGGCATTTCCCAGCCATGAAAATCAACCATTTTTGCGCCCGCTTCTAGGTGCTTAGCATGTAGTACAGTTTTAGAAGTCATAACATTCCTTCACGTTTAAATTAACCCTGTTTAGGGCGTGGCTTAAATAGATATAAAAACAGGTAAACATTTTTATGCTCGCCTGTTGTTTTTATTCGTTATGCGGCTTCACTATGCATAAGTGCAAAGCCTTGCGCTTGCATGTAGCTTTGCCATTTTTGTAATTCTTGTTGTTTAGCTACTAATACAAAGTGTTGTTCGTCGTTTTTATCAATGGCGGTAATAAATACATCACCGCTTTGTGCACCGTAGCAAAGTTGCGCGTCAGAAAGGCGCAAACCTGGTGTTAATTTAAAAGCATTAACTAGGGTATCAAATGCGTTGTCGCCACTTAAAATAAAGCTTGCCAGATCGGTGCGTACTACATAATCAATATCAAAACGTAATTGCTGCTCGTTTATAAGCGCTTGTAGTTGAAGGCTTGCGTTGTGTGGTAGTACGAATCTAAAGGCGGTTTCGCTAAAGTAATAAACAGCAAAACTGTAGTCAGAATTATAGTCGCCATCAAGCGTGCCTTTTAAGCCTAAACCGCTGGCGGTAAGCTTAGTTAAATCAAGGCCTAAAATAGTGCTTAAAAATACACTGGTTTCGGTGCCGCTAAAATCCATTACAACGTGATTGTTGTTAGTTTGCAAAGCGTTAGTAACCGCACTACTTGCGTTGCTGTGGCGGGCAAACATTATTGGGTTAAAAGTCATAACAAACACCTGTGTATTTTCGATTACAAAAGTATATTGCCCACGCCTATCAACAACAAATTGTAATTATTTATCAATTGATAAATAATACTTATATATATGGCTATATAAATTGTAATTTTAAATATGAAAAACATATCAACAGACGGTTTACGTACTTTTGTAATGGTAGTTGAAATAGGTGGCTTTGCTAAAGCAGGCGATTTACTTGGCCTGTCGCAACCTGCTGTCAGTTTGCAAATAAAGCGCTTAGAAGACGTGCTTGGCTATAAACTATTTAAAAAACAAGGGCAGCGCCAAGTATTAAACCAGTACGGCGAGCTATTATTGCCTATGGCAAAACAAATGATGCAACACAACGATGCTATTTTGCAGCAGTTCACCTCAGAAAACATTGCAGGTAAAGTGCGCTTGGGTATTCCGAGCGAATTTGCAGCGCGTATTTTACCCTCAATTATTGGCGACTTTGTGGCGCTCTACCCTGAGGTGTCGTTAGAGGTTAAGTCGCGTTTAAGTAAGCATTTGCTTTCGGCTTCTCGCCAAGATCAGTTTGATTTAGTACTTGCGCTAAATGAGCGACTCAACTCTGATAAGTTTCCTATTTTTATGCAAGACGAACTAGTGTGGGTGGGCGACCTGTCACTTGCGCATAATGAGGTGGTTACCCTAGTTACCGCACCAGAGGGGTGTATTTATCGTCGCCGTGCTACTGATGCATTAAAAAGTGCAGGCATTAAATACCGAATAGTTTATAGCAACGCCGATTTAACCGGCCTTATAGCAGCATTAAAAGAAGGCTTAGGTATTACGGTACTTGCCAAAAGTACAGTACCGAGTGAGCTTAACTATCAAGTTCAAACCAAGCATTTACCAGCTCTTGGTAATATTGGTATTAGCTTGGTTAAAAGTTCGGGTGAGTCGGAAAATGCGGTAGATAAACTCGCTGAATTTATAGCCCTACGCTTGGGCTAGCGCTTACGTAGCACGTATAAATCGTTCAGCCTTTATAGTTAGTAAAACAATTACAAAATAATACAAAAGAAACAATTTAGTTAATTAAGTTGCATAAGCAGGTGTTTTTAGTTCTATTAAACTGAATAATTAAATAGTTAATAACATTGATTCGTATTCGTTAACGTGTTCAAATTACGCCAATTAAGATAATTAACATGATTAGGAACACAATGAACCCTAAGTTTTTAGTATCTACTTTGGCAACTGCGGTTGCTTTGTCTTTTAGTGCTACTGCAATAGCAAAAGACACCAGCAATAAAGAACAACGCTTTGAACAAATTACTGTTATTGGCTCTCAGCAGGCAATTAACGATATTCCTGGTTCAGCTACGTTTATTTCTGAAGAAGATCTGCAAAAATTCCAGTTTACCGATATTTCTCGCGTTTTAGCGTCTGTTCCGGGCGTTTACGTGCAAGAAGAAGACGGTTATGGCCTTCGTCCTAATATTGGTATGCGCGGTACAGGTACTGGCCGTAACGATAAAATATCAGTAATGGAAGACGGTGTATTAGTTGCACCAGCACCATATTCAGCACCCTCTGCATACTACTTCCCTACTATGGGTCGTATGGAATCTATTGAAGTATTAAAAGGCGCAGCCTCAGTTAAGTACGGCCCGCGTACTACAGGTGGTGTTTTAAACTTACTTTCGCGCAGCTTACCAACTGAGCCAAATAGCTCAAAAGGTATGGTAGATGCAGCCCTTGGTAGCGACGGTTACTACAAAGGCCACGCTTACTTTGGTAAAGAAAAAAATAACACAGCGGGTTTAATTGAAGTATTTACTTACGGCGCAGACGGCTTTAAAGAGCTGCCAGTAGGCAATGACAACACCGGCTTTGAAAAAACAGATTTACTATTAAAGTTTGGCCATACGTTTGGTCAAAACGATGCGCATAATCTTGAGCTAAAAATTAAGTACTCTGACGAAACATCAGACGAAACATACATGGGCTTAACTGACGAAGACTATCAAGAAAGTCCTTACCGTCGTTATGCTGCATCGCAAAACGATGAAATGAATACTCGCCATAACGCATACCAACTTAACTACGCGTACCGTTTTGGTGATGGCTATGAGTTTTTAGCTACCGCTTACTTAAACGATTTTCATCGTAACTGGTATAAAGCCAGCAGCGTAGGCTTAAGTACTCTTGAGCAGTACAGCGATTTTGAAGCAAACCCTACAAGCGAAGGTATTGAAGGTATTGGCGTTAAAGCTAATAACCGCGACTACCAAGCTAAAGGTATTCAGTCTGAATTACATATTCCTGCAGGCGATCACTATGTGACTGTTGGTGTACGTTACCACGAAGACGAAATGGATCGTTTTCAATGGGAAGACAAATACACACTTAATCAAGACCTAAGCTTAACACTTACAGAGCAAGGCGTTCCGGGCTCTGATAGCAACCGCGTAGATAGCGCAGAAGCAAGTACCTTGTTTATTCAAGACGAGTGGACAATTGATACATTAGTAGTAAGTGCAGGTCTTCGTTATGAAGACATTACTATTACGCGTGAAGAGTGGTCTAAATCAGATCCAACACGCAGCAACGGTTTAACTAAAGATGTGTCGAACGACACTGAAATTTTAGTGCCGTCACTAGGTGCTACTTACACACTTAACGAAAACGTAACGCTACTTGCGGGCATTCAAAAAGGTTATGCACCAGCAGCACCTGGTAATGCTGACCAAGAAGAAGAAGAAAGTGTAAACATTGAGTTTGGCTCTCGCTTCAATATGGATGGCTTTAGCGGTGAAGTAATTGCCTTTTACTCAGATTACGACAACATGCACGGTAACTGTACTGCAGCGGTTGGTTGTAGCGACGACAACATTGGCGACCAATACAACTACGGTGAAGTAGAAGTAGCGGGCTTTGAATTTAGTGCAGCACGTACTTTTGCAACTGATACAGCTATGTTCCCAGTTAAATTAACGTACACCTACACAGACTCTGAGTTTAAAAACGATTTTGATTCAGAAATTTGGGGCGCGGTAGAAAAAGGCGATGCAATGCCTTACGTACCAGAAAACCAAGTAGCGTTATCGTTAGGTGCTGAGTTTTCTGCGTTTGTAGTTAACAGCCAAATACGTTACGTATCTGATGCGCATGCTAACTTAACTGAGGCGGGCTTAAACGCAATTGATAGCCGCGTAGTATGGGATTTAGCTGCTAAATACTTAATCGATGAAAATCAAAAAGTATACCTAAGCGTTGATAACTTGTTTGATAAAACATACGTTGCTAACCGTTCAAACGGTGGCATTCAACCAGGTAAGCCGCGTACTGTACAGATGGGCTACACTTACTCATTCTAAATTGAAAGCTGGTTAAACGGTTCACTAACAGCGTTAATAATTTTTTATGTAAGAACACTACACATCTAAATTATTGCCTTGTTATTAAACCGTTTACCTGCGCTTTGTATGAGATAAACGGCCCACTAACAGCGTTAATAATTTTTTATGTAAAAGCACTACACATCTAAATTATTGCCTTGTTATTAAACCGTTTACCTGCGCTTTGTATAGGAGAAATCGTTCACTAGCTGCGTTAAAAATAACTCATATAAGAACAACTATATTTCGTTATTTTTGCCTTGCTATAGAGTTATTTTCCTATCGCTATAATAGAGTATCAATTAGTGTAAAGTTAAAGCGTAAATTACAGACACAAAAAAGCCGAGATTGAATTTCAATCTCGGCTTTTTAATACATAAAACTTATCGTTTTATATATTAGTTATTTGCGTTACGCTGGCGCAATACTTCAAACAAACAAATACCCGTGGCTACCGATACGTTTAAGCTTGAAACAGTACCCGCCATTGGGATTTTAACGAGCATATCGCAATGCTCACGCGTTAAGCGTCGCATGCCCTCGCCTTCTGCGCCCATAACAATAGCCATTGGCCCCGTTAAGCTTGCATCAAATACGTGGTTATCAGTTTCGCCAGCGGTACCTACAACCCATACGCCTGCATCTTTAATTTCGCGAAGCGTACGTGCAAGGTTAGTCACTTGAATAAGCGGTACTGTTTCGGCTGCGCCACAAGCCACTTTACGTGCGGTACCGTTAAGCTTTGCCGACTTATCTTTAGGTACAATCACAGCGTGAACACCAGCAGCGTCTGCACTACGTAGGCATGCGCCTAAGTTATGCGGATCGGTAATACCGTCAAGCACAAGTAAAAACGGTGTGTCTTCACGAGCGATTATCGCATCAAGATCTTTTTCATTAAACGTTGGCGCTGCTTTTACGTTAGCAATAATACCTTGATGCTGCTCACCTTTTGATTTGCTATCAAGGGCTTTACGCTGCATAAACTGTACTGAAATACCAAATTTACGTGCTTCATCAATAATCGGAGTTGAGCGTTTGTCGTCACGACCTTTAAGGGCGTAAATTTCTACAAAGCGCTCTGGTTCGCTTTCTAAAATTGCTTCAACAGAATGAAAGCCAAAAATTAATTCATTACTCACGTATTGTCTGCTCCTGGGCTAGTACGTTTGCGGGCATTTTTGCCTGCTCTTTTAGGCTTTTTAACGGCCTTCTTCTTTGGTTTTTTCTTTACGGCAGAGTCTGCTACTTTTTTATCTGCAGGTTTTGTTGCAGACTTATTTGCAGGCTTGCCTTTATCTTTATTTGCTGGCTTTTTTTTACCTTTTGGTTTGTCATCGCTGTGCGACTTTTTACCTGGTACTTTGCCTGCTTTTAATTGCGAACGCACACTTGCTGGCGCATGCTCAGACTTACCTGAACCTTTTTTTGGTGCACGACGACGTGAGTATCTGTCTTGTGCAACATCGCCTTTAAGCGTTAAGTTTATACGGCGATCGTCTAAACTAACCGACGCAACTTTTACTGTTACTTTATCGCCAAGGCGATAAACTTTGTGAGAGTGCTCACCTATTAGGGTGTGTTTTGCAGCATCATGCGCAAAAAACTCGTCGCCTAAATTAGTAACGTGAATAAGCCCATCAATTTGTAAATCGTCTAAACGAATAAACAAACCAAAATTGGTAACCGATGAAATAACACCATCAAACTCTTCACCTACATGGTCTTGCATAAACTCACATTTAAGCCAATCAGCTACTTCGCGAGTTGCATCGTCAGCGCGACGCTCTGTCGTAGAACACTGCTCACCTAGTTGATCAACTTCGTCGTCGGTGTAAGCATATTCGCCAGACGTTTGCTGACCTTGTGCTTTTATTACTGCTTTAATAGCACGATGCACTACTAAATCTGGGTAACGACGTATTGGCGATGTAAAATGCGCGTAAGCCGATAACGCTAAACCAAAGTGACCAATGTTATCTGGCTGATATACAGCTTGTTTCATTGAACGCAGTAGCATAGTTTGAATAAGCTCGGCTTCTGGGCGGTCACCTAGTCGCGCTAATACTTGCGTTATTTCTTTTGGTGTTGGCTCGTCGCTTAATGTACTTTCAATACCTAACTCGCCTAAAAACTTAGTAAAGTTACCTAGTTTTTCTTGGTCTGGTTCGTCATGCACGCGATAAAGCGCGCTTGCTTCGTGCTTTTCAAGAATTTTAGCCGCTGATACGTTGGCTAAAATCATACATTCTTCAATGAGTTTGTGCGCGTCGTTACGAATAACAGGCACTATTGATTCTATTTTACGCTGAGCGTTAAATACAAAACGTGTTTCTAGGGTTTCAAACTCTATGGCACCACGGTCTTGGCGTGCTGCTTTAAGTGCCATGTACATTTGCTGTAAATCAGTTAAATGTGGCACAACGGCTGAGTATTCTTCGCGTAGTTTTTCGTCGTTTTGTAAAATGGCATTTACTTTGGTGTAAGTTAAACGTGCATGCGAGTTCATTATCGCTTCGTAAAACTTATAACCCGAAAGTTTACCCGCGCTCGACACGGTCATTTCGGCAACCATACATAAGCGATCTACTTTTGGATTAAGCGAACATAATCCGTTAGAAAGCACTTTTGGTAGCATCGGAATAACTTGCTCAGGGAAATACACTGAGTTACCACGCAAAATTGCTTCTTTGTTAAGCGGCGTGTTCATTCCTACGTAATGCGATACATCGGCAATGGCAACCCATAAGCGCCAGCCACCTGATTTTTTAGGTTCACAATATACGGCGTCATCAAAGTCGCGTGCATCTTCGCCATCAATAGTTACAAGTGGTAAATCACGTAAATCTACACGACCTTGTTTGTCAGCTTCTTCAACAAATTCACCTAGGTGAGCAACTTGTGCTTCAACTTCTTCTGGCCATACATGTGGAATATCGTGATTGCGCAGTGCAACTTCAATTTCCATACCTGGGGCTAAATGCTCACCAAGTACATCTACAACTTTACCTACCGCGTTCATGTTACGGCTTGGATTTTGCGTAATTTTAACCTGCACCATTTGGTTATGGCGGGCACCGTTTTCGTTGCCTGGTAAAATCATTATATCCTGTGTTATGCGCGGGTCTTCAGCGACTACAACAGCAACACCGTGCTCAACAAAGTAACGGCCAACAATTGGCGCGCGCTCGTTAGTAAGCACTTTTATAATACGTGCATCGCATTTTGAGCCAGAACCACGTTTAGTGCCTTTAGCTAGTACAATGTCGCCATGTAACACCATATTCATTTGGTGCTTAGCAATAAACCAATCTTTACTCTCGCCTTCAACTTCTAAAAAGCCGAAACCGTCTCTGTGGCCTATTACTTTGCCTTTGGTTAAACCGGCTTCGTCAATTAGGGCGTAGCATTTAAATTTATTGAAATACAGCTGTCCGTCACGCTCCATAGCGCGAAGGCGGCGTTTAAATGCTATTTGGCGTTCGTCATCGTTTACTGCTAGCTCTTCACATAATTGCGCATAGTTAGCAGGTTTTGAACGCTCTTGAAGGTGAGTAAGTATAAACTCACGACTAGGGACTGGGTTTTCGTACTTTTCTTGTTCTCGACTGAGATTTGGATCTTGGTTTGACATTCACTATCTTGTTAGTTGGTTATGTAGGTATTTTAACCCATATAGTTATAATGAGACAGGTAAAAGCTATTAAACTTTTAAGAAAGCACTTTTACCTTGCTGTTTACCTTGCTGTATAGTTTAAAAATCTAGCGCAATGGGGCTTAACGATCCCTTAACTGCAAAGTGTTTAGTCATCTCGTAGCAATGCTAAAATCTATACTATTTTTTTGTAGGTTTTTCCACAGCAGTTTACTTATATTATCAATAAAGCTTGGGTCTTCTTCTTTCATCGTAAGTAAAATCTGCTTATTCATTTGTGTTTTATTTTGAGCGTAAATCCAACGGTTTTTATTAAACTGCTGGGCAAACTCAAGTACACCCGCTTGTAGTTCGTCGTTATTTGCAAACACAGCTTCAACTACTTTGTTCTCTAGCAACTGCTGTGCACCAACCCGCTCTCCTGACATAGCTAGACGATTAAAGAAGGTTTGCGAAATTGCTTTATTAATTATAGGAAACATCGACGGAACAAATGGCACCATTACATCCACTTCAGGAAAACAAAAAAAGCCTTTGTCTGATTTCATAAATCTAAAGTCGCACGCACACGCAAGTACAGAACCATTACCATAGGTATGCCCGTTTAACGCAGCAATAATAGGCATAGGAAAAGTAACTATGCGTTTAAATAAGTCACTTATTTGAATCATAAAGTCAGAAATTGCTGCAGGTAAAATACTTGGATTAGACATCCATTGAAGGTCGATACCCAATGACCAATTTTTATCACTTGAAGACGTTAAAATAACTGACTTAATATTTTGTTCTGCTTCAATGTGGTCTAGGTGTAAATTAAACTCAGCCAAAAACGCTGGGTTGTGGCGGTTTTCAGCGGTATTCATGGTGAGTATAGCGATATTATTTTTAGTTGTTAGTTCTATTAAATTTGCCATTAAAACCTCTTTTAGCGCTTTTTAAGCTAATTTTAAGCGCTGTTCGTTACTTTTACATAACATAGTAATACTTTGCTTATAATTTATAAACCCGCTAATTAAAGCCACCCTTTTTGTTTAGCTATACGCGCAGCATCTATGCGGTTAGTGGCATTTAATTTTGCAATGGCATCCGATAGGTAGTTACGCGTAGTCCCTTCGCTAATAAATAGCTGCTTGGCTATGTCGCTTGTTTTAAGGCCATCGCTTGCAAGCTTAAGGGCTTTGCGTTCTTTATCGGTAAGTGGATCTGCATCGTCTAATGCATTAATAGCAAGCTCTGGGTCAATTACCTTTTGTCCCTGCATTACTTTTTTAAGCGCATTTATTAACTCTTCACTTGGTGCTTCTTTTAAAATAAAACCTTTAACACCAGTCGTAAGCGCTCGCCTAATATAACCCGCACGAGAAAATGTAGTCATAATAACCATTTTTATAGCAGGAAATTTAGCGGCTATTTTTTCGCTAAGCTCTATACCATTCATGGTTGGCATTTCTATATCGGTTAAAATTATATCGGGATGCAAATCACTATCAAGCGCCTCAATTGCTTTAAGTGCATCTTGCCCGTTACTTGCTTGCCCAATAATCTCAATATTAAAATCAAGCCCTAACAATGCTGCTACTGCGTCGCGTACAAGCGCCTGATCTTCCACTAAATATACTCTGATCATTATAAATCCTTAGCTGTAATTGGCAGCACTACTTTTAAAGTAAAATTATCGCCACAGGTAAATGCTGCACTGCCATTTAGTTGCTCTGCTCGCTCTTTAATACCATTTAGGCCATTGCCCGAATTCAATGTACTGCACGAACCATGGTCAATTACGGTTATAAGTAACTGCTGCGCTGTTTGTTCTATATTTATTTCGCAATTTTTTGTGTTGCTATGGCGTAATAAGTTAGTAACTGCCTCTTTAATTATAAGGCCTGCTATACCCTCTACTTTAGCGGGCAGAGCATTTAAAACCACATTAAATGAAACGTTAAATCCTTGCTCTATTAACCTTTGCTTTAACTGTGCTACTTGGCTGACAAGATTAAGCTGTTTTAAATCACTTACGGCGCTTCTTACATCGCTAAGTAACTGCCTTGCCAAATCGGCCACTTGAGCAATTTCGCTATTTGCTTGAGCGTAGCGCTCTCCTTGGTTTAATTTATTAGCAAGCTCAGCTTTTAAAGCAATAGATGAAAGTGAATGGCCTAAAATATCATGTAAGTCGCGAGCTATTCGTTCTCGCTCTGCAATAGCTGCTAATTGCTCTAGTTGGTTAGCGCTTTCTTGTTCGCGCTTTTTGTATAAGCTTTCTCTTTTTGCTGCAATACCGTAACTAAATAATGTGGCGCATAGAATCAAAGCAACGCCTAAAAAGTATTGAACCTTACCTATATCTCCAATATATGTGCTTAATAAAACCGTGAATATAATTGCGATCGCAGCATAAATTCTTTGACGGGAGCTGTAAGAGTAGCCTGCTATGTAGGCTACGAAACCAAATAAAGTAGGCGTACCTGTGGTGTAAAAAGTAGCGCAAAAACAAATTAAGAGCATGGCTACAAATAACTTAGTCACCCCTGCACTTTTACAGTTTATTGCTTTTATATACAAAAGAATAAAGGCAATATAGAAGGCTAAAGACATAACAATTTGGTTAACTGTAAAGCTCGCAAAATTAATTATTAGCGGGAGTAAATAAAAGCCGGTAAAAATTAAATGTCCATATTTCCAAAAACCTTTATCGCTTTGTTGAGAAAAGCTGCTTAACGAGCTCATACTAATACCTCAGGCATATTATTTTTACTTATAGCACTATTTTTATTAATAAATATAAATAACATAAAAATGCATACCAGCATAAAGCAATCTGCGTACGTAACCGTAAAACTTAACGCCTCTAGCACTTCATTAATAGTTAAGCTGATTAAAATTAAAGAATTCATAATTATCTCCTGTTGAGTAAGGTAACTATGCCCGCGTACAAAAATAATAAGAGTGTGAAGTGTCATCAACTTTAATGACTTTTGTCATGCGATAAAAAATTCATCTTAAGAATTTTTAAGCAATGTTAATATATTCAAAAAGTACAACAAGGAAACTAAATGCAGCCTCAGCAACAAAGTTTAATTTATTTACACATAGCGGTATTACTTTTTGGCGGGACCGCTCTATTTGCCAAACTTATTGGGTTAAATGCTTTAGATATTACCGTTTACAGAACTGCAATTGCAGGAATGGCTATTTTAGCCATGCTTTATTTTCAAAAAAAACAAATTAAACTCAACAAACCTAAAGACTATCTTATTGCATTATTTTTAGGTGTTGCTGTGGGTATTCACTGGGTTACCTATTTTGCTGGTATGCAAATGGCCGGTATAACTATTGGAATGCTGGCATTTTTTAGCTATCCCGTAATGACGGTGTTTTTAGAACCCCTATTTAATAAAAGCAGGCCAAAAGCAAAAGATATAATAAGTGCAGCGGTGGTTGTGTTAGGCATTTACTTATTAGTACCAAGTGCAAACTTAGGCGATGATGTAACCCTAGGTGTAATAACAGGTGTGATATCGGCATTATTTTTTTCAATAAGAAACATTACTCACAAGCGCTACTTTAGCCAATATGGCGGGCCGCAAACGATGTTTTATCAAACCTTAGTGGCAAGCATTATGTTGTGTGCATTTATAGAAGTACCAGTGTATGAGGTTAGTAATCACGACCTGATTTTAATTGCTGTAGCGGGTGTTATATTTACAGCTACACCGCACTCGTTATTTGCAGCAAGTTTAAAGCATTTATCAGCGGCAACCGCTGGGTTAATATCTTGCTTGCAGCCACTTTATGGCACCATACTGGCTATAGTAATTATTCATGAACGTCCTACTGTTATGACGTTAGTTGGTGGAGCACTCATAGTTAGTGCCGCTTGTTTTGAAACGTGGTCAATCACTAAAAAGGCTCGACAATGAAAGTATTTGCACACCGTGGTGCCAGTGGGGATTTTCCTGAAAACACTAAAAGCGCTATTTTAGAAGCGTTAAAAGTAGGTGTTGATGGTATTGAAGTAGATATTCAAAGTTCCTTAGATGATTACATGGTAATACACGACTCATGGCTTGATAGAACCACCAGCGGTACAGGTAGGGTGAGTAACTTTACCGCTCATGAGCTCTCTAAGCTTGATGCTGGAAATGGTGAAAAAATCCCTACTCTTCAGCAGCTGTTTGATTGGAATAACAATAAATCTTTATTAAATATTGAGCTTAAACACACGTTTGCACTAGAAAGGTTTGTGGCTCAATTAGAACAAAACATTGAAGCTAAAAAAATATCGAAAGCCAATATTTTAGTATCATCGTTTGATCATCATCAACTACAGTGGCTTAAAAACAAGCTACCATGGCTTAAAATAGGCGCCCTTACTTCTTCTATTCCAATTAACTATGCAAAATTTGCTAGTGATTTAAACGCTTATAGCGTACATGCAGATAAAACCTTTATAAATAAGGCTTTTGCAGACGATGCAAGAAAAAGAGGCCTAAAGATTTATGCTTATACAGTCGATAGGGAAGAAGATATAGCGCTAATGCTTGAGTATGGCATAGACGGAATTTTTACAAATTACCCAGCGCGAACCAAAGCTTACTTGTTGTCGTTACAAAAAGGCTAACTTACATTCCCCTCACTTAAATAACAATCGTAGGGCTTGAGCATAATGAGTGGTTTTATGAAAATTTATAACTATATAGAGCAAACATTCTTTTTTACGTTAACCCGTAAAATAGTCGGTAATTTAAGTTTTGTATTATTGTTCCAAGCAATTACGTTATTTTGGCTGCATCAGAGTTTAAGCGAACAACAGCAAAGTACAGGGCTATTTTGGCTGCTTACGCTTGTGATTATATCTGGTTTTATTTTTACTCTTTTTTATATGCGTTTTTTAATTGTTCGCCCTGTTACTGCTATGCGCGATACTTTGATAGAAATAAACCAACAAGATGCAAATTTAGCAGCAAAACTTCCCCACTTTTCGTATGACGAATTTAAAGATTTAAGTTCACAATACAATATATTTACTGCCCATTTAAGTGAGTTACTCAGCACAACATATAACAGTGCTCAAGCTAGTGCACACAGCAATACACAAGTCACTGAATCAATGAAAAATACTGAGCAATCAAGTGAGCAACAAATACAGTTAAGCCACAGTATTATTAATGCCAGTATGCAAATAACCCAAAGCTTACAAGACATAGTAAATAATACAGATAGCGTACATAACGTTAATAATGAACACCTTAACTTTGTAAAACTATCTGCATCAGAACTCGCTGCTTTAGTAGAGCAGGTGAAACTTATTACTAATATGCTAGGTAGCTTTTCAAATACAATTGCGGGACTAAAAGAGAACAGTGAAAACATTCGTAGTATTTTAAAAATGGTTGAAGAGTTTTCTGATCAAACTAATTTGTTAGCCCTCAACGCCGCAATAGAAGCAGCTAGAGCGGGTGAAGCTGGCAGAGGATTTGCCGTAGTTGCAGACGAAGTACGCACGCTTTCAATAAAGGTAAGTGGCGCAACTAGGAAGATTAGCGACTTTATAAATCAGATGAATGATTTGGTAAACGAGACAAATAAAGAGTCAGAGCAATTAATGACTCACTCTAATAACGCACAAAGCTCAATTAGTGCAACCTGTGATGGCTTTACTAAAATGCTTAGTGAGTTTGAGCACAACCAGCAGCAGCTGCAACAAATAGCCAGTGCTGTACATTTGCTTGAGGGCACCCAAAGTACGACTCACCAATCGGTAGAGCAAATCGTAGCTTTAGGGGAGCAAGCTAAACAGCAAATAGATACGGCATTAGCCGATAGCGAGCAATCTCAACAGCTAAGCTTGCAAACCCAACAACAGTTAAAACGCTTTGTGCACTAAGAAGCGTTTTCGGGCTCAGAGAAATATGGTAAATTACGCAGCTATTAATTTAAGTGTGTAAAGCGTGTGAGCAACCCTACCCCAGACTATGAAAAATTAGCCCTGCAAATAAAAACCTGGGGGCAAGAGCTTGGCTTTAGCGAAGTGGGCATTACTGATATTGACTTATCTAAGCACGAAGCCCAATTGCAACGTTGGCTTGATGCAGGCTACCACGGCTCGATGGATTATATGGCTGCCCACGGTATGAAACGCGCCCGCCCTGCTGAGTTAGTGCCTGGTACACAACGTGTTATATCTGTAAAAATGAATTATCTGCCTCCCGATGCTGGCTTTGCAAAAACCTTAAAAAATAAAGAAAAAGCATATATAAGCCGCTATGCATTAGGTCGTGATTACCATAAATTAATGCGTAATCGTTTAAAAAAACTCGGCCAAAAAATAGAGCAAGAAATTGGCGAGTATGGCTTTAGACCCTTTGTAGATTCAGCCCCTGTACTTGAGCGTCAACTTGCCGAAAAAGCCGGTTTAGGGTGGCGTGGTAAGCATTCGTTATTAATTAACCAAGAAGCTGGCTCGTGGTTTTTTTTAGGCGAGCTATTTATTGATTTACCTCTACCAATTGATGCAGAAAACACCTTTGAAGGTTGCGGTAAATGCGTTGCTTGTATTACTCTTTGCCCAACAGGTGCAATTGTAGAGCCCTACGTTGTTGATGCACGTAAATGTATATCGTATTTAACCATAGAACACCAAGGGCCAATACCAGAGCAGTACCGTTCTTTATTAGGCAATCGTGTTTATGGTTGTGATGATTGTCAGTTAGTATGCCCTTGGAATCGTTATGGACAAATAACTGACGAAAATGACTTTCATCCTCGCACTCAATTAAAAGATAAAGATTTACTTGAGCTGTTTGCTTGGGATGAGCCTACATTTTTAAAAAATACCGAAGGCAGCCCTATTCGTCGCATTGGCCACGAACGTTGGTTACGTAATTTAGCAGTTGGTTTAGGTAATGCAGAGTTCAGCCCCGCTATTATTAATGCCCTACAAGATAAAAGCCAAATATGCAGCGAACTTGTTTTAGAGCATATTGAATGGGCACTTGCTCAGCAAAACGATAAACAACGATTACAAATTCGTAAAACAGCTAGGTTAATTAGAATTGTAGAAAAAGGCTTACCAAGGGACGCATAGCACCGCTTAAGTAAACCTTTATATTGCGAAGTAACTAGTTTTTCAAAAGTAACGATAGATCTTGTTCTATCTCTGTAAAGGCTGCTTTGACTTGTTTAACAGACTCTTCTCTTGCTACTGAGTTTTGGATAGTTTCATCTACTTTTTTATAAATAAACACCTCCTGATCTTCATCCAGTCCCATTGATGGGATACGTTCTTCGAGCTCTTCTTGTAACTGTTTAAACACTTTTTCGTTGTTTTGACGGTTTTCATTCAACAAGCTAATTAAGCTATGAAACTTACTATGAACAGTACTTGCTACGGCATTAAGTTTCGCTCGTTGTGATTCAAGCATTTTCTTGGTCATAATGGCGCGTAGCTGCTGCTCGGTAACACTGACAATAAAACATACGTGGTCGCGTATACGACCATGCTTATCAGGGTCATGATCGGGCATATTTAAAATGAGTAAGCTAATCAATTCATAGTTAACTAAAATTCGGTGCGAAAACTCATGTAAGCGCCCTTTGTTTTTCAGCATTTCAAATAGCTCCACCACAATAGGTGAACACACGCCGTTTAGCGCAAAGTGGCTAATTTCATTATTTTCTCTAAATTCTACATTGCTTTGTAAATCAAAAGACTGCAGACAATCTACAAGCGCTTTACCTAGCTCTTGAGGATCGTTAATAAAGCCTATGTTTTCAACGTAGTTAACTATTTGCCCCATTTCACTGCTATTGGCCATTGCATTAAATGCAGTTGATGTTGCATCTTCAACTTGCTTTTCTAGACTTTGCTTTTCAACGAGTACTTGATTTAAATTTTTAAGCTTAGATTTAAGTTCGTCATGGCCAAAAGGTTTTACAATATAATCTTCTGCGCCAACAGAATAGCCTTCCATGCGTTCTTCAACAGTGCCGCGAGCAGAAACAAACATAACAATAATGTGTGCGGTATTTGGATTTGCTTTAAGTGCTTTACATACTTCATAGCCGTTCATTTGCGGCATACTTACGTCGAGTAATATAACCTGAGGCATATAACCTTCAACCATGTTTAAACACTCAGGACCATTTGTTGCTACTTGTAATTCAAAATCAAGCTCCTCTAAAATTTCCTCAATAATTTCAAGGTTAAAGGGTTCGTCATCAACGGCAAGTATTTTAGTTAAGGCCATAATTTATCATCCATTCAAATTCTTTAAAAAGTTACTTGGTATGCCAAAAAACAATTAATTAGTGTGTTGTATTAACTGATCTTCAGCTAAATGCTCGTCTAAGTTTATTTCTAATGGCACTTGTATAGATATAGTTGCACCACCATTTTCGTTGTTACGTGCAGTGATTTCACCTTGGTGTAAAGATACAAACTCTCTACACAATGCAAGGCCTAACCCTGTGCCACCAGCACCACTATTTGTTTTACTGCTTTGCACAAACTTAGTAAAAATATGCTCCAACTCATCTTCTGGTATACCGACCCCATTATCGGTAACCTCTATAGTAGCAAGCTTATTATCTGACTCTAAATTTACCCGTATTTTACTTTTAGGTTCGCTAAATTTAAGTGCGTTACCTAGTACGTTTCGAAGTAACTGGTTTATTTGCTCTTCATCACATTGTGCAATTACAGGTAATGGCTGTGCGGTAAATATAACCTCAATTTCTTTTTCCATTGCCGTACCAGACACATCATCAATACTTGTTTTAATAATATTCGCTAAATTATAGGGACGAGGGTTAAATGGAAACTTACCTACATCTAGCTTAGATAGGTCGAGTAAATTATTTAGTAACGACAGTAAACGCTCACCACTACTCTCTATTCGCGATAAATACTTAATGAGTTTTTCTTTTGCAAAATCTCCAGCTTCTAATTTACTTAAACCAAAACGAGAAAAGCTTAAAATAGAGTGCATAGGTGTTCGAAGTTCATGCGACATGTTTGCTAAAAATTCTGATTTACTTAAGTTTGCAGCCTCAGCCACATTTTTAGCATGCTCGAGTTGTGAAGTACGTGCTCTTACTTGCTCTTCAAGAACATCTTTTGCTTCAAGTAATAAATCCTCTTTTTGCTTAAGATGGGTTACATTTTTAAATATGACCGCAAGTGCTATTTCGCCATGGTGATCTATCTCATTAAAAGAGCCAACTAAGGGTATATAACCTCCTGCTGTTTTAGATAAACGTAAATCGCAGCTAAATTGTCGATTACTATTTAATGTCGAAATCTTATCTTTAATACCTAAAATTGAATCATCATCTAAAAAATCAAATACTGATTTACCTTCGAGTTCATTAAACGGTAAGTTAAATAGTCTCAAGCAAGCATCATTAGCTTCTATCACTCTACCGCACTTTTCAAATAACATAATTGCATCGGGCGTATGTTTATAAATAACCTGAAGTAGGCTGTCTTTTTCAATCAGTGCATCAACCGTATCTTGTAGCCTTTCTACAAGCTCTGCGTTATGACGTTTTAATAACTCTGTTTGCCATAATTTATGTATTGATTGTAATAATGAGCTATCGTTTAAAGGTTTAATAAGTACATCTTCTACGCCTTGACGAATTGCGTCGATCATTGAAACTTGATCAGGGCGGGAGGTAAATAACAAACAACGACAATGGGGTTGGGCTACTTTTAAATTTGAAAAAATTCCTAAACCTGTTCCGTCATCTAAAATAAAATCGCTTATCAGTATATCTATTTGCTTTTCTTTACTAATTTCTAAAGCTTCTGCGGAGGTTGTTGCAGTATGAGTCTCAATATGAGCACCGATTAAGCTATTTTTCATTTTTTCGAGACGTTCAGGAACATGGTCGACGAGTAAAATAGTAGGTAATTGCAAAATATGGTTAGAGCCTAATTCTAATAGGCTCTCTAAAAGAGAAGTAATTTCTTTATTAGAAAAAAATGGGTAGACCACGGTTGCGTCAGGCGCAATATGATTTAGCTCGCTAAACGCAGTTAGTTGTTCACCGCTTTGTGCTTTTGGCGCAAGCAGCATAAAGCGCTCTTGCGCTACTTCGCTTACAAGCGGTTTTATAGAATCAACAGGCACACCATGGGCAACAACAACTAAGTCGTAATCGCCTATATTGGTATACATGTCTAGCATGCTGAAATGAATTAATTCGACCTCACACCCTATTAATTCTAAAAGCACTTTCACACGCATCGCGATGACACTACTACTATCAATAATTAATATTTTTCGAATCATCAAGCCACACTTCAAATTAATAAACTTAATATCCTAATAGCGTAGTCTATTTTTATTTAATTGGCATAAAGCCCTATCGTTATTTTGTAAAAAAATATTACAAGCTTTCAAAAAACAGTTTATTTAAGATGCTTTCCAAAAATAGTCAGGCTGTAGGGCTTGTTATCCATTATGGCAACGCTTGGTAACTCGCCCCATATTTCAAAATCAAAATGCTTAAATAATTTAACACTGGGTAAATTATGACTAAAAATAAAACCAAGCAATACTTTAATATTTAATTGCTTAGCTTGTGTTTGAGCAAATATCATTAGCTTTTTACCAAGCCCTTTACCTTGTGCTTTACGGGTAATGTAAATGCTCATCTCTACTGTGCCATCGTAAGCAGGACGCCCATAAAACGATTTATAACTTACCCAAGCAAGTACTTGGTTATTTTCGCAGTAAACATAAATAGGCCTTTTATCGTTATGGCTATTAAACCAGTCACGCTTTTCGTCAACAGTAACTTCTTCGGTATCTGCAGTTACCATTCGCCCTGCAATGGTTTCGTTATAAATGGCTACAATTTCATTAAGATCATCAATAGTTGCTAAACGGGTTGTCATAGGTCATTCAAAGGTTGATCAATTTGTTTCATATTAGCGTATGATTATCCAATCAAACAATTGAAAAGTTTAGGTAATGTAATGCTAAAAAAAATTATAATAGGATTAATGGCTTTATTTATTAATGCCCCACTCCACGCTGAAACATCATCAACTATTAACCAAACCTCTACCCAAGACTGTCAAGATTTTACCAATGTCGATGTTCGAAAGCTTCGCTCAAAAGAATCTATTAATTTATGCCAATTTAAAAATAAGCCTTTATTAATAGTAAACACGGCAAGCAACTGTGGTTTTACACCCCAATTTAAAGGCCTTGAAGCGCTATATCAACGATACAAAGAACAAGGTTTAGTCGTATTAGGGTTCCCTTCTGATGATTTTTTTCAAGAAGAGGATAGTGAAAAAGAAACTGCAAAAGTATGCTTTGTAAATTATGGTGTAACCTTTCCTATGTTTGCTACAAGCGAAGTGCGTGGTAGTAAAGCGAACCCAATTTTTAAATATTTGAATGAGCAAACTAGCTCTCCAAATTGGAACTTTTATAAGTATTTAGTGTCTGCTGATCGTGAGACGGTTTTACGGTTTAACAGCAAAGCAGCACCTGATTCAGAACAAATGATTGCTGCAATTGAAACTGTGCTTTCTGATAAATAAGTTTATACTGGTACAATTAGTTGAAACTAACTAGAATGATATTTTAATTCGGTTAAAAAAACACCACACTATACTCGGGAGATTTTATGACAGTAGCAAGCGCACGACATATACTTGTAGACAGTGAAGCACAATGCTTAGACTTAAAAACAAAAATTGAGCAAGGCGAAGACTTTGCTGAATTAGCCAAAGCGCATTCAAACTGCCCATCAGGTCAAGATGGCGGTGCTCTTGGTGAGTTTGGTCCTGGTATGATGGTTCCAGAGTTTGATAAAGTTGTGTTTTCAGCTCCAATTAACCAAGTACAAGGCCCTGTGCAAACTCAATTTGGTTATCATTTACTTGAAGTTACTAGCCGTTCAGAATAAATTTAACTGTATCGTAAGTAACGTTTTATAAAAGCCGCTTATGCGGCTTTTTTATGGAGTAATTATGCAATTAATTGGTTCTGTACCTTCACCTTACGTGCGCCGAATTAGAATTTGGGCACAACAAAACAACTGTAAACTAGAGCTTGTGAGTCTTGATATATTTTCTGAGCAAGATCGCCCTACTATGGCCAGTAAAAATCCAGCTCGAAAGATTCCTATTCTGGTAGATGGCGACTTAACACTTAGTGACTCTAATTCTATATTGCGCTATTTACTTGAAAAAACAGGTCAACCAAAACTAACGTGGCCGCAAGAGCACTTACTTACGACTATAAATGCCTGTAACGATTCGCTAGTAGAAATGTTGCTATGTGAACGCTCTGGATTTGACACCAAAAGCGATAAACTCTTTTTTAATTTGCAAAACGAACGAATTGAACAAACATTAAGCTTTTTAAATACCCATTTAAGCGATGAAGAATTTAAAAGCTGTGAATACCTCAACATCAGTTTATACTGCCTGCTTGATTGGATTTGCTTTCGTGAATTAACTGACTTTAGTCAGTATTCAGAGCTTGTTGCTTTTCATAAGCAATATGGCAAGCGTCAAGCAGCAATAGATACTAATCCTCGTCACTAATTTAAAAAGGTAAACACATGAGCGATATCGAAATTGAATCACAACTAGTTAACTTTGTAGAAAAAGTACGTGTTAGCGAAGTAATTTGGGCACTTGGTGCAGAAGATAATGGCTTTGTAGTGTGCGATTCTAACCAATTTGACGAAACTGACGTACTACTGCTTTGGGAAAGTGAAGAAGCAGCTAAAGCGCAATGTAAAGAAGAGTGGAAAGACTACAGCCCTGTAGAAATAAATCTTGATGAATTTTTAGATGCATGGGTTGAAGATTTAAATGAAGATAACGCACTTGTTGGCATTAACTGGAATGATGACCAAGTATGTACAGAGATTGAACCTACTGGTTTAGCTCGCGCTTTAAGTGAGTAATACTTTATACGCTTTATTTTAAGAGCGGATAAAACCCGACTAGCATCTACTGCTAGTTGGGTATAAAATAAAACACATCATTATTTTCAAGGTATTACGTTGAAAACCCATCTTGGTCGCCGGCCCTTTTCAGCCATGGAACTGCACACTCTTTATAATGGATATATATACGGTGATTTTAAAGTTGCACGTGAGCAACCAAAACACTGGCATTTTTGGCTTCCTCTAATTGCATATTACAGTGGTGCATATAGCGATGAAATTGGCTATCTAACGCTTGATGATCTGTCTCTTGAAAAAGATGTCTTATGTTTTAATTTTCATACTCACGGTAAGATAAAACCTCGCTTAGTTCCAGTGCATCAGGCACTTATAGATGCCGGGTTTAATGAATATTTAGCATTCATAAAATCACAAAATCAACAACGATTAATGTTCGACTTACCCGCTAAAACTGGCAGATACAGTGAAAAAGTCCGTATTTGGTTTTCAGGTGAAGGTGAGCGAGCCGGCTATTTACAAAAGTGTGATATACCAAACGTTGATCAACTCGGTATGAAAACAGCCATAAGCAGTCTTCGTCTTAACTTTGAGCAACAAGTGCGTATACATGCTCTGCAAGCCAACTCTAAAGACGCCTTTAATTATCTCATGGGATTTAACGAATACCCACATAATGAATTTAAGGACGTGCTTTTATTAAATAACGTGATCCAAAAAATACGTATTATTAACTCACACCTGCATTGGCAGCGTTTTATAACACGCGAAAGCCACTGACAAACTTTGTTACTATTTCCCCTTAAAGTCATCGTTATAATCAATTACTCTATTAAAAAAAACTGTTAGGATATCTAACCCCCTAATAATATGAGCATAAAAAAGCCTATTTAGGGTAGTTTCTAACAACAACAATCTAGGGATCACTATGTTTCTTAAAAGCCTCTTAACAGTGAGCGTTGCTTTGGCAATGGGTGCTGCAAACGCTAACGAATTCGTTATTGAAAAACTCGCAAAACCAAGTTCACAACAGGTATCGTTAACACTCGATCCGAGCCAAGATACATTCACAGGGATGACTGAGATTTCCCTAGAAGTACTAAAACCAACAAAATACATTGAATTAAATGGCGTAGCTTACGCTGTTAAAATGGCGCAACTGCTTGGCGACGAAAACTGTGACTTAAACAACGAAATGCTTAAAACAGGTAAAGTTAAATTTAGCTGTGATGAGCAAATTCAACCAGGTAAATACACCCTTAAAGTTGATTTTTCAGCGCCATATAACCGTCAAAGTGTTGGTTTATACAAAACGTTAGACCAAGGCACACCTTACTTATTTACTCAATTTGAAATGAGTGATGCACGCCGTGCATTTCCTGTTTTTGATGAGCCAAGTTACAAAATTCCATTTCAGTTAACGATTACCGCGCCTACATCACAAAAAGTATATTCAAATACGCCAGAACTAAAAACAACGGTTGATGGCGATATGACCACACACTTTTTTGATAAAACGCCGCCAATTCCTTCATACTTAGTCGCGATGGCTGTTGGCCCATTTGAAGAATTAGATATTAAAGGCATGCCAATTCCTGGTCGTGTAATTACCCCTCAAGGTAAAATTCACTTAGCCCAATACGCAAAAGAAAACATGCCAAAAGTACTGGGCGCACTTGAAGCGTATTTTGGTATTCCTTACGTTTACAAAAAATTAGACTCAGTAGCGGTACCAGAGTTTCCATTTGGCGCAATGGAAAACTCAGGCTTAGTAACCTACCGAGAAGATATTTTATTAGTTGATTTAGCTGCAGCAACACGCAGTAAAAAACAGCGTAATGTATCAATTATTGCTCATGAACTTGCTCACCAATGGTACGGTAATTTAGTAACCATGAAATGGTGGAACGACTTATGGTTAAACGAAGCATTTGCTAGCTGGATGGCTGCAAAAATTACTAAACAGCTTAACCCTGAGTTTGAATCGCACTTAGACCTGCCACAAAACAACGTAATGGCACTTGATGCACGCCTAAGCACCAAGCCTATTCGTAAGCCAATTAAAACTGAAGCCGACATTATGGACGGTTTAGGTCTTGCTTACAGTAAAGGCAGCTCAGTACTTGCTATGGTTGAAAACTGGATTGGCGAAGATGCATTTCAAAAAGGTATTCAAAGCTACTTAAAAGAGTTTTCATATAAAAATGCTGAAGCGGCCGACTTATGGGAAGCACTTGGTAAAGCGTCAAATAAAGACGTAGCGAGTGTTTTAAAATCGTTTATTGAGCAATCTTCTTTCCCACTAGTTAAAGTAACTCAACAAGGTAGCAAAGTAACTATTTCACAAAGCCGCTTTGTAAACGCAGGCGTTGATGCGCCAGAGCAGTTATGGAATGTACCGGTGGCAATTAAATATGGTGCTGGCGATAGAGTGAAAACAGCAAACGTATTACTTAATAAACAAAGCCAAACACTAGATTTAGACTTTGAACCAGAGTGGATTTATCCCGACCAAGGTGCATTAGGCTACTACCGCTGGGTAATGGATGATGCACAATTTAGCGCACTTGTTAACAAGGCGCCAAGCGTACTGAGTGACCGTGAACGCTTAGCGTTACTATCTGCTACTGATGCGCTACTTGATGCTGGTGTTATATCTGCTGCTAAGTTAATGCAAACACTTGAAGTGTTCGTAAGCGATAGCCACCCTCGCGTAGCAAATACCGCACTAGGTTACTTAGTGTCGCAACAGCGCACTTTTAAAGACGATAGCAATAAAGACCTATGGCCTGAATTTATTCGCGGTGCAGTAACGCCTGCTGCTAAAAAATATGGTTTAGAAGCAAAAGCGGGTGAAGATGGTGCTATTGCACAACTTCGTGCAGCCGTTGTATCACGCTTAGGTTTTGATGGTGAAGATCAAAACGTCATCAATAAAGCCAAAGAACAAACGCAGGTTTATTTAAATGATCCACAAAAGGTAGACCCATACTTAGCGGGTACGTACTTAACTCTTGCTGCTTTTCATGGTGACAAAGCGCTGCTTGATCAATTCATGACAACGTTTAAAACGACTAAAGATCCGCAAGTACGCACAAACATGCTTGCAGCTATGGGCTTTTTTGGTAAACCTGAGTTACAAAAAGCGGTATTAGCTTATAGCTTAACGGATGAAGTAACGGCATCTGACATGCGTACTATTTTGTCAGGTCAAAGTTACACAGATGAGCGCCAAGCATTATTTATTGATTGGGTTTACAGTAACTACGATAAAGTAACAGCAAGCTTACCGCCGTTCTTTATACCTAACTTGCCGTACTTTACAACTGCAAGCTGTGATGCAGAAAGTTTAGCGACAACAAAAACCTTCTTTAACGAAAAAGTAGCTGATGTAGCTGGTTACGCTCGTACATTAAGTAAGCTTGAAGAAAGCACAAACGATTGTATCGCGCTTAAAACACGTGAACTTGAATCGGTTAATAGCTTTTTAAAAAGTAAGTAATTATTAGGTTTATTGAGCTATAAAAATACAAAAGCCGCTGAAAATAAATTCAGCGGCTTTTTACGTTTATATTTTTGCTTTATTAATTACCAATAATCATAGTTAGCTTGGCTATAAAATCTTTGGCTGCTTGCTCAGAATTTATTTTAAACGCAACACCGTAGTGAATAGGTTGAGCGCTTTTAAAAATGCGCGTAGGAAAGCGTGTCATCTCACTGCTATGGAAGTACCCTTGCGCACGCGTTACGCCATCTATATCATTAAAATCATCGCTAAACACCTCAAATGCTGGGCGAATTACTATTTTACCCTTGCCGCTTTCGCTGTGGGTATAAAATGCTTCTTTAGAGTTTACTAACATGTACTCTGCAATATTTTTAATCTTAAAATTACTTCTGCACTGTAATTTAATGAGCTGTTCTGTCAGCTCGTCTGCACTATAAGCCACGTGTAATCCCTATTAGTTAATTTGCGTATTAGATTAACGCATACGCACAATAAAATCTGAATTTATTTGTCTGCTTTACTTTGTTATATCACATACAAAAGCGAGTTTTTCATTGTTGTAACTCATTCTTGTTATATTTGTTTCGCAGTAGGTGCTTAAATTAAGCCATTGCGATACTTCATCACTTCCATCAAGTTTACGCTGATAAACGCGGTTTTTAATAGCATAAGCAATGGTCGCATTATCTTTTAAAATAAAATCTTGAACTTGAGCCGGTAACCTTAATAGGTCTTCAACTTGTTTATCTTGTGGATTAAAACTCGCTAAAATGTGTTGCTCGTTTTTAGTGTAACTAAATAAAAATGCAGCCATTGAGTTGTTATAAATAAGCGTTCGGCCAATATTACTGGCAGCTATTTCCCCCTTCGCTTGTGCAACAGAAGTATATTGAAGCGTGTGAGGCTTTCCTAAAATAAACATCACTAAATCATTTTGGACACCCCATGCATGGTATCCAACAGGTTCAATCCAATCAAAAATACGACGTGGCGCATCTTCATTTTTGAGTGGGTATTGCCACAATTTTTGCTTACCGTCAGCTTCTACAACAATCGCTGATATCGCATCACCACTTGGCATAACTGTTGGTGAGTATTCGCTTACGGGAGAGTTAGTTATATTGGTAACTTTTTTTGACGTGAAATCATAATAAGCAATATCAGTTTGGCTTTGCCCTTTATTAATTACTTCATGAGTAAAGTATAAACCTGTACTTGTTAAGTGCGGTTGGTTGTTATAACTATTTTTATCGCTCACAATACTAACTTGTACCCCGAAAGGTGTATTTAAATCAGCAAGTAATACTTGGCTTTTTGGCATGCTAGCCTGCACCACTATTGGGCTCAGCGCTGCTATAGAAAATAATCCAAGTAATGGTTTAATAAGTTTCATGCTTTCTCTCGTTTTAATTTTAAGCACCTCATGATAACGTTATTTGCTGATGGCGTCACTTGAGCTAAGTCAGTCAACTCTTAAGATACCCAAACGACTTAAAATAATGTTAAGTTTAGTCTGGTTATAAAACCTGGTCCTAAAAAAGAGAATTAACATGTCAGCTAAAAATCCTATTATTGCGATTACGGGTTCATCTGGTGCGGGTACAACCACCACAACGAATGCAATTAAACATATTTTCCGTAGCCTTAATATTCAAGCGGCTTTTGTCGAAGGAGATAGCTTTCATCGTTACACTCGCCCCGAAATGGATAAAAAAGTTCGAGAAGCACAACAAGAAGGTAAACATATTAGTTACTTTGGCCGAGAGGCCAATGACTTTGGCGCTTTAAAAACGCTGT
Organism: Pseudoalteromonas sp. SR43-5; assembly: GCF_014163835.1. Taxonomy (NCBI): domain Bacteria; kingdom Pseudomonadati; phylum Pseudomonadota; class Gammaproteobacteria; order Alteromonadales; family Pseudoalteromonadaceae; genus Pseudoalteromonas; species Pseudoalteromonas sp. SR43-5. The sequence goes on from NZ_JACJEA010000001.1 coordinate 56,089, forward strand.
TCGAAAACTATAGCGAAACAGGTCAAGGAAAGTTACGCCGCTACTTACATACCTTTGATGAAGCCGTTCCGTACAATCAATTACCAGGTACATTTACACCTTGGCAAGATCTTGACCATAATACTGACATTTTGTTTTATGAAGGGTTACACGGTGGTGTAGTTGATCAAGATGTAGACGTTGCAAAGCATGTCGATTTATTAATAGGCATGGTTCCAATTATTAACCTTGAATGGATTCAAAAATTAATACGCGATACATCCGAACGAGGCCATTCTCGCGAAGCGGTTATGGGCTCTATTGTGCGCAGTATGGATGACTATATAAATCATATTACCCCGCAGTTTTCTCGTACCCATATTAATTTTCAACGCGTGCCGACCGTTGATACATCAAACCCATTTAGCGCCAAAGATATTCCATCTCTTGATGAAAGCTTTGTAGTTATTCGCTTTAGGGGTATTGATGATGTTGATTTTCCTTATTATTTACGGATGATCGAAGGCAGTTTTATGTCTCGTATTAATACGCTTGTAGTACCAGGGGGCAAAATGGGCTTAGCTATGGAGCTGGTTCTTACTCCACTTATTAAAGATATTATTTTGAAAAAGCGTGCACTGGAAAACTTAGCACCTTTGGATATACCTATTTAACTCTTCTTCTAAGATTGAGCTCTCTCACGTACACTGCTGATTTTAGTAACAATAAGGGACATTGTGTTGTACTCATTAAAAATTATTGTGGGTTCTAAAAACCCTGTAAAAATTAACGCTGCTAAACATATTTTTGCAATGTATTTCCCTGAACATGAAATTGATTGCCAAGGTGTTGATGCTCCATCCAATGTGCCAGATCAACCTATTGGCGAAGAAGAAACACGTGTTGGCGCACAAAACCGTGTTAATTATTGCAAAGAGCATTACCAAGCTCACTACTACGTGGCAATGGAAGGCGGTGCAGAGCAATTTAGCTATGGTGCAGCAACCTTTGCTTACGTAGTTATTGATAATGCCTTAAATCAGGTTGTAGGGCGCAGCAGCAACCTCCCCTTGCCTCAAGTGCTTTATAACGCATTACTTAACGGCGAAGAGCTTGGCGATGTAATGGACAAAGCATTTAATACCACCAACGTTAAACAAAAAGGGGGCGCTATTGGGTTACTTACAAACAATCATGCCACGCGCGAAAGCACCTATACACAAGCACTCACTTTAGCTATGGCGCCCTTTCTACACGTAGATCTCTACAGCCAAACAAATTAATTTAGGAAGTTTAATGAAATACAACTATGTATTGTTTGATGCAGACGAAACCTTATTTAGGTTTGATATTTTAGCGGGCATGACTCGCATGTTTAAAGCTTACAACGTAGATTTTAGCCAAGACGACTATATTCATTATCAAAAAACCAATAAGCAGCTGTGGGTTGATTATCAAAATGGCACTATTAGCGCAGATTACTTACAAGTAACACGCTTTAATGAATGGGCTTCAAAACTTAATGTGCCCGCAAAAGAGCTAAACGATGCTTTTTTAGATGCTATGGCGCAAATTTGCGAGCCATTACCTGGTGCTATTGAGCTTTTAAATAAACTTAAGCCAAATGCTCGATTAGGTATTATTACTAACGGATTTGCCCGCTTACAAACCGTACGCCTTGAGCATACTGGCTTAAAAGATATGTTTGAATGGTTAGTAATATCTGAACTTGTGGGTATAGCAAAACCAAATAAAGCGATTTTTGAGCACACATTTGAGCTAATGGGTAACCCAGATAAAAGCGAGATACTTATGGTGGGTGATACTGCTGCAAGCGACATACTTGGCGGCAACAATGCAGGTATTGATACTTGCTGGTTACAACACACTGGTGAACAATTAGCCGAAGGAATAAAGCCAACTTATACAGTAACTCATTTAAATCAGTTACAAGCTCTTTTAGAGTTATAATAGAGTAAATTTTACGCAAAAAAAATGACGCTAATTAGCGTCATTTTTTATAACTGTTTGTGAGCTGTTCTTTTACTGCTTTTAGGCTGGAGCTAACTCAAGACCGGGTGCAGGCATCGTCACAGGCGTTTCAAATGTTGCCCACTCCCATGCTGACTCTGTAGCCATAATTTTACGTAGTAATTTATTATTTAAATCATGACCCGATTTAAATGCATTTACTTTACCCAAAAGATTATGACCTGTCATAAACATGTCACCAACACAGTCTAATATCTTGTGCTTAACAAACTCATCGCTATAACGTAAGCCATTAGGATTTAAAACTTTGAATTCATCAAGTACCACAGCACTATCCATGCTACCACCTAGCGCTAGGTTGTTTGCATGCATGTATTCAATATCTTTCATAAATCCAAAAGTACGCGCACGGCTAATTTCTTCAATAAAGCTTTGCGTTGTTATATCCAACCCAATACGTTGGCGACTTTCATTGATAGCTGGGTGGTTAAATGCAATCTCAAAGTCGATATGAAAACCATCATATGGTTCAACTTCAGCCCACTTACCATCTTCTTCAATGCGTACTTTTTCTTTAATACGGATAAAGCGTTTAGCAACGTTTTGTTCTTCAATTCCGCCTTTTTGTAACAGATATATGAATGGTAATGCACTACCATCCATAATCGGCACCTCTGAGCTGTCCAATTCTACAATTAGATTATCAATGCCCATTGCAGCAACAGCTGCAATAAGATGCTCAGTAGTTGATAAGCGAACACCATCTTTGTTAATTAAACAGGTACACAACTGCGTATCACCAACGGCTTCAGGTGTTGTTTCAAAATCAACAACCGGATCAAGGTCGACACGACGAAATACAATCCCAGTATTTGCGCTCGCAGGTCGGAGAGTTATTGTGACCTTCTCACCTTTATGAAGTCCAATTCCTATGGCTTTGACTACTTGTGCAATCGTACGCTGTTTAATCATAGGTATGCTCACTTTTAAATCAGTTACAGTTAGACGGCGGAGTTTAACATAAATCCTATTGCCTTTCAATATTTGTACATATTTCAAACAAAAGTATTATTAAATGTTAATCTGCCTGCTTACGTAAAAAAGCGGGAATATCAAAATAATCACCACCTTCTGATTTATCTGCTTTTTTACTATTTTGCGCTGAAGAACTTGAACTACTTGAACTCGTTGAAGGCGCTTTCTCTTTACTTTGCGCTTGCTCTTTAGTCGTGTTTTCTTCAGCGTTTGTATCTTGGCTTGCAAAGCTTGGCACGTACATGCTGCTCGTTTGGTTTGATGTGCTTGCAACATCAGAACCTGATGCTTTTTTAAAGCCGTTATCAACAATACCAAACTGTGGACGGCGATCGCCGCCTAAACCAGTTGCAACAACCGTTACACGTAGCTCATCAGTCATTTCTGGGTCGATTACCGCACCAACAACAACCGTTGCGTTTTCTGACGCAAGTGCTTTAACGTGATTACCAACAATTTCAAATTCTTCAATTGCAATGTCCATACCAGCGGTAATATTAACTAAGATACCTTTAGCACCTGTTAAATCAACGTCTTCTAGTAGTGGGCTTGAGATAGCGGCTTCTGCAGCTTCTTGTGCACGATCAGGACCTGACGCAGACGCCGTTCCCATCATTGCAGTACCCATTGCAGACATTACTGTTCTAACATCGGCGAAATCCACGTTAATTAAACCAGAACGTGTAATTAGCTCTGCTATACCTTGTACCGCACCAAATAATACGTCATTAGCTTTAGCGAAGGCATCTAGAAGTGTAGTCCCTTTCCCTAAAACTTTAAGCAATTTATTGTTAGGAATTGTAATAAGTGAATCTACAATTTCTGACAATTCATTAATGCCTTGTTCAGCGGCTGCTGCACGTTTTTTACCTTCAAAATCAAAAGGACGTGTTACAACTGCAACAGTTAAAATACCGAGTTCTTTAGCAATTTTAGCAACTACCGGTGCTGCACCAGTACCTGTACCACCGCCCATACCAGCTGCAATAAATACCATATCGGCGCCTTCAAGGCTGGCACGAATTGTATCTGCATCTTCTTCAGCCGACTTACGGCCTACTTCAGGGTTTGCGCCCGCACCTAACCCAGAGGTTATTTGCGTGCCTAGTTGAACTGTAATATCGGCAGCAGAGTTACGTAATGCTTGCGCATCCGTATTAGCGGCTATAAAACGCACGCCTTCTATTTGTTGTTTTACCATGTGCTCAACAGCGTTACCGCCACCACCGCCCACGCCGATTACTTTTATTACAGCTTCTTCGCTGTGTTGTTCCATTATATCAAACATGTTTACTCTCCGACTTGAGTCTTAAAACTCGCCTTGGAACCATTTAGTAATGCGGTTCCACCAATTATTGTTATCCTCTGCTTTCGACTTTTGTGCATTCATCGATTGCATGGTACGCCCGTATTGTAACAAACCAACAGCGGTTGCGTACGAAGGATCATCTACATAGTCTGTCAAACCAACCATCCCGATTGGTTTGCCTATTCTTACTGGCATTTGGAAAATGTCTTCTGCCACTTCCATAGCGCCAGTCATTTTAGCAGTTCCGCCTGTTATAACGAGACCTGCCGCAATTTGGTCTTCTAAGCCTGAACGACGAATTTCTTCCATCGCAAGCTCAAATAATTCTCTAAAACGAGGCTCTACCACCTCAGATAATGTATGGCGCGACATCAACCTTGCTGGTCGTCCGCCTACACTTGGTACTTCAATTGTGTCTTCGCTACTTGCCATTTGGCTACTAGCACATGCGTATTGTACTTTGAGTGACTCGGCATGTGATATAGGTGTGCGAAATATTTTTGCAATATCACCAGTAACTTGGTTACCCGCTACAGGTATAACGGCTGAGTGACGAAGTGCGCCATTGATATAAATGGTGATATCCATAGTGCCGCCACCAATATCAAGTACTGCAACACCTAGCTCTTTTTCGTCATCTGTTAGTACAGAATAACATGACGCCAGTGCAGTAAAGATAAGTTGATCGACTTCAAGACCACAGCGCTCAACGCATTTTTCGATATTTTTTGCCATATCGTTTGAGCACGTAATGATATGTGCACGCGCTTCCATACGAACGCCGCTCATGCCTAGTGGGTTTTTAATGCCCTCTTGCATATCGATGCTGTATTCTTGCGGCAATGCATGCAGCATTTTACGCTCTGCTGAAATAGGCACAGAACGCGCAATATGTATTACGTTTTCAATGTCTTCGTCAGTGACTTCGGTGTTATTGATTGCCACCACACCACTTTCGTTTTGGCATTGTATATGCTTGCCAGAAATACCCAAATACACAGAGCTTATACGACAATCAGCCATTAACTCGGCCTCGTCTATTGCTCGTCGAATAGACTCAGACACTAAGTTTAAATCGTTAACGCCGCCTTTATCCATACCATGAGATACTTGGCTGCCCACACCAACAATGCTGAGCTTGTTATCTGCGGTGATTTCACCTACCGTGGCAACCACTTTCGAGGTGCCAACGTCTAATCCTATTACTAGGTTTCTTTCTGCTGACTTAGTCATGCCTTACTCTTATTTTGTAATTGTTCTTCTTGCATTGGCTTAAAGCTTACTGCAAGGCCGGTATCATACCGTAAATCGATTGTATCTACTTGTGCATCTGCACGTTGTTCCATTCGTGGATAAACGTCTATAAAACGTTGTACACGCTTGGCTTTATCTTTACGCCCTAAATTTAAGCGAATCCCGTTATCTAGCCAAAGTTGCCACGAAAAACGCTCCGATAATGCCAAACTTGTTAATGTTAAACCATTAACTCTGAGCATTTCATCAAATTGCTTAAAAGCAACCCACGCCTCTTCTTCGCTACCTTCTGGGCCATATAACTGCGGTAAGTTATCATCTAACTTATCGCTGCTGGCTTGAAATGCTTGGCCACTTTGGTTGAGCAACAAGTCGCTATTCCAGTGAGCAACTACTTCATGTTCAACTACATACACCTGTATAGTATCAGGCCATTGTTTACGTACCGAAGCGGTAGCAACCCAAGGCAAGTCTTGAACTAGCTGCTGCACGTGCTTAACATCAAGTTCAAAAAAACTACTTAAATCGGCTTTTTTAATTGCTTTTATAATTGCCGTTTCATCTGTGTATTTGGGATGCCCTTGCACTGTAAGGTGCTTAATTTGAGCATCTTTATTTTCAACTAACCAATCAGATACACCTGTGGTTATTTGTACTAAGCCTATAACCACAACCAGAAAAAAACTCACTCCAAAAATCAGCGACCAATTAAAGTTAAGTTGCTGTTTTAGTTGTTGAGCTTTTTCTAAAAGGGGATGCATATTAAAGCGTTTGCTCTAAAATGCGAACAACTAATTGCTCAAAAGTTGCCCCGTTCGCTTTTGCAGCCATCGGTACTAGTGACTTTTCAGTCATGCCTGGTACTGTATTCACTTCAAGCAGGTAAAAATTCCCTTGCTCGTCTTGCATAGCATCAACACGACCCCAACCACTTGCACCCACTAAATCAAACGCATCTAGCGATATGGCTTGTAAGTACTTAGTATCTTGCTCTGATAAATCTGCAGGGCAATGATACTGGGTTGTATTTGATTGATACTTAGCTTGGTAATCGTAAAAGCCATTAGGTGTCGTCATCTCAATGACTGGTTGTACATCGTCGCCAAGCACCGTGATTGTAAATTCACGACCAGTGATCCACTGCTCTACAAGTACTTGGTTATCAAACTTAAATGCATTAGCTAGTGCATCTTCAAGCTCTTGTGTTGTACTTGCTTGCGCCATACCTATGCTTGAACCTTCATGCGATGGCTTAACCATGACCTTTTTAAATTCATCCATAATGGCTGCAGCATCAAAGCCTTTTTTAGCATCAACTACGGTATAAGGTGCAGTGCTTAAACCCGCTGATTTAAATAAGTGCTTACAACGTACTTTATCCATAGCAAGTGCTGAACCTAGTACATTACTGCCCGTGTAAGGCAAGTCCATAAATTCAAGTGCTCCCTGCACTGTGCCGTCTTCGCCACCACGGCCATGCAAAGCGATAAAAACGCGATCTACATTTAATTCTTTTAACTCCCACAAAGAACGACTTTGTGGGTCAAATGCAATTGCATCAATACCACTATTTTGCAGCGCATTTAAAACAGCCTGACCCGATCGTAAAGACACTTCACGCTCTGCTGAGTTACCACCTAGCAGTACCGCTACTTTACCAAATTGTGTGTTTACCTGAGTCATACTTCACCTTGCTTAAGTTTTTCTATCGACATACCCGTTGCAGCTAATGTTTTAACTAACTGACCTATATTACCAGCGCCTTGGGTTAATACTAAATCATTGTTTTGTAAATTTGCGGCCAAAACACCTGCAAGCTCAGCATTTGTTGCTACGTGCAGCGGCTCTTTGCCACGTTGGCGAAGGCTACGGCATAAGCTTTTGCTGTCGGCCCCTACAATAGGATCTTCACCTGCGCTATACACATCAAGCAATAGTAACTGATCTACATCAGCAAGAACTTTTACAAAATCTTCGTATAAGTCGCGTGTACGAGAAAACCTATGAGGTTGATATACCATTACTAAACGCTTATCAGGCCAACCTTCACGTACTGCTGCAATTGTTGCTGCAACTTCTGAAGGATGATGCCCGTAATCATCAACTAACATCACATTGCCACGCTCGTTTTCAAATTCACCATAGTGCTGAAAACGACGACCAATACCTTCAAACTTCTGCAGCGCTTCTAAAATTGCATGATTCGCAATGTTTTGATCTTTTGCCACAGCAATCGCAGCGGTTGCATTAAGTGCGTTGTGTCTACCTGGCATATTCAACGTGGCAGTTAAACACTCACCTTGCTTGTTAGTTACTGTAAATGTGCACGTATTAGCTGATTGGCTAAAGTCGCTCATGCGATAATCAGCATCCTTCGATTCGCCATACGTAATAACTGGGCGACCAAAGCGCGGGATAAGCTCAGCTGCAACTTCAGAGTCAATACATACAACAGCTAAACCATAAAACGGCAAGTTATGAATGAAATCGACATACGTGTCTTTCATTTTTTCAAGACTGCCGCCATAAGTATCCATGTGATCTTCTTCAATATTTGTGATGACCGAGACCATTGGCTGCAAGTGTAAAAACGACGCATCGCTTTCATCAGCTTCTGCTATTAAAAAATCACTTTTACCTACTTTTGCGTTACTACCTGCGCTATTTAACAAGCCACCAATAATAAAAGTTGGATCGAGCCCTGCTTGTCCATAAATACTTGCAATTAGGCTTGTTGTCGTTGTTTTACCATGCGTTCCCGCAATCGCTATACCGTGGCGAAAACGCATTAGCTCTGCGAGCATTTCTGCGCGGCGCACAACAGGGATTCTTGCGGCTTTAGCTGCAATAATTTCAGGATTTGTTTCATCAATCGCGCTTGAAACAACCACTACATTGGCATCTTTCACGTTATTTTCATGATGGCCAATAAATACCTCAGCACCGGCTTTAATTAAGCGATCTGTCATAGCGCTATGAGCAATGTCAGAACCTGTAATACGGTAGCCTTCAAAAGCGAGTACTTCAGCAATACCGCCCATACCGGCTCCACCAATACCAATAAAGTGAATGGTTTCTATTCGGCGCATTGCTGGGCGCGTGTGTTTTTCTTGTACTGACGTTTCTTTCACTTATTTTCTCTTATTTGTTACTTGCTCACAGTGCGTTGCTACGCTTGCTGTGGCATCTAAAATGGCTTGTTTATTTGCATTTGTAGCCATTTCAGTAATTAATGAAGGTTGGGCTAAATATGGGCTTAATAGTTCAACAATTGATTGTTTATTAAACTGCCCTTGTGGCATTAATAATGCGCCATTAGCCATCACTAAATATTGTGCGTTTGCTGTTTGATGGTCGTCCACGGCATGTGGAAAAGGAACAAAAACAGCCATTTTACCTGCTGCTGCAATTTCGCTAACAGTTAATGCACCAGCGCGGCAAACAACAATATCAGCCCAGCTATACGCCGCGTCCATATCATCAATAAATTCAGCTATTTTTGTATTACCATCCGCAAAGCCATGCATTTTATAAGCTGTTTCTACAGTAGATAAATGACCTTTACCTGTTTGATGCCATACGCTTATAGGAGCTGTATTATTTAGTACTTTAAATGCTTCTGGTAATGTTTGATTAAGCACTTGTGCACCGAGCGAGCCGCCCACTACTAAAATATTAATAGGGCTTGATACATCGCGTTTGGCTATATTCATAACGCTTTGGCGAACTGGGTTACCTACTAGCTCGGCTTGACCCTGTGCAAAAGCACTTGGAAATGCTGCTAATACACGTGTAGCCACCTTAGCTAGCAGTTTATTGCTCATACCCGCTACAGCGTTTTGCTCGTGAATAATTAACGGAATACCTAAACTCTTTGCGGCAATTCCCGTGGGTCCCGTAACATAACCGCCCATTGCGAGTACTACATCAGGGCGCTGTTCTTTCAATACCTTACGCGCTTGCAATACTGCATTAACTACCATGAATGGGGCTTTAATAAGACGTTTTAATCCGTTACCACGAACACCTTTTACATTAATAAAATCAATATCTATATTATGCTTAGGTACAACGCTTGCTTCCATTCGATCTGGTGTGCCAATCCAGCTAACTTGCCAGCCCTGCTGTTTTAAATAATCAGCCACTGCAATACCAGGAAAAATGTGTCCGCCAGTTCCACCAGCCACTACTACTAATTTTTTACTCATCGCTTGCCTCCACGTGAGGTGGCTTGTTTGGTTGCCATTTTGGTTTCAAAATCAACACGCAATAAAATGCCCGTGGCAATGGTCATAATTAACAAGCTTGAACCACCATAAGAAATAAATGGCAGGGTTAAACCCTTAGTTGGCAAAATACCTGCGCTCGCACCTACATTCACCATGGTTTGAAATGCAAACCAAATACCAATGGCAAACGAAAAATAGCCTTCGTATTCTTTGCCACACTTAAGCGCTTGTTGGCCTATTAATAACGCTCTAAATACTAAAGTAGCTAATACCATTAAAATACTTACAACGCCTATTAAACCAAGTTCTTCACCTATTACAGCAAAAATAAAATCGTTATGCGCTTCAGGTAAATATTGCAATTTTTGTACACTATTACCTAAGCCTTGGCCAAACCAACCACCTTGGCTATAAGCCATTAGCGATTGAACCAACTGATAACCTTTACCAAAAGGATCATCCCAAGGGTCTAAAAAGCCGACAACACGCGCCATTCGATATGGTTCAACAATAATCAGTAATACAACCAAACCGACGCCAGTTAGAATAAGTACAAAGAACTGCCATAATTTAGCGCCAGCTAAAAACAGTAAACCAACCGTTGTTACAAACATAACAACCACTGTGCCTAAATCAGGTTGCAGCAAAATAAGCAGCGCATACACTGCAAATACAGCTATTGGCTTGGCAAAGCCTTTAATATTTTCTTGTACTTCTTCGCGTTTTCTTACCAAATAACCCGCAATATAACTAAAAAAGTATAATTTAGCGGCCTCAGCAACCTGAAAACCAACAGGGCCAATAGGTATCCATCGTTTAGCACCATTCACTTCACGCCCAACAATCAATACCGCTATTAACAACACCATGCCTAGTATTAATAAATAAGGGTTGGAACGTTTCCACCAATCCATTGGCACACAAACACTTATCCAAAAAAGCACAAAAGACATTGCCAAAAACATGCTGTGGCGAATAGTAATATGGTATGGGTCATCAAATAACCGCTCAGCGGTCGGCATTGAAGCGCTGGTTACCATGATAAAACCAACACCAATTAACATAATTACGCAGTACAGCAGCGGTACATCATACAACTGACCTGAAGGTTTTGGTGTTAATGCATCTCTTATATCGGCAAAAGCAATCATAGTTGCCCTGCCATAACACATTGAATAAAGTCATCACCGCGCTGCATATAGTTGTTATACATATCAATGCTGGCACATGCAGGTGCTAACAAAACAATATTGCCTGTACTACTAAGTACGTTGGCCAAAGCAACGGCTTCTTCCATATTGTTAGTTAAATAGCTTTTATTGGTAATCGCAGCTAAGTCACTTGCATCTTTACCAAAACAAATTAATGCTTTTACATGCTGTTCTATGTAGGGTTTAAGTGCGTTTAAATCAGCGCCTTTAGCATCGCCACCTGCAATAACAATCAGGTTTTCACCATCACTAGCCAAGCTATCTATTGCAGCAATGGTCGCTCCAACATTCGTTGCCTTTGAATCGTTAAAATACTTTACACCGTTAAGCTCAGCTACAAATTGGCAGCGATGAGCCAACCCATTAAATTGACCTAACGCGTTCTTATATTGATCTTTACTTACTTCAAACGGACTTAAAAGCGCCATTACTGCAAGCGTATTTAAATAATTGTGCTTACCCACTACCGCAAGCGTATCAACAGGTAAAAAGGCATCGCCTTTAAGCATAAAATGAGTTTCGCCATTATGCTGCGCTAAATGGTAATCACCTTGTTGAGCACCAAAGCTGATTAGGGGGGTTGTACCACGCTCAACTGGATGTGTTTGAATATCGTCGGCATTGACAACAATAAGCTCTGCACCGTCATAAATACTTAGCTTTGAGTCTATATAAGCTTGGTAACTGTCGTATCGGTCAAGGTGATCTTCTGACACATTTAATACCGTTGCACTCACAGGTTTTAAACTCGTTGTGGTATCTAGCTGAAAACTAGATAACTCAAGTACATACACATCAAAATCATCGTTGAGTAAATCAAGCACCGCTGTGCCAATATTCCCACCCAAAGCAACTTTATAGCCGGCTTCTTTTAATACTTCATAAGCGAGCGTAACCACGGTTGATTTACCGTTAGAGCCCGTAACAGCAACAACCGGTTTTGTATTAATACGTGCAAATAACTCAACGTCGCCAATCACTTCAACACCTGCGTTAATTGCATTTGCAACAGCTGGTATTTTTAAGCTAAGCCCAGGGCTTATAATAATCATATTGCTTGAACAAAGCTCAGCGTCATCTAAATTACCAAAGTGGGTATCTAGATTTGGAGCATGCTCTTTTAACCAATCAATCCCCGGCGGGGTTGCTCGGCTATCAACGACCTTGGGGGCGAGGCCATGAGATAATAGAAAACGCACAATGCCCAGACCGGTTACACCGAGTCCGAGCACTGCTATTTGTTTGTTTTTTATCTCGTTTAAATACTGCATTTATCGAATCTTTAAAGTAGCTAAACCAGCAAGCACTAGCACAACAGAAATAATCCAAAAGCGCACAATAACGCGAGGTTCTGGCCAACCTTTTAATTCATAATGATGATGAATCGGCGCCATTCTAAAAATACGTTGACCGCGTAATTTATACGACCCCACTTGTAATATTACCGATAGTGCTTCCATTACAAATACACCGCCCATAATAATAAGCAGTAATTCTTGGCGTACTAAAACAGCAATAATACCTAATGCGCCACCAAGTGCTAATGAGCCAACATCGCCCATAAATACTTGTGCTGGGTAAGTGTTAAACCATAAAAAGCCAAGCCCTGCGCCCACAATGGCAGTACACACAACCACAAGCTCACTCGCCAGCGGTAAATGTGGAATATGTAAGTAAGCCGAAAAGTTAATATTACCTGTTAAGTAAGCAATAATTGCCAATGCTGCAGCCACCAAAATAATTGGCACAATCGCCAAGCCATCTAAACCATCGGTCAGGTTTACTGCGTTTGATGTACCTACTATCGCAAAGTACGTAAGCACAATATAAAACAAACCTAATTGCGGTAATACGTCTTTAAAAAATGGAACAACAAGTGATGTCTCAGATGCTTGTGCACTGGTAAAGTACAAAGCAGTAGCTACAACTAATGCAATGACCGATTGCCAAAAGTACTTCCACTTAGCAATTAAACCTTTTGGGTCTTTGCGAATAACTTTACGGTAATCATCAACAAAGCCAACAATACCTAATGAGCCAATTACAAACAGTGTTGCCCACACATATTTATTTGATAAATCGGCCCAAAGTAGCGTGCTGGTAAAAATAGCCGCTAAAATAAGTAAGCCACCCATAGTCGGTGTACCCGATTTAGACAAATGCGATTGCGGGCCATCGTCGCGAACTGTTTGACCTATTTGCATACGTTGCAAACCACGAATTAACTTAGGCCCCAAATAAAGAGACATAATTAGCGCAGTTAAAATACCTAAAATGGCACGTAGCGTTAAATACGAAAAAACATGAAAACCACTAAAATACTGTGTTAAATACTCTGCCAGCCAAACTAACATTATGATACTCCATTGATGGCTTGTTGCTGGCCATTAACTAAATCGGTTACTAATAATTCCATGCGAGAACTGCGCGATCCTTTCACTACTATTGTTGTTTTTTTATTCACTTTATTAATACTTTCTTGAATTTTTTGCTGCATCTGTTCGCGGCTCGAAAAGTGACGATTAGGGAGTTCAAACACATCACTTGCGTATTTACTTAACACGCCTAATGTAAATAACTCATCAATCCCTTGTTCAAGTGCATACTCGCCAACTTCTTGATGGTACTTACGTGCATCTTCACCAAGCTCACCCATATCTCCGAGTGCAAAAATGCGGTGACCTTGCATATCACTTAACAAGTCAATCGCAGCCTTTACCGACTTAACATTGGCATTATAGGTGTCATCAACCACGGTAAGTAAATCAGACACTTCAATTAAATTAACGCGCCCTTTTACATCACCCATTGTGGCAAGTGCATTGGCTATTTCTTCAAGGGTTACATCAAATTCACTGGTCAGCGCCGCAGCGATAAGTGCATTACTAATATTATGCTTACCAGGTAGTGCCAAAGTAACAGGCACTTGCTTGTTTTTAGTGCAAAGCGTAAAGCTTGCACGTGCATTGGCATCAAGCGTGATGTTCTCAGCCCAAATGTCTAGTTTTTCTGTTGTAGAAAAGCGCTTAACATTACGCCCTTCAAGTTTATCTAACCAATACTGGCTAAATTCACTATCGCAATTAACAATGGCAACGCCGTCATCTTTTAGGCCATCAAAAATCTCACCTTTAGCTTTTGCAACGCCCATTAAGCTACCAAAACCTTCCAAGTGAGCTGCTGCAACATTACATACAACGGCCACATCTGGTTTTGTCATTGCCGTTGTGTAAGCAATTTCACCTAAGTGATTTGCACCTAGCTCAATAACAGCAAAACGATGTTGAGGCTCTAAGCGCAATAACGTAAGAGGGACGCCAATATCGTTGTTAAAATTACCTTTAGTAGCTAATACATCACCGTGAACCGACAAAATTGCCGCACACATTTCTTTTACGGTGGTTTTGCCTACACTCCCTGTAATTGCAATTGTTTTAGGCGCCACTTGTGCCATAACAGCAGTGCCAATTGTACCTAGTGCAATACGTGTATCGCTTACTATAAATTGTGGAATATCTACATCAACTTTGTGCTGAACAATAACGCCTATAGCGCCTTTTTGTTTAGCCTCAGCTATAAATTTATGGCCATCAAAATTTGGCCCTTTAAGTGCTAAAAACACTTCGCCATCGCACACTGTGCGAGTATCAGTATTTATATTTAGCACGTGTTGATTATCACCTTGATAATCAGTTGTTAGCACATTAGCTAACCAATCAAAATCCATTGGGATCATTGTGTTATCCCTCTTACTGCTTTTTTTAGTTGTTCTTGTACATAGCGGCGATCGCAAAAGTCGATGCGCTTATCGCCTATAATTTGATAATCTTCGTGGCCTTTACCTGCAATCAAAATAACATCATCAGCTGTAGCATTTTCTATAGCAAAACGAATTGCAGTTGCTCTATCAGCCTCTAAATGTGCATTTTGAGGATGGGTTAGACCGCCTGCTACATCTGCAATAATGTCATCAGGATTTTCTGTTCGAGGGTTATCGCTGGTAATAATCACTTTATTAGCGTTTTGCTCTGCAGCTTGCGCCATTAATGCGCGCTTACCTTTGTCTCTGTCGCCACCGCAACCAAATACACAACTTACACCACCTGGCACATGCAACTGCAATGCTTGTAATGCAAGTGCAAGTGCATCGGGTGTATGGGCGTAATCAACAACACACGTTGGCATGCCAGCTTGACTAAAAGCTTGCATTCGACCAGCGACTGGCTGTAACTGCGCACAACCAGCAACTAGTTGTTCAAGCGGATAACCTAGCCCTAGTAATGTAGCGAGCGCTGCCGTTAAGTTATATAAGTTGAATTCGCCAAACAGAGGCGATTTAATTGAAATATCACCCCAACTTGTCGACAACTGCGCCGAAATACCTTCACTTGAATATTCAACATCAGAAAAATAAACGTATCGGGCATTCTTAGGAGCTAAGTTTTTGCGGCCATAACAAATTAGGTTATTAAAATCATACTTTTCAAGCCATTGCTCAGCTTGAAAGTCATCTTGATTGAGCACTACAACTTGCGGCTCAAAATCACGGAAAAGCATTAATTTCGCATCACCGTAACTTGCCATATCACCATGGTAATCTAAGTGATCGCGCGAAAGATTAGTAAACACAGCCGCTTTAAACTGACATTTAGCAACGCGTTGTTGCACTAACCCATGAGATGATACTTCCATGGCTACCAGCTTTTTATGATGCGAATTTAAATCGCTCAAAATATGCTGTAAATCAACTGTTGAAGGCGTAGTGTTTATCAGTGGAATTAAGTTATCAGGATGGCCATAACCTAAAGTGCCTATAATAGCCGAATCAGTACTACAAAATTGCGCTAAGTGGGCAATCATTGCTGTGGTAGTCGATTTACCATTTGTACCTGTTACACCAATTAAATCAAGAGTCTGACTTGGTTGGCTATAAAAGCGACTAGCTAATTCTGGAAGCTTTTTATCAAGCTCTGAGACTAAATACAGTGGCTCAAAACTGCTTTCAAATTCACATAATCTGTCAGCAATGATAGCTATTGCGCCATTTTCAATTGCTTTAGCAATAAATTGTCCGCCATCAAGTGTATGGCCTTTAATAGCAACAAATACATCACCTGGCGTTACTTCACGGCTATCAAGGCGTAAATGCTTTACCAGTTGCGAGGGCGCATCTATTTCGATGTATTTTAAAATATCCTTTAAATCACGCATCGTTATCTTTACCTTGTACGTACGCAACCTCTTCCTTGTCAGGCGCTACGTTTAATATTCTTAATGCGTTAGAGATGATTTCTGCAAATGCAGGGCCAGCGGTGGCACCTCCATAGTACACATCACCACCTGGTTCATTAATCATAACTACCACGGCTAAACGAGGATTACTTGCCGGTGCTACACCTGCAAAGTAACCTACATATTCATCACCATAACCACCTGCTACGGCTTTTTTAGATGTACCTGTTTTACCGGCAGCACGATACCCATCAACTTTTATGTTGCGAGCAGTACCGTCTTTTTCAAATACACTTTCCATCATGTGGACTACGGCTTCTACGTCTTTTTGTTTAAAAATACGTTCGCCTTCAGGTATATTATCTTGCTTTAAAATAGTCAGTGGTCGATTAACTCCACCAGCGCCTAACATGGTATAAAAGCGCGCCATTTGCGCAGTACTTACCGAAATTGCATAACCAAATGATAAAGTGGCAATTTCAAAGTCAGACCAACGACGATTTGGATAAAACAAACCGCTGCTTTCACCTACCATTCCAGTACCGGTGTCACTGCCAAAGCCTACTTTTTGATATAAGCCAACAAGGTAATCTTTAGGCACTAACTGAGTAACCTTCGCAACCCCCATATTTGAGGAGTACTTTAGTATTTCGCGCAGTGTTAGTTCGCCGTGATTACGAGTATCTCTAACTAAACTACCACCTAAACGCATCCAACCTGGGTAGGTATCAATCGTGTCATCTGCCTGAATGGCGCCGTAGTCTAGCCCAGCTAAAATGGCTAGAGGCTTAACAGTTGAGCCTGGTTCAAACAAATCTGTAATTGCGCGATTACGACGCTTATGAGGTGCAGCATCGCTTAAGTTATTTGGATTAAATGAAGGACTATTTACCATTGCCAGCACTTCACCGGTTTTAACATCAACTACCATAGCTGAGCCCGATGTGGCTTTGTAAGTCAGTACAGCTGATTTTACAGCTTTGTAGGCAATAGCTTGAATTCGCTGGTCAATACTTAGTTCTATACTTTCTGGCTCTACGCGCTCACGCTCGTCAAGCACTTCTACTTCACGCCCTTGTGCGTCTTTACGTATAGTGCGGCGGCCTTCCTCGCCCGTTAAAGCGTTTTCGTATAGCTTTTCAATACCTTCAATGCCTTTACCGTCTATATTAGTAAAACCAATAACATGCGCGGTAACCTCACCGGCGGGGTAATAGCGTTTAGATTCATCTAGTAAATGAATACCTGGTAGGCGTAAATCGCCAATATAATTTGCTACAGCAGGAGTAACTTGGCGCTTTAAATAAACAAAGCGACGCGAGGGATCGTTTAATAGTCGAGAGTTAATCTTCTTAGTATCAATGCGCAATACATCTGCAAGCTCACGCCAGCGTAAATCGTTTTTATAATAAAGTGCGGTACGCTTATCAAGCTCAGCGGTATTTTCAGCTAAAGATAAATGATCTTCGCCGCTTTTACGTGCTTGTTTAATTACTTTAGAGACAAGCGACTTGTGCAATGCTTTAGGATCAGCATATACACTTACAACAGGCACACTTACCGCTAACTCTTTACCATTACGGTCAAAAATCATCCCGCGTTGCACATGTAGTTTTTCAACGCGCACGGTACGTTTGTCACTTTCTGACCGTGCTTTATCAGGTTCTATTACTTGTAAATAAGCAGCGCGAGATACGAGTGTTACAAACACCATAAACACAACTGCACACACCAGCATAAAGCGCCATGTGATTAAATTAGTGACTGGTTTTTTGCCTCTATTTCTCATTGTACTATTATTACCTGCTCATCTTGACTCGTAGGTCTTTTCATTTTCAATTGTGATGTAGCTACTTCTTCAATGCGTGCATGTTGCGAATAAAATTCTTCTTCAACAAGTAAGTAGCGCCACTCTAAATCGAGCTCATCGCGTTCTTGTAATAATTGATCTTGCTGTATAAGTTGGCCACGAGCTAAGTGGGTTGTTTGCACAACAGCTAAACTAGAAGCGAATATCACAACCAACAAGGCCGAGGTTAGCTTATTAGCTCCTAGGCCTTTTAATATTTCAAAGAATAAATTAGGTTGCCGATAGCTCGCTTTTTTACTCATCCCAACCTCTGTGCAATCCTAAGTACAGAACTACGAGAACGTGGATTACGCTCTACTTCTGCAGCACTTGGCTTAATAGCTTTACCCACTGCTTTTAACGTCAGATTTTTATTTATTTGTGCATCAGTTAAAGGCAGACCTCTGGGTAATGCTTCTCCCTTACTCTGTTTTCTAATAAACTGTTTTACAATACGGTCTTCTAAAGAATGAAACGAAATCACTACTAAACGTCCGCCTGGCTTTAGCACTTTAACTGCAGACTGTAGCGCAGTTTGAATCTCTTCAAGCTCACTATTAATGTAAATACGAATAGCCTGAAAAGTACGGGTAGCTGGGTGTTTAAACTTATCTTTTACCGGTACAGCTTCATCAACAAGGTCAGCAAGCTGCTTGGTAGTTGTGATTGGCGTGTGCTCACGAACTTCAAGTACTTTGTGTGCAATGCGTTTACCAAACTTTTCTTCGCCCAATTTTTTAATTACGTGGGTAATATCATCCAACTCAGCCTCTGCTAACCACTGTGCTGCACTGCGACCTGTTGTAGGGTCCATACGCATATCGAGTGGGCCGTCTTTCATAAAACTAAAGCCACGCTCAGCGTCATCTAATTGTGGTGACGAAACACCAATGTCTAATAAAATGCCATCGACTTTACCAATTAGATCGTTTTGCTGTGCTACTTCGTATAGGTTTGAAAAGCGAGTATGTGCAATTGCAAAACGTGGGTCATCAGCAAATTTTTCAGCTGATTGTATTGCTTGTGGATCTTGGTCAATTGCTTGCAGGCGACCTTCATCACCAAGGCGTGCTAAAATTTGCCCAGAGTGGCCACCACGTCCAAATGTACCATCCATGTATATACCGTCAGGCTTAATTGCAAGGGCATCGATGGTCTCATCCATTAATACGGATACGTGTTCAAATTGCGCTGTCATTAGCTATTGTGTGCCTTTTTTTGTGCCGTTAGAGTGTAAAATTATCTAAATCTTGGTTAGGTTCAAAATCACCAAGCCTTTCAAGCTCAGTATCTTGCTGCATTTGCTCGTGCCAACGCGCCTCGTCCCAAATTTCAAACTTATTCATCAAACCAACCAGCATGATTTTTTTGCCAAGAGATGCATGGGCACGTAATGACGGCGCAAGCAAAATTCGACCATTTTTATCAAGTTGATACTCTGTAGCGTTACCTAGCAACATACGTTGCATTCGTCGAGCTCGTGGATTCATATTAGATATTTTCGCTAAACGGCTTTCTATTTCGAGCCACTCAGCCAATGGATATAACCATAAACACGGTTCATTTAATGCGACGGTACAAATAACTGTCCCCTGATCTTCAGACAACAGAGATTCTCGGTACTTTGTCGGTACCGCAAAACGCCCCTTATCATCCAAACTCAGTGAACTCGCGCCACGAAACATAAAAAACCTACTTTGAAATTGTTTTATTCAATTTTTTGCTTATTTTATCCAATGAGATCCACTAAAAACCACTTTTTACCACAGTGCTCCAGTTTAGGGCTTGACAAGCCATTTTGTCAAGTAAGCTGACCAGCTTTAGTGAGTCTCAAAGCTAGAAAAAATAAGGGCTCAAGCGAAGCGTTTGAATTACGTGGGAAAAAGTGGGATTGAGGTAAAGAAAAATATCAGCTTTGCTTTTATAACTTTCTGTTTACATGCATTGCTTACTGAATAACCAATGAATATTTACAATTTTTAAGGCGTTTTTATCCTCTTTGTAAAATTTACCTAGCCGTGTAGTAATAGTTACTGTTTATTTTAAAATACTAATTATCAAAAATTAAAAAACACAAACAAAACCTTTCAAATTCAGGCAGTTAAAATAAATAACAAGTTTGGTTTAATCATTGCATCATCTAAATCACTATTTAAATTTTTAACTTATTAAGGATTGATTATGGCTACTGCAACGAATACGAAACCAAATACAACTTCAGATGTTAAGCCTGACGTTAAACTAACAAATACTGAGTCTCCTCTTACAGAGAAAGCAACATCAGCGGCGCACGATGCTGTAGATGCACTTTCTAGCAAAGCTGCAACAGCTGAAAGCAGTGTGCGTAAAGGAGCTTCTAGCTCGGCAGATGCATTGAGCGAAAAACAACTTATTGCACGTGAAAAACTAAGCGAATGTACTGCAAAAACTCGTGCTTTTGCTTCTGAAAATCCATTAGCAACTGCGGGTATTGCTTTTGCTGCGGGTATGTTAATCACATCACTACTTAGTCGTAAGTAATTAGTGATGAATAACCCACAAACAACAGCAACCAAGGATGGTAATGCGCAAGACCAAACTACTGAGCAACATAGCCAAAAGGACGATTGGCAAGATCATGTTGCAATGCTTTTAGAGTATTCTAAGCAGCTCAAGGATGATTACCAAACTCAAGGAAAGATCACCCACCAGCTTGCTAAAGCTGAATGGCGGTTATCGCTTAGATCGCTTGCATTGATCACTATATTTTTAGGATGCTTTGCCAGTGGTTTGGTTTTGTTGTGGGCAGGATTTCTAGGTGCTGTTGGATACGGTGTATACGATGTTTTTGGGTCGGTATGGCTAAGTATAGCAACAGCTACTTTACTACAAGTTGCTTGTTTAATATGGCTTTGGAAAAATACAGTTTACTTAAGCAATAAAATTGGCTTTAGTAAAACACTTAAAAGTTTAAAGCATCTATTTAACTTACAAGGAAATTAGTATGTTAGTTAACTACTTAATTAAAGCACCTAATGAAAACGTTGATGCTCTAAGTAAGCAAATGGATACGCGCAGTGAATTGAAACGCCAACATCATGCAGCGTTCCAATATAGACTAAAGCGTTTTGCCGTAACCAAAGTTGGGCTTTCAAGTGCCTTTATCGCAGGTGCAGCAGTACAAGCGGGTAAAAGCGAAACCAGCTTCGTAAGAAAATACGGCTGGCTAGTGAACTTGATAGCTTAAGCGCTAAACATTTCTACCGTGATCAGATAAGTAATCAATACTTGGACCATTTGGCACAACTTGTGTTGGGTTGATCATTGTGTGACTAAAATAGTAGTGACGCTTAATATGATAAAAATCAACTGTTTCAGCCACTCCTTTAACTTGATATAGCTCCCTAAGGTATCCACTCAATGCAGGATAGCTTTCAATTGTGCGTAAATTACATTTAAAATGGCCAACGTACACACTATCAAACCGAATGAGTGTAGTGAATAATCGCCAATCTGCCTCGGTGAGCCTATTACCTGTTAAATAACGCTGCTTGCTCAGTATCCCTTCTACTTTATCGAGTGCTTTGAATAAATCGTTAAACGCCTCTTCGTATGCATCTTGAGTTGTTGCGAATCCCGTACGATAAACACCATTATTTATATTTGGATAAATCAACGCATTTGATTCATCAATTTTTGGTCGTAGTGCCTCTGGGTAGTAATCATCGTTATTACCTGTTAATTCATTAAATGCACTATTGAACATACGTATAATATCGGCAGACTCATTACTGACAATTTTATTTAGCTTTTTATCCCACAATACGGGTACGGTAACTCGCCCGGAATACTTAGGATTATTTTTTGTATACACTTGATGTAAGTAGTTACTATTAAATAAAGCATCACCAGTACTGTGGTTTTGCGTATCAAAAGCCCAACCACTATCAAGCATATCAGGGCTAACAACCGACACCGTAATTAAATCTTGCAGTCCTTTTAACGATCTAAATATAAGCGTTCGATGCGCCCAAGGACACGCAAGTGACACATATAAATGATACCTGTTCGCTTGTGCTTTAAAACCAGCCTCGCCCGTTATTCCAGCGCTACCATCAACAGTTACCCAGTGACGTAACTGCGCCGTTTCGCGTTCAAACTTACCGTTACTTGAATCTGTGTCGTACCATTTATCTTGCCATTGGCCGTTAACTAATAATCCCATAAAACTCTCCTAAAAATACCGTTATATTTTGCCAAACTCGCCGTTTTGATAATCACGCACTGCTTGCTGTACTTCAGCTTGCGTCGTCATTACAAACGGACCCATATGAGCAATTGGCTGATTAAGTGGATCGCCTGCTAAAACCAAAACGCCAGCGCCTTGTTCAGAGCTAATATTAATATCACTGCCTGGTTCTAAAATAAGTAACTTACCCGCTGGTATTGTTTGATAGTCGCTCATTATTAGTGAGCCGCTATGAATATAAAGCATTACTTTTTGTTGGCTAAGAGGCTCTAAATAAATGCTTTTACCAGCAGGTAATGTAATATCAGCGAGCGCCGCATTAGCAGCTAAACTTTGCAGCTCGCTTGCAAGCGTTTCACTTTCGAACTGCCACGATCCCGCAAGTGCTTTTAACGTCACGCCTTGCGTATTTGTAAAACTAGGAGCTGGGTTTTTAGTCGTATCTTGATAACGTGAATCACGCATTTTTTCTGCGCTTGGCATGTTTATCCAAATTTGAAAGCCATGCAGACCATCTATAGCATCAGCGAGTGGCATTTCACTGTGCATGACGCCGCACCCTGTGCTCATCCATTGCACATCGCCTGCTTTAATTGCTTCTTTGTTACCCATTTGGTCACGATGCTCAAAGCCACCTTTTAGAATATAAGTAAACGTTTCAATTCCTCGGTGCGGATGCTCTGGAAAGCCTCCCATATAATCTTTTTTGTCGTCTGACTTAAGTTCATCAATCATCAAAAACGGATCTAAATATTTACCATCAAACCCAGGTATACGGCTAATGCTCACGCCATCGCCATCTTGAGTTGCATAAGCTGTAAGTATTTTTGATATTTTCATTTTTTAATTCACTCTAAAGAATAAGTTTATGAGGCTATTAAATCATTCATTAAACAAAACAACTATGTCTTTAAATCGAGCTTAAGGTTCTAAAAAATAGAACGACATTGATTCATTGGTTACATTTTCAACCTTATAATTACTATGGTTATTTGGAGTGAATTTGGCTACAATTGTTATTGCAAAATACGAAACTAAGGAATGGTTATTTTTACTTATTCTCTCAAACATCAGCTTTATCGTTTGCTTATATTGCTAAGTATTCCGGGCACCGCTGTAATTATTTTTACTCTGCTGCTTGAACGCCACCACTCTATTGAGCAAAGTGAAAAAAAAGTAGAAAACATTGCTAAGCAATTAATTTTACAGCAAAAGCACTTAGTCGATGATATTGACCGTTTAGCGCGTTATTTGGCTAAAGAGGAAAGTAAGAAAGAAAATATAGCAACGTCCTGCCCTAATTATTTTAATCAATTTAGAGCTATTTATGCCCATGTTGCCAATATCGGGATTATAGATCCAAATGGCATTGTTATGTGTACAACAAGCGGATTAACCAAAACAATAAGTATTGCAGATCGTGCGTATTTTCAAAATGCCTTAAAAAGTAACCAATTGTCGGTAGGTTATTTTCAGCACGATAGAAACTTGCAAAAAAACACCCTTAACTTTGCGTTGCCTATCATTAATAAAAAAAATGTAATTCAGGGCGTTGTAGTTATCGTTGTTGCGCTTGACTGGTGGAACAATGCTTTTAATAATATTGAACTGCCGACTGGCTCTATTGCTGCAATCGCTGATTCTAATGGAAAAATTTTAGCGCGTTACCCACCAACAACTGCAGCCCTTGGCGATAATATTGCAAAGACTTTATTAGCAACTGATTCTTCGATTGATAATGAGTCATCAACAAAAATAAAATCTATTGAGGGTGAAGATCGAATGCTTCATCACTCTATTATTTATAAAGATCCGAGTAATAACAGCTTAAATATACATATTGCACTTCCTATTACGCATGCTTTAAAGCAAATAAATAATAATTTTTTTATAGCGATTGGTGTGTTTATTTTATCACTGCTAGTGCTATGTTTAATTGCACGTAAGCTGCTTAACACCAGCATTATCGACCCAATTAATAATCTAACAAATGCAACAAACGTGTTGGCTAAGGGCGAAATGCCGTCACAAAAAACACAGCCAAATAATCCAGAGCTAAATACTCTCTATCAGCGCTTTAAATCAATGGCGCAAACTAGGTTAACCGCCGAGGCTAATTTAAAAAACAAGCACGATGAGCTTACTAGCTTGCTTAATACTCTGCCCGATAGCTACGTTAGAATTAACATCCATGGCGATATTCTCAACATAACAGGGCAGTTTAAGCCTCAAGTAAATCCTAACAGCACTGCAGTACCTCATTTATCATCAATACTTTCTCACAACAATGTGCAGCTTTTGTTATCGCAGTTATCTAAGCTTGATGTTTCGAGTAATTTAGAATTTACACTCGAAAAATCAGATCCTAAACGCAGCTTTGAAGCGCGTATTAGTGCAATGCAAAGTAAAAATGAATACGTTGTTGTGCTAAGAGATATAACACAACGAAAAATAAATGAAGAAGCACTCCACCTTGCCTCGCTAGTGTATAACAACAGTAGTGAAGGCATGGCAATCACAGATCCAGCGGGTATAATATTTGATGTAAACCCTGCGTTTTGCAAAACGACTTTATATAATAAAGAAGAAGTTATTGGGCGCTCCTCTTCAATTCTTTCATCAGGAAAACATGATAAGAATTTTTACAATAAAATGTGGTCTGAATTACAGCAAACAGGCCGCTGGCAAGGCGAGGTTATTAACCGTAAAAAGAACGGGCAGCTATACTCTGAGTGGCTCACAATCGATACGGTTTATGATACAAACAACGCACCTATTCGTCGAATCGCGATATTTACAGACCTCACTGAGAAAAAACAAGCCGATGAAACAATTTGGCGACAAGCTCACTATGATCACCTAACTGACTTACCAAATCGTTTAGAGTTAAAGGAGCGATTAAATCAACGATTTTCAAGCATTGTTACTCCCGACAATCAATTGGTTGTCATGCTTTTAGATATAGATCACTTTAAAGATATTAATGACACATTAGGCCATCACTATGGTGATAACTTATTAAAACTCGTATCTCAGCGTATAGTCCAGTCGGCAAAAAATGCTGAGTTTGTGGCACGTATTGGTGGTGATGAGTTTGTTATTGTGTTTAATCGTATAAAAAGTACGCGTCATATTAATCAAATTGCCAGTAATATTTTGCTTAGCCTATCGTCGGCTTTGCATCTTGAAAACGAAGAGTTATTTATTAGCGCCAGCATGGGCATAGCATGCGCCCCTAATGATGGTGAAAATACTGAACAACTTTTAAAGGCAGCCGATCAGGCTATGTATAAAGCAAAAAGTAATGGTCGTAACTGTTTTGAATTTTTCTCTGCTGACATGCGCGAATATGCACACGCGCGCATGGTGCTATTAAAAGACTTACGAAGTGCCATTGAACTTGAACAGTTTGAGTTGTTTTATCAGCCCATTGTTGCTTTGAATGATTTACATATTCATAAAGCTGAAGCACTTATTCGTTGGCAACATCCCGAAAAAGGCCTAATTAGCCCTGTCGCATTTATTCCTCTTGCTGAAGAAACTAGGCAAATAAATGCAATTGGCCAATTTGTATTTGCTCAAACCTTGCAAACGCTTAACGATATAAAAACCCTAACCGATGACACTTTTCAAATAAGTGTAAACGTGTCGCCAGTGCAGTTATCCACGCCAGAGAGTGGTATAGATGAATGGTACGATATGCTAAAAGCTGCAAAATTACCTGCATCCTCAATTGTGGCAGAAATAACTGAAGGCCTAATGATTAACCCCGAAGCATTAACGCAACGTCGCTTAAAAGAAATAGTAAAATCAGGTATGCAGCTTGCCCTTGATGATTTTGGTACAGGATATTCGTCACTCGCTTACTTACAAGAAATGGATACCGATTATTTAAAAATAGATAAACGTTTTGTTGATAATATCCAAGTAGGCAGTCAAGAACTTGCACTGTGTGAAGCAATAATTGTTATGGCGCATCAACTGGGCTTAAAAGTAATCGCCGAAGGAATTGAAACTAAATTACAAATGCAGCTATTACTTGAAGCCGGATGTGATTACGGACAAGGTTATTTATTTTCAAGACCTTTAAATAAAAGCAGTTTTATGGCACTTCTAGCTGATAAAAAAGTCGCTTTATTAAAATAAATAAACAAAAAATTACTGTTACGCAATAAATAATGCGTCTGCGCGGTCAAGTTAAGCAATCAGATATAAGTAGTAACAGGATTTAAAAATGGCAAAAGCAACATTAGAGCAATGGCGAATGTTTAAAGCGGTTGTGGATCACGGCGGATTTGCAGGCGCAAGTGCGGCTGTACATAAAAGTCAGTCAACCGTACACCATGCTGTTCAAAAACTTGAAGCCGCCTTGCAAATTAAGTTGCTTGAAGTAAAAGGTCGTAAAGCATTTTTAACCGATAGCGGTAAACTAATTTTACGCAGAGCTGAATTTTTAATTGAAGAAGCAACTAAAATAGAATCGGTAGCGAGCACACTAAGCGAAGGCGTAGAAAGCACATTAAAAATAGCTGTTGATGAAGTTTTTCCACACACCATTTTATACCAGGCACTTGCTAAAACGAGTGAACTTTACTCGCTTTTAAAGATTGATTTAGTAGAAAGCGTGCTAACCGGTGCAAACGAATTACTACATAACTCAGTGGTTGATTTAGCCATTTCATCAATTCCTATCTATGGAATTAGTTGCAGTACGTTATGCGATATAGAGTTTATAGCCGTTGCGCATAAAGACCATGTATTACACCAACAAACTGAACAACTCAACTTTCGCGATTTAAAGCTACACCGGCAAATAGTAGTTCGCGACTCAGCAACCCACACCAGTCACAATGATGGCTGGTTAGGTGCTGATATGCGCTGGACAGTCAGCCATTTACGCAACTCTATTGATATGGTTAGTCAAAATTTGGGTTACGCTTGGCTGCCAAAAACACAAATAGCACATTTAATTGAAGATAAAACGCTCATCCCACTTAATTTAGACCAAGGTACAACCCGTACCCTTAATTTATATTTAATGTGCAACGACAACGACAGGCTTGGTCCTGCAGCACAAGAGTTTAAAGAGCAGCTTATAGCTCTCACTAACTTTAGCTAATAGCTATTCGTTTTTTACATCGAGGTGATCTGCCACATAGGCGCCTCGCTGCCCACGCTCTTTAGCTGGGCCTATAGTACTGTCTTTACCTGTTTGCTGCTCAGTAGCTGCATTAATAACAGCACCTAATGTGATTATATAAGCGCTGATATACAACCACATCAACATGATCACTACACCACCTAGTGAGCCGTAAGTTTCGTTGTAACTAGAAAAACGCGACACATAAAAAGAAAAACCTATAGATGCCAAAATCCAAAGTACAGTAGCAATAGACGAACCCATCGTGATCCAACGCCATTTGGCCGGTTTACGATGTGGGGCATAACGATATAAAAGTACCAATGCAAAATTAAAGGTAAAAGCTAATAATGGCCAAGAGATGAGTTTAATTAATAAATCTATACTTTCTTTTAGTCCCACTAAATTAAGTACAATAGGTAAAATACCAATAATTAATAACGCAAAAATTGCGACAACAATCGCCCCTACCGAAAATAAAAAGCGTACTAATTGAGCTTTAAAAAATGAACGCTTTTCATATTCACGATAACTAATATTACACGCAGTAATAAGTGCTTGGCTGCCCTTAGAACTACTCCAAATAGTAAGTATAAGCGTACCGATTGCACTTAAGCTCAAGCTTGCACTTGATGTTTTTGCAAGGCTAGAAACCTGAGATAAAATTAGTTCACTGGTACTTGGTGGGAGCAAAGTAACTATTTTACTTAAATGATCACTAATATCTGCGGGGGATGAAAAGTACGCATACACAGATACCATCGCCGCAATGGCCGGAAAAATAGCAAGTAACGCATAAAATGCCACACCCGCTGCCACTATAGATAAGTTATCTTCACTCATTTGCTTAAAAATGCGCTTAACAATATCCCACCAACCTATAAAAGGGATATGACCAGGCTGCTCAGCTTGCTGTCCTCGTTTAGCTTCTTTCATTCTAAACCTCAATATTTGTATTACATTACTACAGCAAAATGTTTGCCAAGTTAAATAAAGTATTTGGTACTAAACTTGCTGTTACCTAATATTAGCGATTATAAAAACCAAACACGGACGATAAGCCATGCCTAGTAGCCAATCAAACATTATAGCTTTAAACAATACGCCTCCCAGCACGCAAAGTTTTCAAGGCGATGTGTTTACGTGGCAGTTTTTTCATGAACAAGCTGTGCAATTACTTCATGCAACAGCGCAAATATTACCCACACTATTACTCGGTATAATACTTTTAGCATTAAGCTATTTAATTGCAGGGCCACTTTCTCGATTGCTTATAAAGCCTGTTGACTACATGACTGACAGTAAACTAGTTCATCTAGTTGTAAGGCGCAGTATAAGCACTTTAATTATTTTATTTGGCGTGTACTTATTCCTGCGTTTAGCAGGGCTTACCGAGTTTGCTGTCGCCATTATGAGTGGCACGGGACTAATAGGACTTATATTAGGTTTTGCCTTTAGAGACATAGCTGAGAACTTTATCGCTAGTTTATTACTGAGCATACAGAGGCCTTTCAAAATCGACGATGTAATTGAAGTAGACAATCGTTTAGGCGTTGTTAAAAAAGTAACCGCAAGAGCAACCACACTTGTTGATTACGATGGCAATCATATTCAAATACCCAATGCGACGGTATATAAAAATACTATTAAAAACCTGACTGCCAATCCAAAAATGCGCGGAAAAGTAGAAATTGGTATTGGCTATGATAATGA
This sequence comes from Pseudoalteromonas sp. SR43-5, assembly GCF_014163835.1. NCBI lineage: Bacteria > Pseudomonadati > Pseudomonadota > Gammaproteobacteria > Alteromonadales > Pseudoalteromonadaceae > Pseudoalteromonas > Pseudoalteromonas sp. SR43-5. The sequence continues at coordinate 85,260 of NZ_JACJEA010000001.1, forward strand.
TATACGCAGCGCACAAACTCTTGCCCTAGCTATTGCCAATCAACAAAATGCGGTGCTTAGCGATCCACCTGCGCAGGTTTTAATAAAAAACTTAGGCTCATCTACTATTAACTTCGTTTTGTATTTTTGGGTTAATAGCGAGCAACACAGTCCATTAAAAGTAGCTTCCCAGCTTATGCGCGAATTAGTCAATGAGTTCACAAAACAAAACATCAGCATGCCTGATGATGCACGAGAAAGAATTATACTCACCGACCCTAGTGAAAATGTTTCTAATTTAGAGGAAAAACAACCATCGCAAGTGCAAAGCGAAAAAAGTGAAACAGTTGATCAAACTAAAACACTTGATGATGTGAGCAGTGATACCGACGAAATACGTGAACAAGCAGAGCAATCAAGAGACCCAGAACAAGGTAAAAATATTATTTAATAATGCTGAAGTTGTATATATTAGTATTTAGCTCAATATTAATACTCTCGACCCAATAAGCAAAATAAGCAAAATAAGTAATCAACGCTAATATATATTAACGCTGGTTAGGAAGTATCTTATGAAAAGGCAAAAGGCTTTATAGGATATTAATCGACTTTTGCCCTTTGTTTGCGGAGTTTTTCAAGTTAGTTGTCGCATCAAATAAAATTTTATGCCGCCCGCATTGCTTCTTTTTTCTCTGGATTTAAATTTACTTCATTGATCAGATGCCCACAGCTAGTCTGGTCTAGTTACTACTACAATCCACCAACACCGCCTTGTATCGACCTCTAAACAGTTCACCATCTGTATTATGTGTTCTATTAGAATATTGCGTATAGAGACCATTAATATGTTTCATGGCTCTGCCCATGTTTGCATCAGGGATTTTTATTAGTAGGTGGTAATGATCGGTCATTAAATAATACGAATGCACTTCAATATTAAAACGAAAACTGGCTTCCTCAATGCAGTATAAAAAATGCTTAGAATCGTCATCACTCAAAAAGGTGTTTTCACGCCCTCTTCCGCGATTCATCACATGATAAAACACATTTTCATACTCTATTCGTAGTGGTCTAGCCATAATAATAAACTCAATGAGCAATAAACTATAAATCTAGATCATTGATGTATGAAGGTAAGATTTGACCCTGCCGAATCGCTAAAAAGCAGTTAACACCCTCCTACCTTTATATTAATGACCTTAGCTCAAAGTCATTTTCTTCGCGCCCAGCTTTATCTTTCGCTTTATCTATACATCTTAAGTTTTAACTATTGTACTTTATATAAGCTTGTTTATCATATGAGATCTATTTACAAAGGCATGTGAATATTAAAGTTTGCAAGGGAATCATGTAGCCTCCCCACAAAAAATTCACAGCCTATTTTTAAGGCTTCTTGTTTATGTCATTTTTAACAACACTTAAAAAGTTTGGTAATCATATTGGTGCTTACAAAGTGCACTTGTGCCCTGAGGTAAAAGGCCAAGCTAGTGAAAAAGGCAAACCTTTATCGAATGTAAAAATAGAGAGAGTATTGAATTTTTCTGATGGTAAAAGTGTTGAAGATTTCACTTACACGGATAATAATGGGGGCTTCTCATTACCTGAAATTAATATCCGTTCTAATCAACCAGCAGTCCCACTTGCTGAGATTTTCACTTCTCAAGCTATTTATCTATCCTACAATAATGAAGAATATTGCCTTTGGGGTTCTAGATTATCAGGCGTTAAATATCGAGAGGAATATGCAAGAAAGTTAAGGCAATTAATAGCCGACATCTCTAATGGAAAGGTTCTTTTTAAATTTCAGAATAAGAAAACTGAAGGCTATAAATTTGAGGCTTTAAGTATTTGTCGTTGGTCTGATGATTTTGAAGTAGTGGAACAAAATGCTTATTTTGACCTTTCAGAAATTGAAACGGATAATAATTAATAAATCAAAAACTAAATTATAAGGAAATATTAATGAATGTTTTAAGCCCTGCAATAGCTGCTAATTTTGCAGCTATCTCATACGAAAGCCTTGACAAAAGAGGCTTGAGAGCTAATCCATATTTTGAAAGAATTAGCTCTTTATTTTCATTCGAATCAGAATCTATAAAAGGTGTAAGTGGTTCTATTCTCGAACGAGTTTTTAACCACTCGACCAATTTTGGCTGCATTGCAGAGGGTAAGAAAGGAGCATATGAAGATGAAGATGATTATGTTTTAGCTTTACGAGGCACGGCTAAAGTTCGTGATGTTGTCACTGATTTACATTGTGGCTTAAGTACTTATAGTAATAATCAACCTGTACATGCAGGCTTTAACCATACATTTAACTCTTTCAAAAATCAGTTAGAACTATACTTTAAAAAAAGCACTAAGAAAAAGTTAAACATTCATGTTGTAGGTCATAGTTTAGGTGGGGCTTTAGCAAACTTAGCTGCTAACTGGCTAAAGCAACGTTTCGGTGCCAATGTAAAATTATATACTTTTGGTGCGCCGCGCGTTGGTTATAATAGCTTTGCTGTAAAAACAGAGTCCGCAACAGATAACAACATCTATCGTTGCGTACATGCCGCAGATCCAGTTCCTTTAGTGCCTGTGTGGCCATTTATGCATACTGAACAAGAATATATTTTACACGGTGCTGCCACTATTACTCCAAAAGCACATAGTATGACTAATGAGACGCCAGGATATTTACATACAGCAAGCAACTTCAAAAGTTACTCTGCTATCAACAAAGGAATGGAAAAACGAATTCAAGAAGAGGTAAGGCTTGATTATGATAGACGGCTCGAATGTAGCCGCACGTCTAAATGGGCTAGGAAAATTGGTGCAGCTTTAATAACTCATTTACGTGATACTGGTAAGCTATATGCGATACAAAATCATTTATCGAACGCTCTCACAGTGTACGATCAGATAGCTAAAGCATTAGCTGATAGCATTGACTTCTCTAAAAACTGTACCAAAGATATAAAAGGGATTTTAGGGCACATACTAACATTTTGTGGCTATCCATTTAAGGTAATTTCTTTTACTTACGCTTCGATTAGACATATTTTACAATTAATGCTTAAAAATATTTTCGCACTTGCGGGTGAAGCGATAGCATTAGCAAAACCTTCCTAAAATGAAATTATACAAAAAAACCGCCAAATGGCGGTTTTTTATTAACAAGTAAAGCTGTTAATGTTATGTGAAATTTAACAAAAGCCAATGTGCAAAAGCCAACGGGGCCAAATCTTGACTTCATACATCATAATTTCTCACTGCCCGGTTATCACTCTTTGTTGAAATTCTAACGAGTACTGCAAACAGATAGCCAAAAACTAATTACTTGCCTTAATTTACAAGCACAAAAAAGCCCGCAGCGTTAACTGCGGGCTTTTTTATTGAATGAGTGAGTCAGCCGGTAAGCCGGGTTTTGTCCTTTCCGAAGAAAGTGATAATCATTCGTCTAGGCCATAAATCGCTCTATGGCTCAAGCAACCTACCCGGTTCTCACGTGGGCCACGCGTTCATTATTTAAAATGATAGAACCCTATTTGGTCTTGCTCCGAGTGGAGTTTACCTTGCAACCGACTATTACTAGCGGCCCGGTGCGCTCTTACCGCACCCTTTCACCCTTACCAACCGAGGTTGGCGGTCTCCTCTCTGCTGCACTTGTCGTGGGCTCACGCCCCCCAGCCGTTAGCTGGCACTCTGCCCTATGGAGCCCGGACTTTCCTCCCCCTGATCATTTTCGTCACAGGCAGCGATCATCTTGGCTGACTCGGCGCGCAGTATACATGAGGCTAATACCAAGCGCAGTAAAATTTACTCTTTTTCTTCAATAATTGTTTTGTATAGTGCATTTTTTTTCATTCCAAAGAACTCGGCTACAACGCCACAGGCTTTTTTCATTGGCATTTCACTTTCAAGAAGTGCCAGCATTTTGCGCGCTTCTGGCGGAACATCGTCTATTTGCTTTGGTTTGCCCGCAAGCATAAGCACTATTTCGCCGCGCTGCTTGGTAGGATCATCTGTTAAAAACTGTTTAAGCTCACTTACACTACCATTAAAAAATGTTTCAAAGGTTTTGGTTAGCTCTTTAGCAAACACAACTTGCTGCTCATCACCAAGAGCTAGTGCTAAATCATCAAGGCTTGCCATAATACGGTGCGTACTTTCGTACATTATGCTGGTAATACCTGAGTTAACAGCTTCGGTAAAAAAGTCTTGGCGAGCTTTGCTTTTAGCTGGCGTAAAACCAATAAACTGAAAACGATCGGTTGGTAAGCCTGAACAACATACGGCTGTAATTGCAGCACATGCACCTGGAACAGGTGTAACATGAGCGCCTTGTTCACGACATAGATTTACAACCGCGTAGCCTGGATCACTAATTAGTGGCGTACCAGCGTCAGATACTAAAGCAATATTTAAACCTTGATTAAGTTGATCAATAATTTGTTGTGCTTTTTGCTTTTCGTTGTGGTCGTGTAATGCAAACGTTTTTGCCTTAATTCCAAAGTGGCTAAGTAGCTTGCCGGTATGGCGAGTGTCTTCAGCAGCTATTAAGTCAACTTGCGATAATGTCGCAATGGCACGGTGACTTAAGTCGTCATAATTGCCAATTGGGGTGGCAACAATGTAAAGAGTGCCAATTTTCTGTGAATTCTCCTCATTTAACATTGAGGTCTCCTGCTTCAGTCAGTAATATAAGCAAATCGCGTTAACGTATTGGGAAATCATTGTGCGACTTAAACTAGTTAGTCTATTAATTATATTGTCAGGGTTATCGGCGTGTAGCACAACCGAAAAACCAACTAAAAACAGCGATAACGTAAGTAACCGCACTAATGCACTGCAAAATCAGGCAACCAGTGCGCAATCTATCTATCAATTGGCGCAAAACCGCCAAGGTGCCGATAAAATACAGTTATTGTATAGCGCCCGTGATGCCGCAATTAGTGAGCAAAATTGGCCTTTGTTAGAGAAAATTGGTAATGAGCTTGAATTAACCGCCAGTGTTGATCAAATCCAAAACCGTCTTTATATTGCATTTGCACAAAAACAACAGAATAAGAATGATCAAGCTTTGGTGATTTTACAATCGCTAGACGGACAACTTACTCAACCTGAGCATTTTGCTTGGCATCAGTTTTTAACAGCCAGTATTTATGCATCGCAAAATTTTCCAAAAAAAGCTGCCCCCTATTTCTTTAGAGCTTCTGAAACAGCTACAAAAAACAATATAGAAATCCCTCAGCTCAATCAAAATTTGTGGGATAACTTAAAACAGCTCTCTTCATATGCGCTTGAACGTTTTAACCGTGGTTCGGTTATCCAGCAAGGCTGGGTAAACCTTGGTCTATACTATCAAGTATATGCAAGTAGTGGCGTGGAACTAGACCAAGCAATTAATAATTGGCGCAGGCGCTATATTGGGCATCCGGCTTTTTCTGTATTACCTGAACAAGACGAAATGCTTACTGAGCTCGCCCCTATTAATATAGAGCGTTTAGTTGTGTTGTTTCCACAATCGGGCCCTAACGAACGCTTAGGTGATGCGCTTAAAGCGGGTGTGTTAGCTGCACTTGATACGCAAACTATCAACGACACTATTTTTATTGATGAAAACCTAAGCACTGAGGAAATCGCAGCGCAACTTGAAGAAATAAAGCCTGATTTTGTAATTGGTCCTCTACTTAAAGCAAATATTGATAAACTAGCCAATGCACAAACTCTTATTGATACTCCGGTACTGCATTTAAACACCTTTGATGGTGAGCGCATTTCGCTTCAGCATTATTACTTTGCATTGAACCCTGAGCACGAAGTACAACAAGCTCTGGAACACTTTTTAACTAAGGGCTATCAAAAGCCTATGCTGCTTGCGCCAAATAATGCAAATGGCCAACGTTTAGTTGATTATTTTAACCTACAGTGGCAACGCTACAGCGAAACCAAGCCACAAATCGGTTTTTATAACGATAAAAAAGATATGCCAAACACAATTACCAGCTTATTAGAAGTTGATAAGTCAAAAGATCGCATACAAACAGTTAAAGCATTATTTAAGCAAGAAGTAGAAAACGAAACGCGTTCACGCAGTGATATAGACGTTATTTATATTTTGGGTGATGCCATAGAAACTCGCTTAATTAAACCTTACCTTGATGTAAACGTCAGTACATTTGCTGATCGTATCCCACTTTATGCAAGCTCTAAAAGTCATAGTAAACAAATTGACAGTACAGACAAAGGCGACTTAGACGGCCTATACTTCACAGAATTACCGTGGATGCTTGATTCACAAATTAAACAACATAATTTACGCCAGCAGTACAACTCTCTATGGCCTGAGCAAATTGATATTAGCCAACGCTTATTTGCAATGGCGTACGATGCTGTATCAATATTACATGACATTAGACAGTTAAGCGTAATGCCAGGCAATCAATATAGTGGTTTAAGTGGTAAGTTGTCTGTTAATACCAGCGGCCATATAGAACGCATGCTCGACTGGGCTCAATATACAAACCGTCGCATTAAGCCTGTGCAATTAGAAACACAACGCCCGGTACCATTGTTTATGCAATCAGCGGGTGATATACAAACTATAAATTAAACTTTATTAAGTTAAGGGGGCGGCATGTCGTGGTTTAAAGAGCTGTGGCAAAATAGTCGCGAAAAAGGCCAGTATTATGAGCTTGAAGCGCAAAAATACTTAGTTACTCAGGGCTTAACACCCATTGAACGTAATTATTACTGCCCCTTTGGCGAGCTTGATGTCATTATGAAAGAAGGCGACACCCTTGTATTCATTGAGGTCAAGTTTCGCAAAAATAATGCCCGTGGCGGTGCCAACTATGCACTTAGCCCACAAAAACAAGCTCGATTAAAACGTAGTATTTATCATTACTTAGCAGCTAAAAATTTAACTAACCAAGCACTAAGAATTGATTATGTAGCCATTACAGGAGAAGCATCTCCTAATATTAATTGGCTTAAAAATGTATTTTAAACGCAAATACAAAGATAAATTATTGGTAGGCTATGCAAGACACAATTAAAGAAATTTTTACAGAAAGCATTCAAGTTCAAATCGCTGCTGGTGAAGTGCTACCTAGTGCGCTTGAGTCAGCTGCATTTACTATTGCACAAAGTCTGATCAACGGAAATAAACTCATTTGCTGCGGTACTGCAAATTGCCACATGCTCGCTCAGCATATGGCGGGTGTATTGGTTAATCACTATGAAACCGAGCGTCCTTGTTTACCCGCAATTGCTCTATCGCAAGAAAACGTTAATCTTGGGCAAAGTACCCAGGTAGACGATCACGATACATTTGCTCGTCAAGTCCGCGCTTTTGCCCAGCAAGGCGACTTATTGCTCGTACTGGCTATTAACGGTAACGAAAAGCATGTTATTTCTGCCGTTGAAGCAGCACTAACTAAAGATATGAAGGTCATAGTTATGGTTGGTGATGATGGTGGCGAGTTGGTTGGCCTACTTGGCCCTAACGATGTTGAAATTAGATCGCCATCTAAACGCCCTAGCCGCATTATCGAATCCCATTTAGTTAACTTACATTGTTTAAGCGAACTTGTTGATTTAACGCTTTTCCCTCAGGATGAAAATTATGTTTAAACGCTCTCTTATTGTTTTAGGTACTGTTGTATTACTACAAGGCTGCGCAGCTGCTGTTGTTGCAGGTACAGCCAGTGCAGTAACTGCAGCGAACGATCGCCGTACCATTGGCTCTCAAATTGACGATAACAATATTGAAATAAAAGCCAGTATTGCACTTAGCGAAGTAGAACGCCTTGAAAAGTTTGCCAATATAAGCGCTGTAAGCGTTAACGGTATTGTTTTACTTGTAGGCCAAGTATCTAATGAAGAAATGAGAAACGAAGCACAGCGTACCATTGAGGGCGTTTCAGGTATTCGTAAGATACATAACCAAATTCGTATTGGCTCAAATATTGGCATTACTACACAAACGCATGACTCTTGGTTAACATCTAAAGTAAAAGCTCAGCTACTAACAGCAAAAGACATTAGCAGTAATAACATTAAAGTAGTTACTGAAAACGCTGAAGTATTTTTAATGGGTTTAGTATCTGACTCTGAGTCTACTCAAGCTGTAAACATTGCCCGAAATGTATCTGGCGTAGAGCGGGTAATTAAAGTATTTGAATATATGTAAAGTAAAATACAGACATAAAAAAACCGCTTATTAAGCGGTTTTTTTTGCATTTACTTATTATTTAATAACGCGTAAATGAGAGCCTTTTTTCTTCTGTGGCTTTTCTGGTGGTGTTTCATCAATAAATTCAGCTGATGAATCAACACTTTCAAGCTCAGGCACAAAATCGTCTTCGTCCTCTAAAAACTCATCTGCAGTAAAGACTGTTCCTTCGCCATTTTCACGCGCGTATATTGCAAGCACAGCACCTAGAGGCACATACACTTGCATTGGCTGACCACCAAAGCGCGCATTGAAGCTAAGTTGGGTTAAGTCTAACGAAAACTGTGTGACCGCTGATGGACTTATGTTTAAAACAATTTGTCCGTCTTGAACAAACTGTGTTGGCACTTGTACATTTGCAAACCCAGCGTCTACCACTAAATGCGGTGTACACTCGTTATCGACTATCCAATCAAAAAAAGCACGTAATAAATAAGGACGATTAGGCGTCATTATAAACGGATCTCACGCTCAGCTTCAGTTAAAGAGGCTTGGAATGACTCACGTTCAAATAAACGGATCATGTACTCTTTAAGCTCTTTAGAACCTGCACCATTAAGCTCAATACCAAACTCTGGTAAACGCCATAATAGTGGAGCTAAATAACAATCTACTAAGCTAAACTCTTCACTCATAAAGTAAGGTGCTTCGCTAAAAATAGGTGCTACAGCAAGTAATGCTTCTGTTAGCTCTTTACGAGCTTGAGCAGCATCTGACGTGTTGTTACTGATTTTGTCAGCTAGGCTGTACCAGTCAGTATCAATACGATGCATCATTAAGCGGCTACGACCACGCATTACCGGGTAAACAGGCATTAGTGGAGGATGAGGAAAACGCTCATCAAGGTATTCCATGATGATGTTTGCCTGGTATAAACCAAGCTCACGGTCAATCAGTGTTGGCACTGTGCCGTAAGGGTTAATTTCGTGAAGTGCTTCTGGCAAGTTATCTTTTTCAGCCAAATGAATATCTACACTTACACCTTTTTCCGCAAGTACAATACGTACTTGGTGGCTATACATACAGTTAGCACCAGAAAAAAGGGTCATTACAGGGCGCTTATTGGCAGCTACGGCCATGCCTATACCTCCATTAAATAACTAAAACAGCAAAAGGGGCTTAAGCCCCTATTGCAAAATTACCTTTAAAAATGTTCAAGTTAATGAACATCTCTCCAGTATTCTTTCTTAAGCATAAATGCCAAGATAAATAGAATTATTAAGAATCCTATTACCTTAATACCTAGCGCTTCCGATTCAAGACGTGAAGGTTCACCCACGTACTCAAGGAAGTTTGTTAAATCACGAGCCGCTTGGTCGTATTCATCTACGCTTAATTCACCCGTACCATCAGTTTCAGTAGCAATAACTTTGGTCACAGTGTGGCCATGTTCTTCTACTTCTTTAGTGATAGGCGTTGGTAAACCTTGTAGTTCTTGAAGAACATGAGGCATACCTACCGATGGAAAAACAATATTGTTAACTCCAAACGGGCGAGATTCATCTTTATAAAACGATTTTAGGTACGTGTAAATATAATCTGGTGATTTTACACGTGCAATTAGAGTTAAATCCGGCGGAGCCGCACCAAACCATTTTGCTGCATCGTCTTTTGTAATTGCGTTGGTGATATGGCTACCTACTTTAGAGCCGTCAAAAATTAACTGCTCTAAACCAACTTCTGTTGGGATACCGATATCACGAAAAGTACGCTCATAACGTTGATACTGCATTTGGTGACAACCAAGACAGTAGTTCATGAACAACTTTGCACCGCGTTGTAAAGATGGTTGATCAGTAAGGTCGTTATTCGCTTCCATTAAAGGAACCGACGGACCTGCTGCCATAACCATGTTAGGCAACAAGTTTACTGATAAAGCAAATAAACCAATAATAAGCTTCTTCATCATTTCGTTAACCTCTCTGGCAATGGCTTAGTTTTTTCGTTCTTACTGTATACAAACAACAGTACGAAGAACATAAAGTAAGTCACAGTACAGATTTGAGAAATAATCGTTTTCATATCAGTTTGTGGAGTTGCACCCACCCAACCAAGAAGAACGAAAGTTACAACAAAGCCTGCAATGTTCCATTTATGGAAACCACAACGGTAACGAACCGATTTAACTCTACCACGGTCTATCCAAGGTAGTAATGCAAGTACTACAATCGATGCACCCATCGCCGCAACACCGATTAACTTATCAGGGATTGCACGTAAGATTGCATAGAATGGCGTAAAGTACCAAACCGGGAAAATATGCTCAGGTGTTTTAAGTGGGTTAGCTGCCTCGAAGTTTGGACCTTCTAAAAAGAAGCCATTCATCGCCGGCATAAAGAACACAACCCAACAAAACAGTATTAAGAAACCAACCACACCCACAATATCTTTAACTGTGTAGTAAGGGTGGAACGGTATCGCATCAACAATGTCTTTTTTGTTAGTGTAATACTCGTGGAATTTAAATTTAGGCTTATCTTCTTCAGCTACTGAGCCTTTCTTACGTTTAATCTCAATACCTTCAGGGTTATTTGAACCCACTTCGTGTAGAGCAACAATGTGTAAGAAAACTAAGATTACAATAACCAGTGGTAGTGCAATTACATGTAATGCAAAGAAGCGATTAAGCGTTGCACCTGATATTACGTAGTCACCACGGATCCAAAGTGTTAAGTCATCACCAATAACCGGAATAGCACCGAATAATGAAATGATTACTTGTGCGCCCCAGAACGACATTTGGCCCCATGGTAATAAGTATCCCATGAATGCTTCAGCCATTAGCGCTAAGAAAATGAACATACCAAATAACCACAGTAATTCACGCGGTTTTTGGTAAGAACCGTAGATCATGCCACGGAACATATGCATATATACAACGATGAAAAACGCTGATGCACCTGTTGAGTGCAAGTAACGTAGTAACCAGCCATATTCTACATCACGCATGATGTACTCTACCGAGGCAAAAGCACCTTCAGCAGACGGAACAAAGTTCATCGTTAACCAAATACCTGTTAGGATTTGGTTTACTAGTACTAACATGGCTAGTGAGCCAAAAAAGTACCAGAAGTTAAAGTTTTTAGGTGCTGGATACTGTGCAATGTGCATGTTCCAAACACGTGTCATTGGGATTCGGTCGTCTATCCAACCAATAATCTTACCAAACATTAGGCTACCCCTCTTTCTTCGCCCACTAAAATAGTGGTGTCATCTAGAAAAGTATAAGGTGGTATTTCTAAGTTTAATGGTGCAGGTACCGATTGAAATACTCGACCAGCCATATCAAATTTAGAACCGTGGCACGGGCAGTAGAAACCGTCATCAGTCCCTTCTACTTTCTCACCAAAATTACCTTGTAAAAAGCCTGGTGAACATCCTAAATGCGTACAAATACCTACAGCCAAAAATATTTCTGGACGTAATGAACGGTAATCATTTGTTGATGATTCTAATTGTTGTGGCTCTTGCGATTGCGGATCACGAAGTTGACCTTCATGTTCTTTCATCTGCTCAAGCATTTTTGGGGTACGTGATACAACCCATACAGGTTTACCACGCCACTCGACACGTATTAATTGTCCAGGCTCAAGTTTGCTGATATCTACTTCTACAGGCGCACCCGCAGATTTAGCTCGCTCACTTGGATTCCAAGACGCAATAAAAGGAACAGCAGCCCCAGCCGCACCAACACCACCTACAACAGAGGTAGCTATGGTTAAAAAGCGACGTCGGCCATTGTCTACAGGCGCATTGCTCATCCACTTATCTCCACTATGATTCTCAACACTTGCTATATTGAGAACATCAGTTACAGCAGGTTAATTATTCGAAATTTTTAAAATAGAAGCGATCATAATTAAAACCCTTGATTAAAACAAGGTTATTCAAAGCCCCATGCTCGAATAAACCTGACTTGATCAAAAATTTGATTAAGCTAGCTCGAGAATAAAGCCGAACGACTATAATAACGCTTCTGTAAAAACAATATACTGACCGAGATCAACACCACTAAGAGGAAACAGTAAAAACTGTACATAGTGTCGTTAAACTCACTCATTTTACTTCCACGCCAATTGTAGCAAAAAATTCCACCAATTAACTGATGGATTTAAACTAATTACGATAATTATTTAACTTTTTTGCAGCTATCTGAGTGTTTTTTAACTTTCGTTCGATTAATACGCAGTTATTAATAAATTTGATCATCATTAATTACAGCAATACCAAGTATGGCGACCGCTATAAACAAATTTAAATTAAGTAGCAAATGTAAACTTTTTGATTTGAAAACAAAAAACCCAGCATAAGCTGGGTTTTTGAATTCTTGATAACGTATAGATTAACGTTTTGAGAACTGTGGACGCTTACGCGCTTTCTTAAGACCCACTTTCTTACGTTCAACTTTACGTGCATCACGTGTAACAAAACCTGCTTTACGAAGTTGTGGACGTAGTGACTCGTCAAACTCCATAAGTGCACGAGTGATACCGTGACGGATAGCACCAGCTTGACCAGTTGTACCACCACCAGAAACGGTGATGTAAAGATCAAATTTTTCAGTCATATCAACTAGCTCAAGAGCTTGATGAACAACCATGCGTGCTGTTTCGCGACCAAAATACTCTTCTAGAGAGCGTTTGTTGATTACGATGTTACCAGTGCCTGGGCGTAAGAATACGCGAGCACTTGAACTTTTACGACGACCTGTACCGTAGTATTGATTTGCCATGATGGTGCTCCTTAAATGTCTAGAACCTGAGGCTGTTGTGCAGCATGGTTATGCTCAGTACCTGCGTAAACTTTAAGTTTACGGTACATAGCGCGGCCTAAAGGACCACGTGGCAACATGCCTTTTACAGCTTTCTCGATGATCATTTCAGGCTTTGCAGCTTGAAGTTTATCAAAAGTAGTAGACTTAAGGCCACCTGGAAAACCAGAGTGAGCGTAGTACACTTTATCTTTGAATTTGTTACCAGTTACAGTAACTTTTTCAGCGTTGATAACGATGATGTAATCACCAGTATCTACGTGAGGAGTGTATTCAGCTTTATGCTTACCGCGTAGGCGGTGAGCGATTTCAGTAGCGATGCGACCTAAAGTTTTACCTTCAGCGTCAACTACGTACCAGTCACGTTTTACTGTTTCTGGTTTAGCAACAAACGTTTTCATTTATAAAAATCCAATGTTTTTCAATTAAAACCACAAGTAGTTAATATTAACTACTGCTCTAAGTTTGCTATAACCCCTTCGAGTTTTAGACTTTTGCGCCGCTCACAAGTGGCTAGACTATATGAGGACATAGAACGCAACGTGGCAGACGCGGGAGTATACCAGCACTTAAAACACATTGCTACTCGCCGGTTGTTTTTTCCACAAGAAATTTCAGAAATAAGAAATACTATATATGTACCTCTTTTTTTATAGTTGCCCTATTACACATTTACTTACTTATTTAAACTAAATGCTCTCTAGCTAAATATTCTAAGGATTGCATTTCTTGTAAACGACTAATACAACGCTTAAATTCAAAATTTAAATTACCTTGGGTATAAAGTTCGGTAATAGGTTTTTCAGCCGATATAATTAAAGTTACATGGCGCTCGTAAAATTCATCCACTAAAGCAATAAAACGTCTAGCAGCATCATCATTAGTTTGACCTAGCTGTTTTACGTTAGAAATAATCACCGTATTGTATAAGCGGCTAATCTCCATGTAATCGACCTGGCTACGTGCTGTTTCGCACAATTCACTAAACTCAAACATCACAACGCATTTAGCTACTTTACGCGTTTTGATTTTTCGCCCTTCTATCTCTATCGGCTCATCTAATTGCCCTGGCTCTGGCGATAACTTATCGAAGTACTCAAATAGGTTCTTATCCGCATCTTCATCTAATGGACTATGAAAAATTTCAGCTTGCTCTAAAGTACGTAAACGATAATCGATACCTGAATCTACATTAACTATCTCGGTATTTTTTTTAACAAGCTCAATAGCTGGCATAAAACGAGCTCGCTGTAAGCCATTTCTGTAAAGTTCATCTGGCACTATATTAGAGGTTGCTACAAGTACTATGCCCCGTGCAAATAGCGCTTCCATTAAGCCACCTAATAGCATGGCATCAGTAATGTCTTGTACAAAAAACTCATCAAAGCAAATAATGTCTGTTTCTGCTTTAAAAGTGTCAGCAATTTTTTCTAATGGATTAGCCGTATTATTTAGCTTTTTAAGCTCGTTATGCACTCGGTGCATAAATCGATGAAAGTGCACACGCATTTTACGTGTGCCCGGTAATGATTCGTAAAAAGTGTCAACTAAATAAGTTTTACCACGCCCTACTCCCCCCCAAAAGTACAAACCTTTTACAGGCGCAGGTTCTTCTTTACTAAATAGCTTAGCAAAAAAGCCTTTTTGTTTTGGCTTTGTCTGAGTTAGGTCATCGTATAGACGTTGTAAATGGCGCACAGCATTTTCTTGTGCTGCGTCGTGTACAAAGTCATCTCGCTTTAAGTCTTGTTGGTATGTTTGCCAAGGAGTCATATCTATTTACAGTTAAAACACAGTTTAATTTGCAAAGCATATTAACACGCATCATAACTCGGGGTATATTACACTTAGTATGATTTATAATTGAATCGGCATTCGTTAGTTATTTTCCCAAAGGGGTAGTTTTTATGGGCACAGTTATGTGGGTAGGTTTGATTGTTATTGTTGCTGTTGTAGCATTTTTTATTGGCGCATTTGTTACTAAAAAACAGTTCAAACAAGATGAATTAAAAGAGCAAGCAGAGCAAGCTGAAAATGCGTTAGAGCAGTATCGCCAAGATGTAGCTGATCATTTAGCGAATACTGGTAAGCTCGTAAATAAAATGAAAGAAAACTATGATCAACTGCTTAGTCACGTTGAAGAAACAAACCAGCTTCTTCTAGAAGATAGAAATAAAGCACCAGCTGAACCATTCTTTTCAAAAGAAACAACAGAACAACTGCAGGCTTCATTAAAAGAGCGTCAATGCGATCGTTCAACAGCCGCAGCACAACCAGCTGATTATGTATCAGGTGAATCAGGTTTATTTGCTGGTCAAAATAAAGTTTCAGAACATTCTAAAGCATCTTGATGAACTTTTTTTTGACCCCATAGTCTTTAGATATAACAGCTTTGTTGTTTTATCTTAATAAACCGAAAAGGGCTGCTGTAAAGTAGCCCTTTTTGTTTTGCTTTATCTTAAGTGGAGTTACCCCTGACTATGAAAATGAAATTATCACTTATCAGCGCAGCTATTTTATCTACAAGCTTGTTAATGAGCCCAGTAGCGTCTTATGCAAAAATGCCAATTGCAGTAAATGGTCAACAACTACCAACTCTTGCCCCCATGCTAGAGAAAATATCTCCAGGTGTTGTAAGTATCCAAGTTTCAGGCTCAAAAGAAGTACGCCGCCGTGCAGATCCGCTTGAATACTTTTTTGGACAGCAACAGCCTCGCAGTCAAAAGCGTCAATTTAGTGGATTAGGCTCTGGGGTAATTATTGATGCTGATGAGGGTTATGTAGTCACTAATAATCACGTAATCCAAGATGCCGAAAAAATGGTAGTAACCCTCGAAGATGGCCGTGAATTTGAAGCAACTAAAATTGGTACTGATACAGAATCAGACATCGCTCTTTTACAAATAGACGCTGATGACTTAACTGAAATAAAACTCGCAAATTCAGATAGTTTACGAGTGGGCGACTTTGCTGTCGCTATTGGTAACCCATTTGGACTTAGCCACACAGTTACATCTGGTATTGTTAGTGCTCTTGGCCGTAGTGGTTTAAATATTGAGGGCTACGAAGATTTCATTCAAACCGATGCTGCTATTAACCAAGGCAACTCTGGTGGTGCATTAGTTAACTTAAACGGTGAATTGATTGGTATTAACACTGCTATTTTAGGTGCTTCTGGCGGTAACGTGGGTATTGGTTTTGCCATTCCATCAAACATGATGAAAAACTTAGTTGATCAAATTGTTGAACACGGTGAAGTACGCCGAGGTTCGCTGGGTATTTCTGGCCGCCCACTTGATGCAGGCCTTGCTAAAGCGCAGCAACTTGACGTTAAACAAGGTGCTTATGTAATGCAAGTAATGGACGACACTGCTGCAAGTAAAGCAGGTATAAAAGCAGGTGACGTAATTGTTAGCATTAATGGCGGTGATATTAGTGGTTTCCATGAACTACGCAGCAAAATTGCTACGCTAGGTGAAGGCCGCGAAATAAAACTTGGTATTTACCGCGATGGTAAAATTAAAACGGTAAAAGTAACTCTTGATGGTGCATCAGGTGTTACAGCGACTGGCGAAGAGCTGCATCCTGCGTTCCAAGGCGCGACACTTGAAAACGTGCAAAAAAATAGTAATAAAGGTGTTGAGGTTACGTCTGTAGACCCTCGCTCACCTTCTGCCCGTGTTGGCCTTGAAGAAGGTGATATTATTATGCAAGTAAATCGTCAACGAGTAGAGACTATTCGTGATATGAATAAGATTATCGAAAACACCAAAGGTAATATCGTACTTGGCGTGCAACGTGGTCGTGAGTCTATATTTATTTTAATTCAGTAATAAATAGCACTATTAATGTAATAAAAATAACAGTGGCACTTGCCGCTGTTATTTTTTTTATGTCATCATAAAGAGATTGCTCACTTACATAATAAGAAAACTGTGCTGAAATTAATAAAATTTATTCTTCCCCCTTTATTTGCAGGTCTAAGTATTGCTTTTTTAGTGGTTTTTTTCAGCCCTAATATGCGAGCCGCCTTACTTCCTAATGTTCCCCTTCCAAGCGCGATGAGTGCGAGTCACCTGAGTTTTTCTGATGCAGTTAAACGAGCAGCTCCTTCTGTAGTTACTATTTTTTCAGAAAGTATTTCCAAAGAACCTCGTTATAAAAGAAAAAACACGGTACAAGAGCTAGGCTCTGGCGTCATTATGTCGCAAGACGGTTATATTCTTACTAACTATCATGTTGTTAATAATGCAGACCAAATTATGGTTATCTTAACCGATGGCCGACGCTTTTTTGATGTGCAACTCATTGGTTTTGATACTATTACTGATTTAGCCTTACTTAAAATCAATGCAGATCACCTCCCAGTGATTCCCGTAAACGATAGCTATGTATCAAATGTAGGCGATGTTGTACTTGCTATAGGCAACCCGCTTAACTTAGGGCAAACAATCACTCAAGGCATTATTAGTGCAACGGGTAAGCAAAAAATTACAGATAGCCCTTACAATAACTTATTGCAAATGGATGCAGCTATTAACGTGGGCAACTCCGGCGGCGCATTAGTTAACTCCAATGGTGATTTAGTCGGCATTACTTCTGCACAATTTAAAACGCGTGAGAACTTGAATATTCAAGGAATATTTTTTGCGGTTCCTTACTCACTTGCTAAAAAAGTGATGGGTAAACTCATTCGTCACGGTCGGGTTGTGCGCGGCTATTTAGGCTTTGAAGGCACAGCAGTAGATAGTACGGGTAAAGAAGTAAACGACAGCCTAACGCCGGTTACCGGCATGCGTATTACTAATTTAGACCCTTTGGGGCCAGCATGGCAAGCAGGCATTGAAGAGCAAGATATCGTCATTAAAATTGCAGGGCTTTCGGTAGCAAACCCACAAAAAGTGCTTGAAAAAATAGGTAATACGGAGCCCGGTAAAGAAATAGAATTTGAGCTATACAGAGATGGCAAAATAGAAAAAATCATGGTGGTTGTAGCTGAGCTTGAAACAAAGCTTTAAAAAAGAGTAATACCAATCGTCAATAAAAAGGTCGGATAGCAATTTGCGTATCCGACCTTTTTTAAATAGCTTAACTAGTTATCTACTTAGCTACTTCTACGTTTAATGTTTGCACCCAACGCACTTAGCTTATCTTCAATGCGCTGATAGCCTCTATCAACGTGATAAATACGGTCAACAACCGTTTCACCCTGTGCCACTATACCCGTTAAAATTAAGCTAGCTGAAGCGCGTAAATCGGTTGCCATCACTTGCGCACCCGTTAAGCTTTCAGTCTCACCACAAATTGCGGTATGCCCTTCTAAACGAATATTAGCGCCCATACGCTGCAACTCTGGTACATGCATAAAACGGTTTTCAAAAATCGTTTCTGTGATCGTTGCACTACCATTTGCTACTACATTCAATGCTGTAAACTGAGCTTGCATATCCGTAGGAAAACCTGGGTGTGGAGCTGTTTTAATATTCACGGCTTTAAGTTCTCGGCCGCGCATATCAAGATAAATACTATCGTTATGTACTTCTAGGTGCGCATTCGTAGCACGTAGCTTTTCAATCACAGGCTCAAGAGAATGAAAGTCTGTATTTTTACAAAGTACTTCACCGCCAGCCATTGCTGCTGCGACTAAAAACGTCCCAGTTTCAATTCGGTCAGGTAAAATACTGTGTTCACAGCCAGCTAAACGCTCAACGCCTTCAACTTCAATGCGGCTAGTACCTGCACCTGTGATTTTAGCGCCCATAGCAATTAGGCAGTTAGCTAAATCAATTATTTCAGGCTCGCGTGCCGCATTATCAAGTATGGTTTTACCATCAGCGAGGGCCGCTGCCATTAATAGGTTTTCGGTAGCGCCTACACTTACCATTTCCATAAAAATTTCAGCGCCTTTTAAGCGACCATTAACCTTGGCATTAATATAACCATTTTCAACGTTTATTTGTGCGCCCATGCGCTCCAAACCTTGAATATGGATATCAACAGGGCGAGCACCAATAGCGCACCCACCAGGTAAAGACACTTGAGCCTCACCAAAACGTGCAACTAGAGGGCCCAATGCAAGCACAGAGGCGCGCATTTGCTTTACTAAGTCGTAAGGCGCTAATGTTTTATTAACCGTTGCACCGTCAATTACTAGCGTATCGCCCTGCCAATTAACATCTGCACCTAAAGTTTTTAATAAGGCTTCAGTGGTCACTATGTCGCGAAGACGCGGTACATTAGTAAATATACTTTTACCATCAGCTAATAGTGAAGCAAATAAGATAGGAAGTGCGGCATTTTTAGCGCCCGAAATAGTCACTTCACCAGCAAGTGAAGTGCCACCTTGAATTACAAATTGATCCATTAGGAGGCCCTAGTTATTGCGGTAAAATAAATTTTTGTTCACGCTTCCACTCTACAGGAGTAAATGCACGAATAGATACTGCGTGAATTGTCCCATCTGAAATTGTATTCATTAATGGACCATAAACTAGCTGCTGCTTTTTAACTCGGCTTAAACCGTCAAAGCATTCGCCTACTGCAACAACTTCATAATGACTACCATTGGCTTTTACATGTACTTCAGCTAATTGAAGTTCTTCGCGTAATAATGTTTCGACTTGGCTAGTTTCCATAACTCTCACTCAAATAGGGTTGTAACCTGACCCAATTGCATTAAATTTTGCAATTGCTCAGGTAGGTTTTGCAATTCAAGGCGAATGCCTTGCTGCTTTAATTCTGCAAAAGAGTGAATTAACCAAGCTAAGCCAGCTGTGTCAACCCTTGATACTCCACTTAGGTCGAAATAGATGATTTTATGCTTAGTTAATAACTTATTGTTCAGAAGCTGTTCATCGCCAATTGAATTTCGAGTAAGCTCACCGCTTACTCCAAAATGTTGTCCATCAACTTGGCTTATTGCCAATTTAGTCATTCGAGTTACTGCCTCTAAACTGAACTGGTAGCTGACTCTTTTGCTCTAAAAGGTTACTTACATTATCAATACCTTGCTGACGCAAAATACCTTGCAGCTCGCTTTGCTTTGCATCCAGTAAACTAATACCTTCGGCAATCATATCGTACGCGCGCCATTCACCGTCGCGGTCTTCGCGTACTTTAAAATCGATTCTGATATCAGGTTTACCGTCTTCAATAATTTTAGTCTTAACAACAACGACGTCTTTACCTTTAAACGCTTGCTCTGCACCAAACTCAACTTTCTGGTTTGTGTATTGAGTAAATACACCTGCATAAGTAGCAACTAAGTACTCTCTAAATACACCAATAAAGCGTTGAATTTCTTTAATTGCTTTGGCCTTTTCAGCCTCGTCGGTAATTGCACGAACTTTAGATACTTCACTGCCAAGTACACGAAGTGCTGCATATTTATAGTCGATATAAGGCATTAATTCTTCTTCGACTATTACGCGAAGGTATTCCTGATCTTTAACAATTAATGGCTGATCTTTTTTAATGCGCGCAAATGTATTATCGGCAACTTGGCGTACCATTTTATTAGGATCGACTAATTTCACATCTGCTGCACTTACGCTTTGAGTTAGCGTCATTGTGCCAATTGCTACAATAGCTAAAAACTTTTTCAACATAATAATTACTCACTACCTTGGTTGAATAAAAACTGCCCGATTAATTCTTCAAGTACAATGGCAGACTTAGTATCAGTGATTGAATCGCCATCACCTAGTGCTTTACTTTCCACACCAAATAAATCGTCAATTGCTTCATCTTGCTTGTTTTCTGTCACTGTTTCGCCTAAACAACGTTGCTTAGCAGAATCTGGAGAAATTACAGGGTGAATACCTAAGTACTGCTCACCTAAAATACCCGACGTTAAAATAGAGATTGAGCTTGTGTCTGAAAAACGACATAAGTACTGTGCGTCAATGGTCATATTAACGACTGGTAAAAACTCTTGTGGGTGAACATAAATTGATTCAACACGGCCAATTACAACACCACCTACTTTTACTGGCGCACGCGCTTTTAACGAGCCGATGTTTTCAAACTTGGCATTAAGCGTATATGTTTCGCCAGAGCCACTAATCCCTGAATTGGCAACTTTAAGTGCAAGCATCGCAAAAGCTAAAATGCCAAGTGCTACAAAAAAACCAACTAAAATTTCTAATTTCCGTGAATTCATTATCTATACCCTATTAGCTGGTAAACATTACCGCTGTCAAAATAAAGTCAAAACCTAAAACTGCTAATGACGAATGAACAACCGTTTCGGTGGTTGCTTTGCTGATCCCTTCTGAGGTCGGCACACAGTCATATCCTTTATAAAGCGCAATCCAGGTCACCACTATGGCAAATACAAAGCTTTTAATAATACCGTTTAGTATGTCTTGCTGAAACGACACTTGCGATTGCATGATTGACCAAAAACTACCTGTATCAACCCCCAGCCAATCTACCCCCACTAAATGAGCGCCTATAATTGCTACAGCTGAAAATATCAATGCAAGCAATGGCATGCTTATAAAACCCGCCCAAAAGCGCGGTGCAATAATACGTTTTAGCGGATCGATTGCCATCATCTCAAGTGATGAAAGTTGCTCTGTTGCTTTCATTAAGCCAATTTCAGCTGTCAAAGCGCTACCTGCGCGTCCTGCAAATAATAATGCAGTAACAACCGGGCCTAGTTCTCGCAATAAGCTCAGTGCCACTAACGGCCCTAAACTATCCTCAGCGCCATAACCAACCAATACGGTGTAACCTTGTAAAGCCAACACCATACCGATAAACAAACCCGACACCATAATAATGAGTAACGATTGCGAACCAACCATATAAAGCTGGCGAACAAGTAACGGTGTGCCTTTTTTAAAATTAGGAACATGCGCTAATGCACTAAACAGCATATAAGCAGAACGACCAAGGGCCGCAAAGCGTCCTAGCGTTTTATGTCCTAGCTTTTGAAATAAATCCAACATTATGCTTTTTCTCCAAGTAGTTCGTCTGCATAAGCCTGAGCCGGAAAATGAAATGGTACAGGACCATCCGACAAGCCTTTTAAAAACTGTTGAACTAAAGGAGATTCATGATTACGCATTTCATCTGGAGTACCAGAACCAATTACCCCTTGATCGGCGATAATTATAACGTGTTCGGCAATACTCATTACCTCTGTTACATCGTGCGTCACGATTAAAGACGATAAACCTAATACTTCGTTGAGCGACTTAATTAGCTTAACCAATACGCCCATCGAAATAGGATCTTGCCCTGCAAATGGTTCATCGTACATGATTAGCTCTGGATCAAGTGCTATAGCGCGTGCAAGTGCAGCACGCCTTGCCATACCGCCGGATAACTCAGATGGCATTAAATCTTTAGCGCCACGTAGTCCAACCGCTTGCAGTTTCATTAACACAACTAATCGAATCAGGTCTTCACTTAGCTTTGTGTGCTCTCTTATAGGAAACGCGATATTGTCAAATACCGACATATCAGTAAACAACGCACCACTTTGAAAAAGCATACTCATTTTAGTACGTGCTTCGTATAACTCTTTACGAGACATTTTAGGAATGCTGCCACCTTCAAATAAAATATCACCTGAATCTGGTTTAAGCTGACCACCAATTAAACGCAACATAGTGGTTTTGCCAATTCCGCTTGGCCCCATAATCGCAGTAATTTTACCTTTAGGAACGCTAAAACTCATATTTTTATATATGGTTCTATTGCCTCTCGAAAAGCTAACATCCTTGACTTCTACTATTGATTGCGACAAGTCGCTCTCCATAAAAATGTTCACTAGTGCCCCTATTTTAAAGCTTTTTTGTCAAAGATGGAAAAAACAATTCGTAAGATTTTGTAATACACCCATGAAAAGGATTATAAGACTCGCTCAAAACAGCTTAACCCCAGCTTAAATTTTTAAATTAGCTGTTTAAAAGCAACATTGTTACCTAGTTGACCTTACTCTTTTATTTATACTTTCATCTTGGCTTTTGTTACTATTCGCGCCATCCGTATTTTGTATAACTGGCTTAACACAATGGTTACCTCGTTTGTTATTTTAATTCTTGGTTTTGCAGCTCTTGTTTGGAGTGCCGATAGGTTTGTTTATGGGGCTGCGGCTCTTGCTAAAAACTTTGGTGTACCTACACTTATTGTTGGTTTGACCGTTGTAGCCATGGGCTCTTCAGCCCCTGAAATGATGGTTTCAGCCTCTGCCGCTCTGGCTAACAAAACCGACACAGCCGTTGGCAATGCTGTTGGCTCTAATATTACAAACATTTTACTTGTGTTAGGTATCACTGCTCTATTTCGCCCTCTTTCAGTTTCATCTAGTACGTTAAAACGTGAAATGCCATTAGTGATGCTCGTATCTTTAGCTACTTGGTATGTGTTCTCAGATAACTACTTTTCATTTAGTGAAGGTGTTGCGCTTTTAGTTGGCTTTATCGTATTCATCGGTGGGTTAATCATTGTATCTATGCGTGCAAAAAACCAAGATGACCCATTTGTCTCAGAAGCCTGCGACGATGTACCAAACGATGTACCTACTAAAAAAGCGGTATTTTGGTTAATTGTTGGCATGATACTCCTGCCGGTTAGTTCTCATTTTTTAATCGGCTCAGCTGTTGATATTGCTAAATACTTCGGCTTAAGCGACTTAGTCATTGGTTTAACAATTATTGCCATTGGTACTAGCTTGCCTGAACTTGCCGCCTCGGTTGCAGGTGTACTTAAAAATGAAGATGATTTAGCACTAGGTAATATTGTTGGCTCAAACATATTTAATATTTTAGCTGTATTACCTCTAGCAGGTATTATTAATCCTTCAGCAATTGATCCATCGTTAGTAAGCCGAGATATATTAATTATGATTGGTGCAACACTTGCTCTTATTATTATGTCATTGAACTTTAGAGGCACCCAGCGTATCAATAGGGTAGAAGGCGGCTTATTGCTAATAGCGTTTTTGGGTTACCAAGGGTATATTTTTAGTCAAGTAGGGTAAATGATGGCAACGCTAAACTTTATTGAACAAGGCCTTCGCGTTTTAGATGTTGAGCGCCAAGCACTTAGTGATATTGCACAATATGTAGATGAAAATTTTCATAATGCGTGCCAATTAATGTACGACTGTGAAGGCCGTATTATTGTCATTGGCATGGGAAAATCAGGCCATATTGGCAATAAAATAGCGGCAACCCTTGCAAGTACTGGCAGCCCAGCGTTTTTTGTTCACCCTGGTGAAGCAAGTCATGGTGATTTAGGTATGATCACTAAAAATGACGTGGTTATGCTTATTTCTAATTCAGGGGAAACCAGCGAAGTTTTAAATATCATTCCGGTTTTAAAACGACTTGGTGCCAAAATGATAGCGATGACTGGCAATACGCAATCAACCATGGCAACCCTTGCTAATGTACATGTGTGCATTAAAGTAGAAAAAGAAGCTTGTTCATTGGGTCTAGCCCCTACATCAAGTACCACTGCAACGCTTGCGATGGGCGATGCCATGGCAGTTGCATTATTAGAAGCTCGCGGCTTTACAGCTGATGACTTCGCGCTATCTCACCCAGGTGGTAGTTTAGGCAAGCGCTTATTACTTACTTTAAAAGATGTTATGCACAGCGGCGCAAATACACCTATTATTGATGTTTCACAAACAGTTAAAGATGCTCTAATAGAAATGTCAGCTAAAGGATTAGGTATGACAGCCATTGTTGATGAAAATCAGCAACTCGTAGGGTTATTTACCGATGGTGACTTACGTCGCATTTTAGAACAAAGAATTGATATTCATACAACACAAATAGATGTTGTTATGACTAAGTCATGCACTACAGCTACGCAAGATATTTTAGCCGCTGAAGCGCTCAATATTATGGAACGTAAACGTATAAATGGCCTAATCGTCGTCAATGAGAAAAACCAACCTATTGGCGCATTAAATATGCAAGACCTATTAAAAGCAGGAGTGTTATAAATGCAATTTGAAGAACTCTATCAACCGCTGAGCGATGATGCAAAAGCACGCGCTAAAAAAGTAAAACTACTTATATGCGATATTGATGGTGTATTTTCTGATGGCCGTATTTACCTTGGCAATCAAGGTGAAGAGCTAAAAGCATTTAATACAAAAGATGGTTTTGGCATTAAAGCACTTATAAACAGTGGCTTTGAAGTAGCTGTTATTACTGGTCGTCATTCACAGATAGTACAACAACGTATGAGCAGCTTAACCGTACAGCATATTTATCAAGGCCAAGAAAATAAGCTCATTGCCTATCAAGAATTAAAAGATAAACTCAACCTTAGCGATGAACAAATTGCTTATATTGGTGATGACGGTCCTGACATGCCTGTTATGGAGTTAGTAGGCTTTGCCGTTGCAGTAAATGATGCCCACCCTCTTATTAAGCGTTTGTCACATTATGTAACGCAAATGCCTGGTGGTTTTGGCGCTGTGAGAGAACTCACCGATTTGCTCATGCTTGAAAATGGTAAAGCATTGACTACACAAGGCACTAGTTCATGAATGCAGCGCGCATAATATTAAGCGTTTTATTCATTAGCTGTATGGTTTGGCTTTGGTACCCTTATTTTACACAAACAAATATTGTGCCTAAGGCTGAGCCTGAAGTTGTTGCTAAGCCTGATTACATAGCTATTGAGCTCAAACAGACAGCCTATGATGAGCAAGGTAAAATTAGCCACAAAGTCACTGCGGCTAAAATGGAGCTATACCAGCAATTAGGTTTCACGTTTTTTGAAAAACCCATTTTTACTTTATATAACGAGCAACAAACGTGGCAAATAAATGCAGACGAAGCAACATTATATGAAGATAAACAATTAATTTTAGAAGGTAATGTGGTTGCCAAAAATTTAACCGATAACGCCATGATAGACAAAATCAATGCTGATAATATTCAGGTTGATATAAAGTTATTAACAATGCGTTCGGAGCAACCCGTCATTATCACTGGACCCAATTTAAAAATCACCGGTAAAGGCCTAGAAGCCGACTTGAAAACCGAAGTGATAAAACTAATTAACCATACGCGAACCATATATTATGACCAATAAAATATTAAAATCACTTATAATTCCTACACTTATACTAGCGTTTAATAGTAGTGCTGCAGAGCAAAACACGCAACCTGCTGCCAATCAAATTTCAATAAGTGCCGACAAGCAAGAAGGTCAATTGAAAGCTAATGTGGGTATTTTTGAGAAAAACGTTGAGATTATTCACGGTAATCGCCGCATTACAGCCGATCGCCTCGAAGTACACAAACGTGATGAACTTGGTGATAATAAACAATTATTAATTGCCACAGGTAGCCCTGCGCACTTTGAAGAAAAGCAATCAGACGGCACGACTATGAGCGCCAGTGCTGACGAAGTACGTTATGATGTATCTAAGCGTTTTTTAACGCTTGTTGGTAATGCACAAGTTTCGCAAGCCGGACAAAAAATAAATGCTAAAAGTATTACCTACGACATAGAGCAGCAGCTCATCAGTGCCGAAAAAGATGAAAACTCAACTGACCGCGTTCACACAATTTTAGTACCGATCGAAACTAAAAAAAGTAAAAAAGGCGATAAAGGTCAACCATGAGCACATTAAAAGCAGAACTATTAGCAAAAAGCTATAAAGGTCGTGAAGTTGTAAAAAACGTCGGCCTTGAAGTACAAGCTGGCAGTATAGTTGGCTTACTTGGCCCTAACGGTGCTGGTAAAACAACGACTTTTTATATGATTGTAGGGCTTGTTCCTAGCGACAAAGGTAAAATATCTATTGATGATAACGATATTACTCTTTTACCTATGCATAGTCGTGCTAGATTAGGCATAGGCTACTTACCACAAGAGTCATCGATTTTTAGAAAGCTGACTGTTTATCAAAACTTAATGGCCATTTTAGAAACGCGCAAAGAACTAAATAAACAAGCCAGAGAAGACACGCTCAATAACTTATTAGATGAATTTAGCATACAACACATTCGTGATAGCCAAGGTATGGCATTATCGGGGGGAGAACGTCGTCGTGTAGAAATAGCACGAGCGCTGGCAGCAGATCCTAAATTTATATTACTGGATGAACCGTTTGCCGGTGTTGACCCTATTTCGGTATTAGATATAAAGAAAATAATAGAACATCTTAAAAATCGTGGGATTGGTGTATTAATTACCGACCATAACGTAAGAGAGACCCTTGATGTTTGTGAAAAAGCCTACATTGTTTCTCATGGGGAGCTGATTGCATCAGGTACTCCAGAACACGTATTAAATGATAAAACAGTACGCGATGTTTACTTAGGCGAGCAATTTAGGCTGTAACATTTACGCCATGTCTTTAAGCATCTGCTAGTATTAATTATAACAACATAAAAGGATTGTTAGAGATACATGAGGCAATCACTACAGCTGCGCATGGGCCAGCAACTTACAATGACTCCACAGTTGCAACAAGCTATTCGTTTGTTGCAACTCAGTACATTGGATCTCCAGCAAGAAATACAAGAAGCTCTCGACAGTAATCCACTATTAGAGGTTGAAGAGGCAGACTATTCCGAAGACGCTGCTGGTAAAAACGAGCAAAAAGCTGATACCGATGACATAACTGTTAGCGCATCTGCTGATGATGCTCCGAGCGAATACGAACAAGATACTGGTGAAGCACTTGCAAAAGACACGCTAAGTGACGACATGGCTATGGATGTCAGTTGGGATGAGTACATGAGTGCCGCTCCTGCAGCCTCATCAGGTCCAATGCCTGAAGACGAATCAATATACCAAGGCGCCTCTACTGAAACGCTCCATGAGTATTTAATGTGGCAATTACAACTAACGCCATTTAGCCCTACAGACGAAGCTATTGCTATTGCTATTGTAGAAGCTGTCGATGATTCAGGTATTTTAACACTAAGCTGCGAAGAGATTTTAGAAAGCTTTAATCAAGAAAACGAAGATGATAACGAAGTCGAACTTGATGAAATTGAAGCGGTATTAAAACGCATCCAACTGTTTGATCCTGTTGGTATTGCTGCACGTAGTTTACAAGAGTGTTTGTGTATTCAGCTTAATCAATTTGATAAAGAAACACCTTATATTAATGAAACGAAAATGATTTTAACCGAGCATATTGATCTATTAGCAGCTCGCGACTATCGTACATTAATGAAAAAAACTAAGCTCAAAGAAGAAGAGCTTAAAGAAGTAATGACACTAATACATACTCTCAACCCAAAACCTGCAGATACTATTGTAAGGGAAGAATCTGAGTATGTTATTCCTGATGTGTCAGTTAAAAAAATTAAAGGCCGCTGGGTTGTCGAATTAAACCCAGATAGCATGCCTAAAATTCGTGTTAATAGCCAATACGCAGCAATGTCTCGCACTGTAAAATCAAGTGGCGACAGCCAGTTTATTCGCTCACATTTACAAGAAGCTAAATGGTTTATTAAAAGCTTAGAAAGTAGAAACGACACGCTATTAAAAGTTACTAATTGTATTGTTAAGCAACAACAAGGCTTTTTTGAACATGGCCCTGAAGCCATGAAACCAATGGTTTTAAATGATGTTGCTGAAATGGTAGAAATGCACGAATCGACAATTTCTCGCGTAACTACTCAAAAGTACATGCATACACCCCGTGGTATATTTGAGCTTAAATATTTTTTCTCAAGCCATGTAAGTACTGAAAACGGTGGTGAATGTTCATCTACAGCAATACGTGCGCTTATCCGAAAATTAATCGCAGCAGAAAACTCAGCAAAACCATTGAGTGATAGCAAAATAGCGGATATATTGGCTGAGCAAGGAATTAAAGTAGCGAGACGTACAATCGCAAAATACCGCGAATCTCTTGCTATTCCACCGTCAAATCAGCGTAAAAGTCTGATTTAAGACGCTAAACTAAGAGGGTAATGCTTATGCAACTAAACTTAACTGGTCGTCACGTAGAATTAACCGATTCACTAAGAGACTATATTAATACTAAATTTGCGAAGCTTGAAAGACACTCTGATCATATTAATAATGTTCATGTCATTCTCGATGTAGAAAAATTAAATCAAAAAGCAGAAGCCACAATACACGTAAGCGGTGCTGAGCTATTTGCCTCTACAGAACATCAAGATATGTATGCCGCTATTGACTCGTTGATCGACAAGCTCGATCGCCAAGTAATCAAACACAAAGAGAAGCTTGCTCGACACTAATATGATGAAATTAAGTTCACTTATATGCCAGGACTGCAGCAAAGCTGCGGTCCTTTTTAATAGCAAAAAAAGAATTTTAGAGTTCATTAGCGAACTTGCTCACGACAAACTTCCGTATTTACCGCAACAAGATATTCTTAATGCTTTAATGAGCAGAGAGAAATTAGGTAGTACAGGTATAGGACGTGGCATTGCTATTCCTCATGGAAGAATGAGCGGTGCAGAAGAGCCTTTGGCTTTAGTGCTCGTTAGCGAAACTCCAATAAACTTTGATGCAATCGATAATCGCCCTGTTGATATTTTTGTCGCACTCATCGTACCAGATGGCGATAACCAGCAGCACTTAAAGACTCTAGCAACCATTGCTGATAAACTAAACAACAAAGATTTTTGTAAACAGTTACGCAGTGCAAAATCTGATACTGAGCTTTACCAAGTTATTGTCGATCAATCATAGTTTTATAAAGGGTGTTAAATGGAGTTAATTATCATAAGCGGCCGTTCTGGTTCTGGAAAGTCGGTTGCTTTGCGCGTTGTAGAAGATTTAGGTTATTATTGCGTAGATAATATTCCAGTAAACCTACTACCTTCATTAGTTCGCAGTGTGTCTGATAGCTACGATAAAATTGCTGTTAGCATAGATGTGCGCAACATACCTAAAGAACAAGATGAATTTAACGATATTCTTGAATACTTACCAGGCTTTGCAAACCCTACGTTATTTTATTTAGATAGTGACGATCAGACATTGATCAAACGCTTTTCTGAAACACGCAGATTACACCCACTATCAATAGACTCGTTGCCTCTTGATTTAGCCATCAAAAAAGAAAAAGAATTACTTGATGTATTAACCACTCGCGCCGACTTTATGATAGATACGACTGATTTAAGTGTTCATCAACTCGCTGAATCTATTCGTGAAAAGATTTTAGGTAAAAAAGATAAGCAACTGATTGTCACATTTGAATCATTTGGTTTTAAACACGGTATACCAAAAGAAGCAGACTACGTATTTGATGCACGCTTTTTACCAAATCCACACTGGGAACCAGAGTTGAAGCCTTTAAATGGGTTAGATCAACCGGTTAAAGACTATTTAGCTAATCACAGCATAGTGCAAAAATTCACATGGCAAATTCAAACATTTGTACAAACGTGGTTACCGCATTTAGAACGAAATAACCGCAGTTATTTAACCATTGCTATTGGGTGTACAGGTGGGCAACATCGCTCTGTGTATTTAGCGCAAACTATCGGTGAAAGTTTTGCAATGACACATCCCAATGTAAAAATTCGCCATCGCGAACAAGAAAAATAATATAGCTGAATAATCACCTGTTCAGCTTAGGTAGAGTAAGTTATGCATTGTGAAGATACCTTTTTAATAAAAAACAAATTAGGCTTACACGCCAGAGCGGCTACTGTGCTTGCGCAATTAGCAGTACAATTTGATGCTACAATCACATTATTCCAAGATGACAAAGAAGCAGCAGGCGATAGCGTACTTGCATTAATGTTACTTGAAAGTAGCCAAGGAAAAGAAGTTAAAGTTGTTTGTAAAGGCCCTGATTCTGAGCAAGCTTTACACGCTGTTGGAGAATTAATAGCACAACGCTTTAATGAACAAGAATAATCTGTTTTATAAAAACAATATTCGCATTACTAGTGCTTCAATTAAAACAGATATATAAAATAAATAGGTTAGTAACGCCAGTTAACTCACCTCCCCCCATAAAGTAATATAACAATTTATAAAGGACGCCAATGCCAGAAGCTTTTGAACAAGATTATCCACTACAGCAACTAAAGCAGGTGACGAAGTCACTCAATAGTGGTCAATTTGTTCAAGTTAGGCGCATGCTCGCAAAAACGGCTCCTTGTGATACCGCATTATTATTAGAATCATCACCGCATAAAATTCGCCGACTGCTTTGGCAATTGGTCGATCCTGATGTGCAGGGTGATGTTCTTGAAGAATTATCTGAAGATGTTCGTTTAGGCATTATTGCCCAAATGGAACCTAAGCACATTGCCGCCGCAACTGAAGACATGGGCCACGATGACTTAGGTGAAGTATTACGTAGCCTGCCAGATACCGTCTATAAAGACGTTGTTAGCGCGATGGACATTCAAGACCGTGAACGTGCCACGCAAGCACTGTCATATCAAGAGCGTTCAGCAGGTGCGCTAATGAACACCGATACGGTGACCATTCGCCCTGATGTAACACTCGATGTTGTACTTCGTTATATTAGACTGCGTGGTGAGCTACCAGAGGGTACAGATGATTTATATGTTGTTGATAAACATAACTGCTTTATAGGCGCTTTATCGCTGAGTACATTATTAACTAATCCGCCAGAAAAAATTGTCCGCGATTTGATGGATGAAGATTGTGAGTCTATCCCAATCTCAATGGATGAAAGTGAAGTAGCGCAATTATTTGAGCGTCATAATTGGATATCGGCCCCTGTGGTGGACGATAACGACCAACTCCTCGGTCGTGTTACTATCGATGACATCGTTGATGTAATCCGAGAAGATGCCGAGCATAGCTTATTAAGCCTAGCCGGTCTTGATGATGAAGAGGATACATTCGCGCCTGTACTAAAAAGCTCTAAAAAACGCTCAGTTTGGCTAGGAGTTAACTTACTAACCGCACTTGCAGCTGCTTTTGTAGCTAGCTTTTTTGAAGGCACTTTAGATGTGCTCCCTATTTTGGCTGTGCTTAACGGTATTGTCCCTTCTATGGGTGGTGTTGCTGGTAGCCAATCATTAACGCTTGTTATCCGTGGTATTGCAGTAGGTCATATAAACCAAACAAACCAACGTTTCTTGATGATGAAAGAACTGGCCATTGGCGCGCTA
This sequence comes from Pseudoalteromonas sp. SR43-5, assembly GCF_014163835.1. Taxonomy (NCBI): domain Bacteria; kingdom Pseudomonadati; phylum Pseudomonadota; class Gammaproteobacteria; order Alteromonadales; family Pseudoalteromonadaceae; genus Pseudoalteromonas; species Pseudoalteromonas sp. SR43-5. The sequence continues at coordinate 117,316 of NZ_JACJEA010000001.1, forward strand.
AACGGTATTTTGTGGTCACTATTAATTGCGGGTGTTATTGCGCTATGGCAGTGGGACTTTATGCTTGGTGGCGTACTCGCCTTCGCTATGTTTATGAACTTAGTGGTGGCAGGTGTTGCTGGTGCAAGTATTCCAATAATTCTTAAAAGAATGAATATAGACCCTGCTCTTGCAGGGAGTGTGGTGCTAACCACAGTGACTGATATTGTTGGTATATTCGCCTTTTTAGGTACTGCTACATGGTTGCTGATATAAATTAAACGCTTTAAATGTAAAAAACTACAGCAAAAATAGTTAGGGTAAATCAGTAGCTATGGCAACGGATACCAAACATAAAAATGACATACCTAAAAAAACGCCAAAACAAAAAAGCGTATCCATATTAAAAAGTGTACTGGTATATAGCTCTATATTTTTCGTCATTTATACCGCCGTCAATTGGTGGCGGCAACCTGTCATGCCAGCAAATCCTCAATTACAATTAATCGACTATGAAGGGCAAAACATTAATTTAGCAGCAATGAGCCAAGATAAACCCACGCTTGTGTATTTTTGGGGAACTTGGTGTCCTATTTGTAGTATTACCTCCCCTGCCATAAACGAACTCGCAAACGAGAATAAATACCCCGTCGTGAGCATCGCGATAAAATCAGGCTCTGATCAAGAGCTGCATGATTATTTAAATGAGCAAGGCTACAGCTTCAGTACTGTTAACGATCAACACGGGGAGATATTTTCCGATTGGCAGGGACAAGTCACGCCATCTTATATAATCTTAAAAGATAATAAAATGACGCAAGGACTCACTGGCATTCAGCCGTTATGGTCACTTAAATTGCGTTTGTGGTTATCATCAATGCTTTAAAAAAAGCTAAACTTAGCACAGGATATCTAAAGAGAGGGGCTCTAAAACCTCACTCTTTATCACCTACAATAATATAGATAATAAAGAGCAAAGCTGACTTAATTTGCGTATGAAAAAGCGCGTACCGCAATTAGCCTTATCTATTAGCAAATAAAATTACTAACGTGTGCTTTGACGATTACCGCCCACTTTTGGCTTAGTGTTTGCCTTTTTAAATTGGCTAAAACCAGTATGTCGCGTTAGTGCCGGACGCCCACCTTTTTTACCACCTTTACCTGATTTTTCATCGCGCCCTTCTTCTGGCACTAAACAGTTAGGCCCTTTACCAATTAAATTAGCTTTACCCATTTTACGTAGAGCTTCACGTATCATTGGCCAACCAGCTGCATCGTGGTAGCGTAAAATAGCTTTATGTAATCTACGTTGGCGTGCGCCTTTAGGTACTGGAACAACTTCTGAGTTGTTTTTTATATTACGTAAAGAGTTCATCTCTGTATGGTAAATAGTCGTCGCATTAGCCATAGGTGATGGGTAAAAATTTTGTACCTGATCAAGCTTAAAGTCGTTTGATTTAAGCCATAAAGCCATGTTTACCATGTCTTCATCTTTTGTACCTGGGTGAGCAGATATAAAGTAAGGAATTAAATACTGCTTTTTACCGGCTTCTTTAGAGTACTTATCAAATAGTTCTTTAAATTGATCGTACGCTCCCATACCTGGTTTCATCATTTTTGATAATGGACCATCCTCTGTATGCTCTGGCGCTATTTTTAAGTAACCGCCTACATGGTGCGTTACTAATTCTTTAACGTAACGCGGGTCGCGTACAGCTAAATCGTAACGTACACCTGAAGCAATCAATACCTTTTTAATACCCTTAACTTCACGTGCTTTTTTATACAAATCTATTGTTGGCGTATGATCTGTATCCATGTGTTTACAAATATCTGGATACACACATGATAAGCGTCTACAGGTACTCTCGGCCTTTTTGCTCGTACAGCGCAGCTTATACATATTCGCCGTTGGGCCACCTAAATCAGAAATAACACCAGTAAAGCCGGGAACTTTATCTCTAATTTGTTCAATTTCTTCAATAATAGATTCTTGCGAACGACTTTGAATAATGCGCCCTTCATGCTCTGTAATTGAGCAAAACGAACAACCACCAAAACAGCCACGCATAATATTAACAGACGTTTTAATCATATCGTAAGCAGGGATTTTAGCATCACCATAACTTGGGTGAGGAATACGCTGATACGGCAAACCAAATACAGCATCCATTTCATGTGTTTCTAATGGATATGCTGGCGGGTTTACCCAAATAGAGCGATCGCCATGTCGTTGGTAAAGCGCCCTTGCACAACCAGGGTTTGTTTCTTGGTGTAAAATGCGCGAGGCATGGGCGTATAGAGGTTTGTTAACACTTACTTGCTCATAAGCAGGTAACTTAACATAGGTTTTTTCCCACGGCTTAGGACGTGCAGGCTGAACCATGATTGGTTTTGCCGCTTCTGCTTTTAAATCAATACCCGCTTGTTTAAATTCTGATTTACTACAGCCAACATCATCCGCGCCATATGGGTTTGGAATAGGGTCGATTTTACCAATTTTATCAATAGCGGTAGAATCACTGCCACGCCAACCAGGTAGAGGCTCTTTTCGAATAACAGCCGTGCCGCGAATATCCTGAATCGTATCCATCGTTTCACCCGCCGCAATACGGTGTGCAACTTCAACTAGCGGGCGCTCTGCGTTACCGTAAATTAAAATATCGGCTTTTGCATCAAATAAAATACTACGACGTACTTTTTCCTGCCAATAGTCGTAATGAGCAATACGGCGAAGGCTGGCTTCAATACCGCCAATAACAATTGGGATACCTTTGTATGCTTCACGGCATTTTTGCGAGTAAATCATCACGGCGCGATCTGGGCGCTTACCGCCAACGTTATTAGGCGTGTAAGCATCATCGTGGCGCATGCGTTTTTCCGCTGTATAGCGGTTGATCATCGAATCCATGTTGCCGGCTGTTACACCAAAAAATAAATTCGGTCTGCCGAGCTCCATAAATGCATCTTTAGAGTCCCATGCAGGTTGGGCAATAATCCCCACTCTAAAGCCTTGCGCTTCAAGTACACGGCCAATTACAGCCATACCAAAACTAGGATGGTCAACATACGCATCGCCACTAATTATTATTATGTCGCAGCTATCCCAGCCAAGTGCATCCATTTCTTCACGTGTAGTTGGTAAAAATGGCGCGGTGCCATAACATTCAGCCCAGTATTTCGGGTATGAAAATAAGGCGCGCTTAGCTTTGAGTGTGCTCATAATTGTGGCCGTAGAATAACAAAAGGCGCGAATTATACCCTACTAAATTCTTTATATATACAAAGTAGTCAAAGCATATCGCGCTTTAAATTCTAAATCGTTCATTAGCTTAAATAATAAGTTAATCTTTTTTAGCGTTTATTTATAAATTCTATCAATTCATGCTCAGGCATGGGTTTAGCATACATAAAACCTTGTACCTCATCACAGCCTAAGTTTTTTAAGAACTGAGCTTGTTCTTGTGTTTCAACGCCTTCAGCAATCGTTTTTAAACCCAACTTAGCACCAAGAGAAATAACTAAGGCAGCAATAGCGCCAGTGTCATCATTTGGCAGATCCTTAATAAATGCACGATCTATTTTCAACCTATCCAAGGGTAAACTTTGTATATAACTAAGCGATGAAAAGCCAGTCCCAAAGTCATCAATAGCAACCTCAATCCCTAACTCTTGAAGCTCTCTAAGTGTATTAATAACAGTTTCGAGTTCATCCATTACTACGCTTTCTGTGACTTCTAACTCTATGTTTTTTGGCTTAACACCATATTTTAATAATGTATTTTTAACGTTTTGAGCATAACCTTTTACTTTAAACTGCGGAACAGACACATTAACCGCAATACAAATTTCGGTACCCATATTTTCTAGGCGCTTTTGTTGTTGGCAAGCTTGCTCTAAAACCCATTGCCCTATATCAACAATCAAGCCCGCATCTTCTGCAAGTGGAACAAATACCGCTGGCGATATATACGACCCATTACCGGTGGGCCACCTAAGTAATGCCTCACACCCAATTAAAGACAAGTCATCTAATGAAAGTTGAGGTTGATACCATACCTCTAACTTGTTTCGAGCAAAATCATGGCGTAATTGTCTAATAATTCCTATGCGCCAAGCCATTTTATCTTGCATGTCTACACTGTAATAAATTCCCTCTTTATGCTTTGCTTTTTTAGCTTGGTCAAGTGCAATATAAGCAACTTTAAGTGTATCAATCCCGCTACTTTGAAAGTCTTGCTGTTGGCATAAACCCAATCTAAAATCGATAGGCAATGTATGCTCTTCTGCGCAAAATGGAACACCTAACTGCTCATTCAATTTTTTTAAGTCGAGTTCATCACGGCGAATAATAAAACCAAAAACATCAGCACCAATACGAGATAGTAACTTAGCTGTTGGGTAGTTTTCTTTTAACCTTTGCACAATGCCAATTAATACTTTATTGCCGACCTCTTGCCCTAAGCCATTATTAATATCTGCAAAATTAACTATATCAAGTAGTACAAATACATAATCATTCACGTGCGGCTTTTGATAACGCTCTACCCGTTCAATAAAATTGGTACGATTTGAAATACCTGTAAGCACATCTTTATAAGCTGCATCTCTTAACTTTACAAACAGCCTTATATTATCGAGGGCAACACTCACATTTGTTAAGAAGATTTCAGCAAACTGCAATTGTGCTTGCAAAGGAACATGGTCACATTCTATATATAAAGCCGCTTTTCTATGCTTACTTTTTAATACAAATGTTGCATTTGAGTCTGTATGTTGATGCTTTGATAAATCAAAACACAACTCAACTTGTTTAAATACTTTGCTATCAACATTAATTAATTTTTCACCAAAGTAGTCTTCGTAATGCCCACAACCACCTAATACTTGAATAAAGTCATCGCCGTCTAATTTGCTGCACACAAGCCCTCGAGGTGAACACTTTAAAATAATACTCATGTGCTTGATGATTTCTTTGCATAGTTGCTTAATATCAGTAAGCCCTAAAATAGACTTTGATGCAGAAACAATCGTGTTCATTGCATCACTTTGATATTCAAGCTGGCATACCTGCTCGTAAGAGCGAATAGCGGTTATGAGCGATGTTACTAATTTAGAGCGAGTGAGTTCTGTTTTAGTTTTATAATCATTTATATCGTATTCACGTATTACTTTTTCTTCTGGTATATTACCAGCTTGCCCTGTTCTTAAAATAATTCTCACATGTTGATTATTTAATTCGTCACGCACCCTTTTTACAACCTGCAAGCCAGCATCGTCAGTTTCCATAATAACGTCTAAAAAAATAACTGAAATATCGTTATTTTCAGCTAAAATCTCTATTGCTTCAGCTCCCGAATAGGCATCATGAAATCGCAAGCCTGCCCCCAAAAACTCAACCCCAGACAAAGCTAACTTTGTTACAGAGTGGATCTCAGGTTCGTCATCAACAATTAAAATATCCCAAAACTTAGTCGGCTCAATTACTGCATCATCTTCATAGTCTTGTTCAAAAAATAAAAAATCGTTTTGATCTGACGACATTCGCTCTCCTAGGTAGCAATTTATAAATTATTTTTGGTTTATAATCTAATTCATACTATAGTCGATTAATAAAAAGTTGTTGTATTTCAACTCAAAAAACTAATAAAAGGTGTGCTTATTAAACCATTAAAAATATTGATCAAAGGCGTACTGTTATTGTTATTGGTATTAGTACTGGTAGGGCTGATACTTCCCCAAAGTTATAATGTAAATAAAACAATAGAAATCAATGCAAATATTGACGCAGTAAAACCGCTAATTACTGACTTTAATCAATGGCAAAAATGGTCTCCATGGGAAAAAGTAGACCCCAGTATACGTTTTACCTTGGGCGAACCGAGCTCTGGCCTGGGTGCTCATCAGTCTTGGAAGGGAAAATGGGGGTATGGTGAAATGATCATAACTTCGGTGAGTCAAAATAAGGTCAGCTTTAATATACTTTTAAATGCTGAGCATATTATTAGGGGGACTTTTAATTTTAGTGAGCAAAACGGTATCGTCACTTTAATATGTAAGATTAACGGACAAACAACCGCCCCTTTAATATCGGGTTACACCGCAATTTTGAGCGAATATGTGCTCCGTAATACAGTTTCAATGGGGTTAAATAACCTTAAAACTGTTGCTCAGCTTAGTCATTCACAAAGGACAATGCACAGCCATGCCAGTCAAGACAGCACAAGCGAGAATTAACCTTGCTAACATTATCGAATCCTTACTTGGTTACCCTATAACAAAAATAGGCAGTAACGGAATACTGCCTACCTCCGAACAAAGTTACGATATTAAAGGCCAAGTTAAGCCGCTTTATCATATCAACAGTGAAAACTCTGTTTTAGCTCGTGCCCAAAAGCGCCAAGATTTACTACTAATAAAACAACAACAAAATATAGAGTCAATTTTAGCAATGGCTATGGGGTTTTGCCCCGATGTAGCAAGTACTAAACAACCTGATGCTGACTGGGTAGAGCATTTTATCGCACTGTGCGAAGATACTTCAAATGCGTCAATGCAAACTTTATGGGCCAAAATTTTAACGGGAGAAACACTCAACCCTGGTACGTTTTCAATTAAAAGCCTGCAAACGTTAAAGCATATGACACAGCGAGAAGCAGACTCTTTGCAAAAATGTGTGTCGCTCTCAGGCTATAACGAAAAAGACGACAGCCACTTTATATTACTCGGCTTTTACAAAAAACCGTCCTTGTTTGATTTGCTACGAAAAGGCAATAAAGTATCTCTAAATTTAGGAAAAACGGGCATTAGCTTTCCTGATATTTTAACGCTCATGGATCTTAATTTACTGTATAGAAAAGAAATTGAATCTGCAGTGCTTAAAGCGGGGCAAGAGCTTACCCTTTCATTTTTATCGCAAAAAGTAACGTTAAAGGCAAAGAGTAGTGATTTGGTATTAAGCTATTACAAATTTACGCAAACAGGTGATGAGCTTTCTAAACTCATTAATTTCCCTGTCAATAAGGTCTATAAGCAGTTAATTAATAATGCGCTGGAGGGAGAGTTTGATTTAGCGTGGCACGCAATAAAATAATATGCCACGCTTTGTTTAATTAGAAAATACTAATTAAAAATGAACCTGAATACCCGCAAATGGGCCAGATGCATCAATATCAGTAGTAATATCATCTACATCATCAAGTTCTAATACCATAGAACGGTAACCGGCTTTAACAGCAACATCTACTGCTAGGTTATCAATAAGTTCCCACGCTACGCCTACTTGATAATCTTGTACTTTGCTATCGTCAATAGCCAAAAAGCTACCTTCAAAAAATACACTTAAACCAGTAAATGGTAAGCCAGCTTCGGCACGGCCGTATGCAAGAGGAACAAAACCAGAGAAGTCTTTGGTTTCTATTTGAGAAACATCTCGTTCATCATCATCATACTTTACTGTAATTTCTCCATCGAACTGTTTAGCATTTAAACCTAAATCAATAGAAACTAAATCGTTATCGAAGATTTCATAATAAAGAATATAATCAATGTGCGATAAATCACTAACAGTATTTACTTTTCTGTTTGTATCGAAGGTACTGCCATTAAAGCTAAACGTATCACCAATAACCGCATCACCATCAAGCTCAAGCTCTGTATACTTTAATTTAATATTTGGTACTAACGGCACTGGATGCTCAAGCGCTGCGTAGTAACTTACAAAAGTCTCATCTTCAAAATCAAAATCTTGAGATGCATTATTTTTGTAAGAAAATTGGCCATCGTTATCTGACTTCCATCCATCAACACCTACATATAAACCTAATAGGGTGTCAGCTTGCGCCGCTGGTGCTAAACATGCCATTGAAAGGGCTGCTGCTAAACAATACTTTTTCATTTTTTATCCTTGAGCTAGTAGTTCGCTGAGTTCGATTAAAGCCGCATTGGCTCTAGAAATATAATTTGCCATAACTAAAGAATGGTTTGCCACATAGCCAAAACCATTACCGTTTAAAATAAGTGGGCTCCATACTGTTTCTTGAGTCGCCTCAAGTTCACGTATGATTTGTTGTAAGCTTACACGTGCATTTTTCTTTTCAAGTACGTCATTAAAGTCATACTCTATCGCTTGTAAAAAATGCAGTAATGCCCAAGTTGCACCGCGCGACTCGTAAAACACATCGTCAATTTCCAACCATGGTGTTCTTACTTGCTGCTGCAGTGGCGCAAGAGTTGCTTGTTTATTAGATGAATTACCCGCTAAATCGGTGTTTACTTTTTCTTGGCCTACACTGGCACTTAAACGTTGGCTTAAGCTACCTAAACGTTTTTCAGCTTCTTTAAGCCAACTACGTAAGTTATCTGCTCGTGCGTAAAATTGGCTATCGCGCTCATGCTCATTAGCAATTTGTCCACGATATACCATTAAGTAGTCAATACCTTTTTGGTACTCACCTTCGGCACTTGGCCATGCCCATGCCTCAGAGCTTATATTAAACTGCGGCTGCGCCTTTTTAAGGGCTTCATGTTCCGTTGATTGTGATTGAGAACGGCTAAAATCTTTTCGCATAGAAAGCGATAAATCACGTACCATTTCTAGTGCGCCATATTCCCACGCTGGCATATCATCCATAATAATACTTGGTGGTATTACATCATTTGATAAGTAGCCACCCGGTTTATCTAGTAAGGTATTGGCTACCGTAATTAATGTAGAAGTAGTTACATAACCCGTTACTATTTTTTCATTACGAAGCTGCGCTTGCTCTTTCGCGTTGGCAACAACGTCAAAACGTGAAGGTTCTGTGCTCCAATAAACAGCAATTGCGTAAAAAATGATAAGCAGTAAAACAATTATTCCTGCTATTTTTCCTTTATGTTGCGACATGTGTACTCCTAATGATGAGCGTGTTGAGTAGATGGTTTTGACTGCTTAGCTTGCGCTTCAAGCGACACGACTTGAGCATTAGTAAATAAGCGATTACCGTCACTAAAATATAGTGTGAGTTTACGTTCTTGTCCTACTTTTAATGGCTCTTGTGGTTCAAATGCCATTAAATGATAACCGCCAGGCTGAAAGCTGACACTTTCGTGCGCCTTAATTTCAACCGATTCAACTTGTTGCATTTTCATCATGCCGTCTACATGTGAATGCTCGTGTATTTCAACACGCCCTAAGCCATCAATAGTTGCCTTAGTTAAAGTTGCTGCGGCTCCACTGTGATTACTAAGGGTTAAATAACCTACAGTTGAAGTACTACCAGGTAAAAACTCTCTAACTTGCGCGTTAGTTACTTCGAGCACAGCCACATCAGAACCATGATCGTGTCCTGAGTGCGCCGCCAACGATGACGAAAAAAAACTAAATATTAATGCAGAAGCCATCGAAAAACATAGTTTCGTCATCATTCTTATCCTTATGAAAACTTTAAATTACAGGCTAAATTTAACATAGTTAACCTATAATAGTCAGTCAAATTAAGGATTAAGAGGCTACTTTTTTGTTATCGGCAACAAGCCAACACAACACTGCAACAAATAGTAACGGCCATGCAATCATTATAGATCCGAATAAAAGCGCTAAAACAGTCCCTGCTAATGCCACTACACCCGCACCAACTAATCCCATAGTAATTAAAGCCACTACCGCAACTACAGCAATAATTGCGGCCAAAGCACCTACAAGCTCGAGCCCAGCCCAACTAATATCAGCAATCCATAACGGCAACTGCCAAGAATCAATCTGCACAAACGTTATTAAATCAGTAAACAGTAATAAATAGATAAATACACATACTGCCAAAGCTTTCATAGTAATTCTCCTTATACCAACCGGCTTATATATGAGGCCTATTTAACGATAAGAAAATTGCGCTATAACTAGGCAAAAATTTTTATACTTAGCTGTTCTAAATTAAAATTTTTAACAACGTTATAGGGTGATTTAATTCGTTAAATTGTTCAAATATTTATGCCTGTTGGTATTAATACTCTTTATTTTCAAGGCAGCAATGCGCTATAAAATAGCCAAGTGCAACTGCAAACGGAAAACTCAAAAACAACAAAATAGTAACTACGCGTGTTGCCCATACCGGAAAGTCCAATCTATGGGCTAAACCACTACAAACACCCGATATTTTTTTATTCAAAGTATCTTTATACCAACCTTGTTGACGATTATAGCTGTTCATAGCAATCTCCTAAGCAGTGTGTTTTAAATTAGTATTTAAGTTCGCCTTTAAGCGAGCCAGTTCAGCATCAATTTTTTCATTTTTAACTAACGACTCAATTTGGGTACTGGTAGAACTTGCTGTATCAGTCAGCTCATAAGCCTCTACTTGAGCTTCAATACCTTCAACACGCTGCTCTATTTGTTCAAAACGAGACAACGCATGGGCAACTTTATCGCTTTGTAGTTGCGTACTGATTCGCCCTCTAGCAATAGCAACATTATGGCGTTGCATTAACTGAGCTTGCTTAGTTTTAGCCATAGCCATTTTTTGCTGCAAGCGTTCACAATCAGACTTAATTTTTGCAATAGACTCTTGCAATGTTTCTAGTTGAGTTTGCTTATTTTCAATGCTTTCGTTAACGCGTTGCTTCTCAAGTAAAGCTGATTTAGCAAGGTCATCACTGCCCTTCTCAACCGCACGTTCTGCTTTCATTTGCCAAGCTGCTAATTCTGTTTTTTTAGTATCAATTTGGCGATTAATTACTTTCTCTTCACACAATAAAGCGGCTGCTGTACTACGACACTCATTCAATGCATCTTGCATCTCGGTAAGCATTAGGTTTAAAAGTTTTTCTGGATCTTCTGCTTTATCAAGCATGGCGACAATGTTTGATTGAATTACATCATTTACGCGGTTAAATATTCCCATGGTATTCTCCTGTTGATTTTTAATTAATTTCAACAAGAAGATTCCAAGAGTTGTGCCAAGTCCATCAAAAAGAAAATAAAGCATTTAAAATCATAATGGTAAATAACAAACACTCTAAATTTTAGTGACTTTAAGCTGAACAACATAGAGTGGAATTGGCCAATAAATTATGATTTTGACTAATTTTTAGGATTAAAAAAGCCACTCGAAAGTGGCTTAAATTTAGAATTTTTAAAGCTTAGTTTTATTCTGGTACAAAGCTTAATGCTTTATCCATTACCGATAAATCAGCTTGCTTACCGTGACCACTTTCAGAAAGGTGGCGTCTAAAACCTCGCGCACCAGGCTGCCCCTGAAAAATACCGAGCATGTGACGTGCAATATGCCAAAAATTAGCACCCAAACGCATTTCTTCTTCAATGTAGTCATACATTGAACGCACTACGTCGTGGCGTGACTGCGTGTTTGCAGAATCACCATAAATTTTTTCATCAACGTCATTGAGCATAAATGGGTTGCTATAAGCCTCACGCCCAATCATTACGCCATCGATATGTTGCAAATGTTCTAGGCTCTGCTCAACTGTTTTAACACCGCCATTTAGGCTTAAGTCTAGCTGCGGATAATCTTTTTTAAGTTGATAAACACGTGGATAATCAAGCGGTGGAACTTCACGATTTTCTTTCGGGCTTAAACCATTAAGCCATGCTTTACGAGCATGAATAATAAAATCATCACACCCTACTTTATGAGACGCTTCAATAAGCGCACATAAAAACTCATACGAATCTTGCTCATCAATACCAATACGCGTTTTAACGGTAACAGGAATGCTTACTTCGTTTTTCATTGCTGCTACGCACTCAGCAACTAATTGAGGTTCAGCCATTAAACATGCGCCAAATCGGCCATTTTGAACTCTGTCTGACGGGCAACCTACATTTAAATTTATTTCGTCATAACCACGCTCACCTGCAAGTTTTGCACATTGCGCAAGCGCTTTAGGATCAGAGCCACCAAGTTGCAGCGCAACTGGGCCTTCGTGTTTATTAAAATGTAAGTAGTCGCCTCGACCAAATAAAATAGCCCCTGTGGTTATCATTTCAGTATAAAGCACAGTATGTTTAGTCATTTTGCGATGAAAAGTACGACAATGGCGATCAGTCCAATCAAGCATGGGGGCCACAGAAAAGCGTCTATCCAAAGTACATTTATTCAAAGCAAACCTCAGGGTATTAAAGTTATTAAGCACAGCTTAAAAGGCGCTGCATTTTACACAAAAGCCTAGCGAGCATCAATGTTAAGAGAAAACCTGCAAGCCAAAATAATGGGCTATGCCATTTAAAATATTGGTAACCGCAACCGAGCTTAAAATAAGCCCCATAATTCTACTTATTATACTTGCACCACTATCACCAATTAATTTATGTACATGTGTTGCAAGCAGTAACAAAACCAGTACAACCGCTAATACAGCAAGCATCATCGAAGACGTTAGTAACTGCTCAACCCAGGTATATTCTTCATTACGAGTCATTAATACGGCGCCTAACATAGCGCCAGGGCTCGCGATAGAGGGAATCGCAAGCGGAAAAATAGCGGTTTCAGTGCTGTCGCGTACACTTTTAATTTCGGCTTCTGGTTTACTTTCACCAAATATCATTGAGAGCGCAAAAATAAGTAATATGATACCGCCGGCTATTTGAAAAGCCGAAAGCGGAATTTCAATTGCGTTAAGTAATTGCTCACCTGCAAGTACAAAAAATAAGAGCACTAATGCAGATACGCCTACCGCTTTATATATAACTTTGCGTTTAAATTTCTCATCATCACCACGTGTGACTGCAATAAATACAGGTACAGTACCAATGGGGTCAATAACCGCAAAAAAGAAAATAAATATAGCTAATAGTTCGTGCATTACTGGGTTTCCTAGGTAAAAAGCGCTTAATAAAAACGCTGCAACTACAACACAGTATGTTAGTATATCACGGTAGCATAAGGATAAGAGTAATGATGAATATAGAATCACTCGTAAGTAAAGCAAAACAAGTTTGTGACAACCGTGGTGCGCGTTTTACGCCTATCCGCGAGAAAGTATTTCGCCTATTAGCCAGCGCACAAGGTGGTGTTGGTGCATACGATTTGCTTGAGCAATTAAAAATAACTGAAACGGGTGCTAAACCTGCAACTATTTATCGTGCATTAGACTTTTTAGCTGAGCTAGGTTTTATTCATAAAATTGAAAGCACAAATGCATTTATGCTGTGTCATCATTTTGATCATATACACCCAGTACAATTGTTAATTTGCGATACCTGTGGTTTTGTCAAAGAGTTACACTCGAGTGTAATTTCGCATGAGCTAAATAATTTAGCTGCCGAAGGTGGGTTTGTTGTATCAGGGCAGACAATAGAAGCACATGGTAAATGTGAATCTTGCAGAGCATCATAATCCTTCAAAGTTATCCTTAGTGACTATACTCAAACTATATAGTCATTTCACAGAACAAATTTAAGAGTAGCCACTATGAATGTAGAATTCATCAATCCCTTTTTATCTTCTTTAATTAATGTTTTGAGCACTATGGCTCAAACTCAATTGAAGCCAGGTAAACCTCGCATTAAAACTGATGAGATAGCCTGTGGTGATGTATCAGGTTTGATTGGCATGGTTGGCCCGCAAACGCGAGGATCATTTTCAATTACATTTGATGAAGGATTAGCATTGACCATCATGGAGCGTATGCTTGGCGAACGCCCTGATACCATAGATGAAGAAGTTACTGATATGGTTGGCGAAATAACCAACATGGTAACAGGTGGTGCTAAAAATTTACTTGGCGAGAAAGGCTTCGACTTTGATATGGCAACGCCTATTGTGGTATCGGGTAAGGGTCATACAATTACTCACAAAAGCCAAGGTAAAAAAATCATCATGCCATTTAGCTGTGATGCTGGTAATGCAAACATTGAAGTTAGTTTCGATAAATTATGAGTTGGCAGCAAAAGCAAATTACATTAAAGCCTCGCCCGCGAGGTTTTCATATAATCGATGACGAAATATTGTCTCAGCTTCCTGAACTGGCGAGTTACAAAATAGGCTTGTTGCATTTATTTATTCAGCATACCTCAGCGAGCCTTACAATAAATGAAAATGCAGACCCCACTGTTCGTATGGACATGGAGAGCCATTTCAATAAATTCGTTCCTGAGCGTCAACCTTATTATCGCCACGATTATGAAGGTGACGACGACATGCCTGCACACATAAAAACCAGTACGTTAGGCTGCGAGTTAAGTATTCCTATTTCAAATGGTTATTTAGCGTTAGGTACATGGCAAGGTATTTATTTAGGTGAACATCGCGATTCTGGTGGCTCTAGACGAGTTATAGCAACTATTCAGGGGGAGCTATTTTAATAAAAGCTCTCGGTTTCAAAGTATTGACTCCTCTGTACCTCACTCATACCTCATAACTTCAAAGTACAACAGCTTTATTGTAGGCGCATAGCTCGCGCGAGAAACCATAGCTTCTAACAACCAAAACTTTAATGCTGAATATTGCACAAAGAATAAAGTAGATAAGAGAGATTTTAAATTATAATTTTATTTATGATTTTTAATACAAAGGATTTTGAAAGGATATAAAAAGATTGGAGCGGTACACGAGGCTCGAACTCGTGACCTCGACCTTGGCAAGGTCGCGCTCTACCAACTGAGCTAGTACCGCATAACTAAATTTACTATCACTACAATTTCTTTTGGTTAGAAATTGGAGCGGTACACGAGGCTCGAACTCGTGACCTCGACCTTGGCAAGGTCGCGCTCTACCAACTGAGCTAGTACCGCATTATATTTTCATTCAACACTACAATTTCTTTTGGTTAGAAATTGGAGCGGTACACGAGGCTCGAACTCGTGACCTCGACCTTGGCAAGGTCGCGCTCTACCAACTGAGCTAGTACCGCATTTTTTATTTCTTCAGTTATTTTACGCTTAAGCGCGACAGGTCGCGTTCAACATTCTAGCAACTGAGCTAGTACCGCACTTATTGATGGTAATTCAATCACTCAAACACACTAACCCCGCGTGGGTTATCGTCTTGAGCGGGGCAGGATTCTACAATAATCCGATGTGTTTGCAAGTGTTTTTTACAAATTAAAGAAATTTTCTCTATAGACTTTTAATTCCATAATCGAATCTTTAATGTCATCCAAAGCAAGGTGCGAGCCTTTTTTATTCACTTTTGCAAGCACTTCGGGTTTCCAGCGACGTGCTAATTCTTTAATAGTACTCACGTCAAGATTGCGGTAATGAAAAAAATCTTCAAGTTCACGCATGTATTTATTCATAAAGCGGCGGTCTTGCCCAATTGAATTACCACACATTGGTGATACACCTGCAGGCACCCACTGTTTTAAAAAATCTAACGTTTGTGCCACGGCATACTCTTCATCGAATGTACTTGCTTTACAGCGTGCTGTTAAACCCGACTTACCATGCTGCGTAGTACACCACTCGTCCATACCATTTAGTAATTCATCACTTTGATGAATAGCTATGGTTGGCCCTTCAGCTAATATATTCAGGTCTGCGTCAGTGACAACCGTCGCAATTTCGAGTATTTTATCGGTCTCTGGTTCGAGTCCTGTCATTTCAAGATCGAGCCAAATTAAATTTGATTTATTAATAGTCATAATTACCTAAGCGGTGCTTTCCTTTAGATCCAACGCATTTCGATATATCATATTAGCATCAACCGTCGAGCTAAAGCTTTTTTTAGGAAAAGCGACATTTAACTAAGGTTATAGGCCTCCAGTGGCAAAACAGAAAAAATTAAGTAAAGGCCAATCGCGTCAGATCAAGGCCAACCACCAAAAGCGCATTAATAGCGCAGACTCAAGACCAGCTAAAAAAGGCGCGCAAGAGTGGCAAACCGATAATTTAGGTCAGGTCGAGAGCGCAATTGTGATCAGTCGTTTTGGCCAACACGCCGATGTCGAAACTGAAAATGGCGATGTACTTCGTTGTAATATACGACGTACCGTGTCAAATTTAGTGTGTGGTGATGAGGTATTGTTTCGCCGTGCCAAAGTAAGTGAAGGTGATTTAGCCGGAGTAATTGAAGCCACGCAAGAGCGTCGCTCGCAACTTACCCGCCCTGACTTTTACGACGGCGTAAAAGTTATTGCGGCTAACATTGATCAAATACTCATGGTATCGGCGGTATTACCTGAGTTTACCCCAAGTATTATCGACCGCTATTTAATAGCCTGTGAAGATATGGGTATTGAGCCAATTTTAGTACTCAATAAAATAGATTTAATTGATGACGCAGGTCTTAGCGAAATACAAAAAGTTCTCGATATCTATCGTAAACTTGATTACCAAGTACTCCTTGTTAGTAATATATCGGGTAATGGTATTGATGAATTAAAAGAAGTACTTGTTGGTAAAAATAACATTTTTGTTGGTCAAAGTGGTGTGGGTAAATCAACCCTCGTTAATACTGTATTACCTAACGCTGAAATATTAACTAAAGAAGTATCTGAAAACAGCGGCCTAGGCCAGCACACAACAACTGTTTCACGCCTTCACCATTTACCAAGTGGCGGTAACCTAATCGACTCGCCAGGAATTCGCGAATTTGGTTTATGGCATTTAGATGTTGAGCGTGTAACCTGGTGCTTTAAAGAGTTTAGAGAATTTATAGGCGGATGCCGCTTTAGAGACTGTAAACATTTAAACGATCCGGGCTGTATAGTTAAAGAAGCTGTAGCAGATGGCAAAATTTCTCAATTGCGCTTTGACAGCTACCACCGAATTTTAGAAACAATGGCCGATGGCCGTGCAGGCGCCCGTGCGCCTCGCGTATAATTTAGGATAAATACTGTGAGTTTAGACAAATTTAAAATCGCAATGCAGTACGCAATGCCAAAACACTTTATTTCACGCGTAGTGGGTAAATTAGCCGCAGCTAAAGCAGGTGCTTTAACAACGACTTTAATTAAACTATTTATTAAGCAATATAAAGTAGATATGAGCGAAGCCCAATACCCAGATCCGGCTCATTATAAAAGCTTTAATGAATTTTTTACTCGCCCTTTAAAAGACGGCATGCGCCCAATGGTAGAAGATAGCAATATAATCATTCATCCAGTGGATGGCGCAATCAGCCAGCTAGGCGATATTGTTGACGGACAGCTAATACAAGCTAAAGGTCACGATTACAGCTTACAAGCGCTACTAGGCGGCTCACAAGATGATACAACACCATTTTTAGGCGGTAAGTTTGCCACTATTTATTTAGCGCCTAAAGATTACCACCGTATTCATATGCCAATTGATGGCACACTAAGCAAAATGATTTACGTGCCAGGTGATTTATTTTCAGTAAACCCACTTACAGCGCAAAACGTGCCTAACTTGTTTGCACGTAACGAACGAGTAGTAGCAATTTTTGAAACTGAGATTGGTCCGCTTGCTATGGTACTTGTTGGCGCAACAATTGTAGCCAGCATAGAAACTATTTGGGCAGGTACTGTCACGCCACCAGCAGGTAGCGATGTATTTAGTTGGAAATACCCAACCACTGGCGATAACGCTATCACGCTTAAAAAGGGTGAAGAAATGGGTCGCTTTAAATTAGGCTCTACTGTGGTACTAGCATGGGGTGCTGATAAAGCTGAAATACTGGATGACCAACTACCAGAAGTGGTTACTCGCTTAGGTACTGCGTTTGCAAAAATTAACGACTAAAATAAATCGTTAATTAGAAATCAAAAAACCGCGTTATTTAAACGCGGTTTTTTATTTTTGTAGGCGCAAAGCCTGCTTACGCGAAAAGCGCAGCGCCCTCTTAGCCTCTTTGTGAATAAATTACTTAAAATCTTATTGCACAAAGAGAAGTAAAAGAGGAGTAAATGAGAAGACACCAAAGCATAGAAATTACGAGCTTTGCTCGTCACGCCAGCAAGCTGTGCGTCAACAAGCTTGGTGCAAAAGTTTGATATGTTGTAGGCGTGAAGCTTGCTCACGCGAAAAGCGCAGCTTTTAATTCTTTAACGCTACATTTAATAAAAGGCACAAGCCCCTCAAAAACTTATTTACCACACTCTTTACACTCTGAATCTTTAATCACTTTAAAGTGCTGTTGTTTTAAAGTGAGCGCATCAAAGGTTATAAACACACCTCCCTCTGCATGCCCCAGCAATAAGTTGAGCGTAAGTTGCGCCTGCATAGAGCCTATTACACCAAGTAACGGGCTAATAACCCCAGCGTTACTGCAATTGATAACCGGTGTAGCTTCGCCCCGTGGAAAAACACAGCCATAACATGGGCTATCACTTTGCCTAAAATCAAAGCCCATTAATTGCCCTTTGGTTGCGAGTGCAGCACCCGAAATTAACGGTGTTTTATTGCTAATACAATAACGGTTAACACTATAGCGAGTACTAAAGTTATCAGAGCAATCAAGTACGATGTCAGCATCTTTTAGAATATTAGCTGCGTTACTCTCATCTAGCTTTTGACAATGCGTTACTATGTTTATTTGATTATTAAGACTCGCTAATACTTTACCCGCGGCGACGACCTTGCTTTGTCCTAAGTGATTTATTTTATAAAGCACTTGGCGCTGTAAGTTTGAAAGCTCAACCTCATCATCGTCAATTAAAATAAGCGTTCCAACACCCGCAGCGGCTAAATATAAAAGCGCGGGGCTACCTAGACCACCAGCCCCCACTACTGCAACCGTTGAGGATTTAAGTACTAATTGCCCTTCAAGCCCAACTTCTTCAAGCAATAAATGGCGGCTGTAACGCAGGGTTTCTTTATCGCTTAGCTCACTCACGTTTATCAACCTTGTTAGTTTTACCCTTGATAGTATTACCCTTGTTAGTTTTAATTGGCACTGCTTATGGCCACTTGCAGAGCGCTTATAGCCTCTACGTAATTATCAGCTTCGGTAATCGCACGCACTACGGCAACACTGCCTACGCCTGTTTTAGCTACCAGTTCAGCACGGCTTAAATCAATACCGCCTATTGCTACTGTTGGGTAGCTTTGCATAAGAGGTACAAATTTAATGAGCTTTTCAAGGCCTTGTATTTGGCCTGTCATATCTTTTGTTGTGGTTGGGTAAATAGCACCAAATGCCATATAACTAGGGCGATAATTATGCGCACGCAGCATTTCATAAAAACCATGAGTAGAAAGCCCAAGCCTTAACCCAGCATCTTTAATTGCCGCTAAATTGGCAATCTCTAAATCCTCTTGCCCTAAATGCACGCCATATGCACCGTGCTTAATAGCTAACTGCCAGTAGTCGTTTATAAATACCTGTGCGTTGTATTTCTTGCTCAGCTCAACAGCTTGCTTAATGAGCCCATCAAGCTCATCTTGCGTTTTATTTTTAACGCGTAACTGCGCTGTTTTAATGCCTTGTTGTAAGCATTTTTCTAACCAATCTGTGCTATCTACAACCGCATATAAGCCAAGCGATTTACTTTCACATGGAGCAAAATCAGCAGCCATATTAAAATCAAGCGGCACATCAAAATCTAATTCATCACCCAGCCAGCTCCCTGGCTCAATTACTTGTGGGTAGTCAGCTAAATTAGTGGGGAACGATGTATGAGCAACCGGTCCAATCCCTTCGCCATAGCGTACCGACTGTTTTAGCCCTTGGTTTATATATGCTTTAGCTAAAATAAAGGCATCTTTTAATGGGTAGTCTTTAGCTAAACACGCAGCAATGACCGAAGCCATGCTACATCCGGTGCCGTGGTTATGCGGTGTTTGTATTTTTTGATTGCCTAACCAATATTCTTCGCCATTTTGTGTATTACTATCAATACAATAATCAATGCAGTAGCCACTTGGGTAATCCCAATGTCCGCCTTTAATAACAACAGCTTTTGCCCCCCAGCTTAATAGCTTATTAGCCGCTTCTTTTATTGCAGCTGGGCCAATTAAATACACACCAGTTAATAACTGTGTTTCGTGGGTGTTTGGAGTTATTACATCCACTAGCGGCAGTAAACATTCTTTTATTGCACTTACCGTGTCCTCTTCTGTTAGTAAGTCACCGCTTGAGGCAATAGCAACAGGGTCATATACAATAACGGGAGGCACAGACCACTTAGCTTTATAGTGGCTTATATGCTCGCTGATCAACTGAATTTGCTGCACATTGGCTAACATGCCAATTTTTATTACTTTGGCTTTCATGTCTTTTTCAAGCGCAAGTAACTGCGATTCAATAATATCGGTAGACACTGCATTAATAGCTTCTACGCCTAAACTATTTTGTGCAGTAAGCGCCGTAATTGCCGTGCAGCCATGTACACCAAAACTTTGCATTGCTTTTATATCAGCTTGAATGCCTGCACCGCCGCCCGAATCAGATCCGGCAATTGTCCACACTACGTTATTCATATTTTTTCCTTCACTGCTGATGCCAAAATGGCATACCCATTGTTGGGGTTGATGGGGCTGCAACGTCTTTTTCAGGCATTGCTTTTGCTTGATATGCAAAGCGCCCTGCTTCAACTGCGGCTTTAAATGCGCGGCTCATAGTAATTGGGCAGCCCGCCCCTGCAATGGCTGAATTTAATAATACCGCATCATACCCCATTTCGAGTGCTTGGCAGGCATGCGATGGCAAACCTAAACCTGCATCTACTATTAATGTGGTATCGGGTAAACGCTCTCGAATAGTTTTTAAATTATAGCTATTTAACAAGCCTTTACCGGTGCCTATTGGCGCCCCCCACGGCATAAGCACCTCACACCCTAGCTCATTTAAGCGCTGGCAAAGTACTAAGTCATCGGTGCAATAAGGCAATACTTTAAAGCCATCATTAATTAATATTTTTGTGGCTTCAAGTAACGCAAAAGGGTCAGGCTGTAAATTGTAATCATCGCCAATCAGCTCCAGCTTAATCCAGTCGGTGGCAAATACCTCTCGGCACATTTTTGCAAGCGTTATGGCTTCTTTAACACTGTGGCACCCGGCGGTATTAGGCAGTATTTTTAAGCCTGTATTTTTTATTAACCGCCAAAAGTCATCACCGGCTGCTGCACTTTGTTGGCGCCTAAGCGACACGGTAACAATTTCAGCACCAGAGGCGACTATCGATTGGGTCATAATATCAGGCGACGGATAAAGCGCAGAGCCTATTAATAAACGGCTATTTACTTGCTCTCCATAAATAGTTAAACAGTCTTTAGTTTGCATGAGCTTTATCCGCCTTGAATGGGTGACAGCAACTCAACACTGTCACCTTCATTAAGTACATAGTTTCTGTGCCGACTTTGTGGAATAAATTCGCCATTAACAGCCACAGCAAAAGGCGCAACTGCACCAAAACTTTGAAGTACCTCAACGAGTGCTTTGCTATTAACACTAAGTAGCTCGCCATTAATTGTAATGTTCATTTTATTCTCACTCTATTCGTGAAGCTACTTGCGCCACTAATGCCGGTGCAAGCATATAACCATGACGATATAAGCCGTTAATGCTAATTACATTACCAACTTGTGATACTTCTGGGCGGTTATCGCTAAATGCAGGGCGTAATCCGGTTTGAATATTAAGTAGCCGTGCTTCGGCAAATCCGCTGTGTACGGTATAAGCCGCTGAAAGTAACTCAAGAGTTGATCGCACTGTTGCGGCGCCGCTATCTTGCGATTCGATTTCGGTCGCACCAATTACATATTCATGATTCGGTTTAGGCGCTATATAAATTGGGTAACGCGGATGCATTAAACGCACAGGTCGCGTTAAATTTACTTCAGGTGCATATAGCCTTGCGACTTCACCGCGCACACCTCTAAGCGGTTTATCACTTTTAGCACCAAGCCCACGACAATCTATAATGTAGTCAAATGGTCGATTATTTATTTCACCGTTTTTAATGGTTACGCGCTGGTTAAACACACACTTAACTTTGCGCTTGTTGAGCATGGTAAAACTTGCTTTATAAAAGGCTTGGTTATCTATTTGCCCCTCGCAGGGTAAAAATAGACCTTGGTTAAACCGATTAGCAAGCTCTGGCTCTAACTGCGCTATTTGCTGAGCATTCAATACCTGAGCGCTTTGCCCTGCTATGGGCTTTATTCTCTGGGTAAAGCTTTGTAGATCGCCCTTATCTTGCTGATGCGCAACGACCAATGTGCCTTGCTGCTGAAAAAACACATCCCCCTCAAGTTCACTCACTATTTCTGGCCAGCGCTTCATTGAATCAAGACCCATTAAAGCTAAATCAGCCTCACACAATACCGATTCAGCCAGCGGGGCAAGCATTGCTGCAGCCACTTTACCGGCGCTATTTGGGGTTTGCTCATCGTCAGCTTCAAACACCGTTACATGATGCAACTTACTTAGCTCAAGGGCAGCTAAGCGCCCTGCTAAACCAAAACCCACCACAGCAATGTTATAAAACATAAAACCTCCAAAAGCAGTTATTAGTAGGTGCGAACTCACTCGCACTTCTTCAATGTTTAAAGAAGCGAGGTATAAAACCTCACCTACATCTGCATCTAACTTATTGCTATACCGCTTTGTGGTAAATTTCTGAGCCTGTTTGCTTAAACTGGGCAGATTTAGCTTTCATCTCGGCTTCTACATCAATCATTTTGATCTCAATAGCCTCGCCAGCGTCATTTGGATCAATACCGCGTGTTTCTAAATCTTTAGCGTAATCGCGTACTTCTTGGCTAATTTTCATAGAGCAAAATTTAGGGCCACACATAGAGCAAAAGTGAGCCACTTTGCCTGATTCTTGCGGAAGGGTTTCGTCGTGATACTCACGAGCACGCTCTGGATCTAAACCAATATTAAATTGATCATGCCATCTAAACTCAAAACGTGCTTTTGATAGCGCATTATCGCGCTCTTGCGCGCCTGGGTGCCCCTTTGCTAAATCGGCGGCATGTGCAGCTATTTTGTAGGTAATTAAGCCTTCTTTAACATCTTCTTTATTTGGCAGACCTAAATGCTCTTTAGGTGTTACATAACAAAGCATTGCACAGCCGTACCATGCTATTTGGGCCGCCCCAATACCAGAGGTGATATGATCGTACCCTGGTGCAATATCGGTCGTTAACGGGCCTAAAGTGTAAAATGGCGCTTCGTCGCAATGCTTTAATTGCTCATCCATATTGGCTTTAATCATGTGCATTGGCACATGCCCTGGGCCTTCAATAAATACTTGTACGTCGTGCTTCCACGCAATTTTAGTCAGTTCACCTAATGTGCGCAGCTCACTAAACTGCGCTTCATCGTTGGCATCAGCAATAGAACCTGGGCGAAGGCCATCACCTAATGAAAAACACACATCGTATTGTTTTAAAATTTCGCAAATGTCTTCAAAGTGCGTGTATAAAAAGTTTTCTTTGTGATGCGCTAAACACCACTTAGCCATAATTGAGCCACCGCGCGACACAATACCGGTTACACGTTTAGCCGTCATTGGTACGTAGCGAAGCAGTACACCGGCATGAATAGTAAAGTAATCAACACCCTGCTCGGCTTGTTCAATAAGCGTATCGCGGAAAATCTCCCACGTTAAATCCTCAGCCACACCGTTTACTTTTTCAAGCGCTTGATAAATCGGTACTGTGCCAATAGGTACAGGCGAGTTACGTACAACCCATTCGCGCGTTTCGTGAATGTAACGCCCCGTTGATAAGTCCATCACGGTGTCTGCGCCCCAGCGGGTAGACCACACCATTTTTTCTACTTCTTCTTCAATAGATGAGCTAACCGATGAGTTACCAATGTTGGCATTAACTTTTACTAAAAAGTTACGACCTACAATCATAGGCTCTGTTTCTGGATGGTTTATATTATTTGGTAAAATAGCGCGACCACGGGCTATTTCGTCGCGTACAAATTCTGGGGTAATAAATTCAGGAATACTCGCACCAAACGACTCGCCTTTATGCTGCGCGGCTAGTAATTCTTTACGAATTTCTGCACGTCCCATATTTTCGCGAACGGCTACGTATTCCATTTCAGGAGTAATAATCCCTTGGCGTGCGTAGTGCATTTGCGTTACGTTTTTACCAGCGACACCACGGCGAATTTTTGGAAGGTGATCAAAGCGAATATGATCCAGCCCTTCATCTGCCATGCGCTGCTGCGAAAACTGCGACGTCACTGATTCTAAAATTTCGGTGTCACCACGGCTTTCAATCCATTGTTCACGAAATTTTGGTAAGCCTTTGCGCACGTCTAGTTTAAAATTAGGATCGGTATACGGGCCCGACGTATCGTAAACACGAAGCGGATCGTTTGACTCATAAACAGGGTTTT
The DNA here is from genome assembly GCF_014163835.1 of Pseudoalteromonas sp. SR43-5. NCBI lineage: Bacteria > Pseudomonadati > Pseudomonadota > Gammaproteobacteria > Alteromonadales > Pseudoalteromonadaceae > Pseudoalteromonas > Pseudoalteromonas sp. SR43-5. The sequence continues at coordinate 141,498 of NZ_JACJEA010000001.1, forward strand.
CATCTGTGCCGCCAATAAACGTGTCACTTAACGTGATTTCACGCATACCAACACGCACACCTGGTTGAGTACCTTCAACGTATACTTTATGAGAATTTGGGAACGGTTGACCCGTTAAGTTATAAATATATTCAGACGCGGCAGCACGAGTTTCTCGGCGTGACGCTTTATTTGTAGTATTTGACATGACTTGCCTCATTGCTTAAGGGTTGTCTTGTCAGATATTCCGAGGAATAGAGAAAGATCGTAAAGTAGCGTACATGCTACTTTGCAGCCTAAAAAATAAATCACTTTATTGTGCGCATAAAAAAAGACGCACAAGCGTCCCATTTTAGGCAGCTTGTTCCCTACGCAGGTATTAACCTGATCAGGTTCACGGATCCCGCTTTCGCGATCTCAGCCAAAAACTAATTACTTAGCTTTGGCACTCCGACAAGTATTGATATATAAATTTTGTTCGTCGATTCGAAGATATTATTCAACAAATCTGCGCTGAGTGTACGTCAGTTAAAAACTGCCCGCAAGGGGCTGTTTTTCAAAAACTTAAAATTATTTAGGGATAAACACAAATGTTTGCTCGCCTTGCATGACTAATTGCTGGTCTTGCATTTTAAGCTCTGCACCTTGCTTTAAGGCTTGTAATAACTGCTGCTCAAACTCATCAAGGTCTTCGCCGCATGACTTGCGCGTCATTCCTAATTTACTTACGGTAAGGTTACTTTCTTCAAGCGAGCCTTCACCAAAAAATTTGTTACAGCCAGCAAAACCGTTTACTTGCAGTGCTTCAATAAAGCTCATTGATGCATTAAACAAAGGTGGAATTGCTAAACCATCAACACGTGATAATTGCCATTGGGTGTATTTAAGCTGCTCACTGGTAACCGTCCCTGTTGATGCGCAACCAACACATAAACCGACTATAAGCATCGGTATTGCTGCTAATTTCATGCTACTACTAACTAATTGTCTAATTAATGTAATTGTAACAATATTTATGCCCTTTATCCGTTAAAAATGCATGTTTTAAATGTAAATTTTTGTTCTATGATAGTTCAAAAGTTATGCGATTAAGTACTAAGTTGTAGTTTTAAATACGTTATCTATTTGCTCTGGTAAAAACGGTCTACCTTTTTCATTAACAGACGTTCCTATAACCAGTGCATTGAGCATTACTTTTTCATCCCTTTTACGTATGACCGTTTGCTTAAACGCAAATTTTAAACGACTAATACGCTGCGGCTCTACAGCCACATAAAATTCATCACCTGGTAATAGTGAATGTTTATAATCCATTTCGCTGCGCATCACGACTAGGTTAATTTTATCTTTTGCTAACTGAGCAAAATCAATACCGTGTGCGTACAAGAACTCATGTCGAGCATGTTCTAAATAATTAAAATAAACACTGTTATTTACGATACCTTGTAAGTCACATTCGTAATCACGTACCTTGAAGTCAACTTTAAAGGTCATATTAGTAATCCTGATTATTTAACGTATAATTGCCGCGTTTATAGCACATGTGTTTAAATAATTGCTACCATACGAGTCCCTAAAATGGAGTTAAGTAACCCAATGAACTTACGTTTGTCTTTAATTACTGCCGCACTTTTACCGCTGCTTGGTGCACCAATTGCAGCTAACGCTGATGATAGCGACCTAGAAAGAATTGTTGTAACTGGCGATTTTCAGCGCGAAAGCATTCAAACTTTAAGCGCGAGTGCGAGCTTATTCAGCGAAGATGAAATTAATCAACGTGGTGCAAGTTACTTAGACGAAATGTTAGGCAGTACCGCCAATGTAAATTTTGCATCTGGTGCGTCGCGCGGTCGTTATATTCAAATTCGTGGCGTGGGACTTCGTTCACAATTTGTAGACCCTATTAATCCATCTGTAGGCTTAGTTATTGATGGTATTAACTATTCTGGCCTTGGTGGCAGTTCATTATTATTTGATATAGACCAAGTAGAAATTTATCGTGGGCCACAAGGTACACGCTTTGGCGCAGACGGTATGGCCGGTATGATCCAAATGGGTTCAGCTAAAGCCACAAGCGATCCAAGCTTAAAATTACAAGTAGGTGCTGGCACATACAACACCCGCGAAGCAGGCATTGCAGCAAGCACTGGCTTAACAGATGACACTAGCGCACGCGTTAGCTACTTTCGTAGAAAGTCAGACGGTTACGTAGATAACCTGTACTTAAATGACGAAACACAAAATCAAGACGAACAAGTAGCCCGTTTTAAATTAAACAGCCAGCTTACAAAGCATTTAAATACTGAGTTAAACCTGCACTATATTGATATAAACAACGGCTATGATGCGTTTACGCTTGATAACAGCCGCAATAGTGTTGCCGATGAACCAGGACAAGATAATCAACAAAGCTACGCTATAGGCGTTAATAATACTTACACGGGTTTTGACGCTTTTGATGTAAATTTAAACCTGTCGGCTATTGATACCGAGTTGCTTTATAGCTTTGACGAAGACTGGGTATGTAACGATACAAGTGAACCACAGTTATGTGCTGCTGGCTTACATCCAGATGGATACAGCTCAACTGATTTATACAGCCGCGATCGCGACGATCAGTCTGTAGATTTACAATTTAATTCTAAAACAGGTAACTGGGTTGCGGGTATTTATTACCAAAACCGTGATGTTGATTTAGAGCGCCAGTACACATGGTTAGCAAGCCCGTTCTCTTCAACTTACGAAACGAGTAACGTTGCAGTATATGGTCAAGTAGCGACTCCAATTGGCCCTAAAACAACATTAATTACAGGTTTACGTGTAGAGCAATACCAAGGCGACTACACCGATAGCAATGGCTTTATACAAGATACTGACGATGTAATGGTTGGCGGTAAAATAGCACTTGAATATCAAGTAATTGATCGCACTATGATCTACACCAGCATCACCCGTGGCTACAAAGCCGGTGGTATTAACTCAGAAGCACTGGCTAAAGCAAAAGATGAAGGCTTAAACCTAAGCGCTGATTTTTTCCAGCAACACACCAGTTTTGACCCTGAATATTTATGGAGCGGCGAATTTGGTGTTAAAGGTTCATCACTTGATGACAAATTTACACTTCGCTTAGCAGCATTTTACATGCACCGCGACGATATTCAGTTAAAAGCATGGCAAGTAGAAGGTCAGCAATTTACCGGTTATGTTGATAACGCAAGTTCTGGTAGCAACTACGGACTTGAAGTTGAAGGTAGTTACCAACTAACTGATAATCTATTTTTAACAGGTAGTGCTGGTTACTTAAACACTGAAATTGACGAGTTTGTAACACAATCAGGCTTAAACCAAGACGGTCGCGAACAAGCGCAGTCACCTAAATACCAGTATGCGTTTACTGCACGTTACAACTTTACTAACGCATTTTACGGCATGGTTGGTATTGAAGGTAAGGACGATTACTACTTCTCAGATAGTCATAACTCACAGGCACCAAGCAGCAACTTAGTTAACTTAAGCTTTGGCTACGAAGCAGACATGTGGGCAGTTCGCGCATGGGCTCGTAACGTGTTTGACGAAACAGTCCCTACACGTGGTTTTGAATTTGGTAATGACCCACAAGATGGTTACGCAACGCATACCTATACACAATTAGGTGAGCCTCGCGTAGCAGGTGTTACGTTTACACTTAATCTGTAAAGCATAGCCGTTGGCTTTCAAATGAAAGCTACAGCAAGCAATAAAAAAACACCGCGTTTAAATTAAACGCGGTGTTTTTATTTGTAAGTGAGGTTTTATACCTCGCTTATTTATAAAGTTAATTTACATGAGCGCGAAATAAATTCGCACCGACAGGTTTTCCACCTACGCCTACAAGCCAAGCATCACGCTCTTTGCACATCAAACGCGATTACGTCTTTAATTTTCTCTTTATTTGTTGCGAGCATTACAAGCCTATCTATACCCAAAGCCACCCCTGCGCACTGAGGTAATCCATGCTCCAGCGCTTTAATTAAACGCGTATCCATTGGCACTTGCTTTAAACCGTTTTCAGCGCGGTATGCGTTATCTTCATTAAAACGTTTAGCTTGCTCGCTGGCATTTGTGAGTTCGTTAAAGCCATTCGCCAATTCCATATTTTTGTAATAAAGCTCAAAGCGCCCTGCTACGCGTGTATCGTGTTCACAAATTTGTGCAAGTGCCGCTTGAGAAGCTGGAAAGTGATACACAAAACATGGCTTATTTTGTCCTATTGTGGGCTCCACTTTCATACAAAATAATAATTGCAGTAAGGTATCTTTATGCGTTTCATTTTGGGCTATATCAGCAAATCCATGCTCACACGCTAGTTGCTTTAATTGCTCTATGTTCGCTGTTAGCGGATCGAGCCCAAGTGCTTGTTCAAACGCTTGCTGATAAGTAAGCCTTGTTGCCGGCTCAACATCTAAAACAAGCCGCATTAGTTCATCCATTTCATCCATAAGTGCAAACTCATCAAAGCCTGGGCGATACCATTCAAGCATTGTAAATTCGGGATTGTGATGACTACCTGCTTCTTCATTTCTAAATGCTTTACAAAGCTGAAAAATAGCGCCTGAGCCTGCTGCTAACAAGCGTTTCATAGCAAACTCTGGGGATGTTTGTAAAAAAAGAGGAAGCCCACCAGCATGCCCTGGACCTACAAATGTGGTGTTAAAACTGGCTAAGTGCACATCGGTTACACTGGCAGCACTTAAGCTCGGCGTTTCTACTTCCATTACATTACGCGTATAAAAAAACTCACGAATGTTACGTAATATCGCTGCACGTTGTTTTAGTGTTTCAATGCTTGCGCTTGGGGCCCAAAGATCTGCTGACATATTTTCTCCAAAAAAAATCCCAGCTTAAGCTGGGATTTTATAAACAATGTTAAAGCTTACTTAACACGGCTTACGTATTCACCGTTACGAGTGTCTACTTTAATTACTTCGCCAATTTGTACAAATAATGGAACTCGTACTACAGCGCCTGTGCTAAGCGTTGCTGGTTTACCACCAGTGCCCGCTGTATCGCCCTTAAGGCCAGGATCTGTTTCAGTGATCTCAAGCTCAACAAAGTTAGGTGGTGTAACAGCAATAGGGCTGCCGTTCCATAATGTAATTGTACATAAATCATTTTCAACTAACCATTTAACTGCATCGCCTAGTGCTTTTTCGTCAGCAGCAATTTGCTCAAATGTTTCGTTGTTCATGAAGTGCCAAAATTCGCCGTCTGTGTATAGATACGCTAAATCTGTATCCATTACGTCAGCACCTTCAACTGATTCACCCGATTTAAAGGTTTTTTCAAGCACCTTACCAGAGATAAGTTTACGGATACGAACACGGTTGAACGCCTGGCCTTTACCAGGTTTTACCATTTCATTTTCTAAGATACTGCAAGGCTCGCCGTCCATCATAATTTTTAGGCCGCCCTTGAACTCGTTGGTGCTATAATTCGCCATCGTTTCCTCTATTTATATTTTTTCGAGTAATCTACATGCCAATGATACAAAGAAATGAAGCAAATTTGCATAAAAACTGGCAAAAAGAATTAGCAAATGTAGTTACCTGCCCAAAAACCTTGCTTGAAATGGTCGGTTTATCGAGCCAAGTCCATGAAAACGACCTAAAAGCCCGCAGTTTATTTCCGGTACGCGTGCCTATCCCTTTTATAAAAAAAATACGCAAAGGCGATCCAAACGATCCTCTTTTATTGCAAGTCATGCCACGCCATCAAGAATTTTTAACTAAGTCGGGTTTTAATAAAGATCCCCTACTTGAGCAAGATAACGAACAACCCGGCCTTTTACATAAGTATAAATCGCGTGTTTTAGTAATGTTTAAAACCGGCTGTGCCGTCAATTGTCGTTACTGCTTTAGAAGGCATTTTCCGTATCAAGAAAACCAACTTAATAAAAAAAGTCTGCTTGAAACACTAAGCTACATAAAATCTGATGCCAATATAAACGAAGTGATTTTAAGTGGCGGCGATCCACTTATGGCCAAAGACGATGCAATAAGTTGGTTTTTAGATGAGCTTGAGCAATTACCACAAATTAAACGAATGCGAATTCATAGTCGTTTACCAGTAGTTATACCGGCGCGAATAACCGATGAGCTATGTGAGCGATTAGCAAAATCGCCATTAAAAATTATTTTTATTAATCACATAAACCACGCCAACGAAATAGACGCTGACTTTAAAGCAGCCATGCAAAAGCTTAAACAAGCAAACGTAACGCTTTTAAACCAAGCTGTAATTTTAAAAGATGTGAATGATACGCTCGATGCGCAAATAAATTTAAGCGAAGCGTTATTTGACGCAGACGTATTACCGTATTATTTGTATTTGCTCGATAAAGTTGAAGGGGCCAGCCACTTTGATATTAACGAAGAAGACGCTATAAAAATAATGGCAGAGCTATTAAAAGCCCTGCCTGGATTTTTAGTGCCTAAATTAGTTAGAGAAATAGGTGGTCAAAAAAGTAAAACACCTATCGATCTTAAGCTAATTTAAAACAGCATTTAAACGTATATATTTACGTTGTTACCCAATGATGCTGTTACCGATTTAGCCGGTGTTTGCGCACTTGACGATTGTGCAGCACCTTCAATAAGTGCAAGTGCTGCTGCGCCATCTGCTAGTTGCTGCTTTTTAGATAAAGCAGCGCTATAAAGCTCACTGCCTTGGCCTGAGCCAGAAACAGCGGGTAAACTTGTGCCTGATATATTCATATAACAAACCTGACTTTTAAATGTAATCCAAGTATTATGTCGGCCATGCAGTACAAAGCTTTAGGAAAACCATGGATTCAATTATTGAACAACTCAATACTAATTTAAAAATTGTTTATCGTCAGGCGCTTGATGCCGACAAAAAACTCGATGAACTACAACAGCAAGGCCATGGCAAATTTAAAGCCTTATTTGCACAAGATGCTGGTTTTAGCTTTGAAGCTAAACGCTTTAAGCCGTATGTTCTTGACGTAGCCGCTGACGTTGAAAGCTTATCTAACGATGGTTTTGATGAAGAAAAACTTAAAACAACCGTTATTAAGTTACAACAAATACTCACGCTGTTAGCTACTTTTAAGTAAAGATTAAAAAGCAAAAATGCCGCTATTTAGCGGCATTTTTATTTTAAGTTAATCTAAACTTGGTAATATTTGCTCACCAAACCACTCTGTTAATAAGCGTTTTTCGTAATATAGTGATTCGTCGCGGCCCATTTTAATTTTATCCATAAAGCCCATATCTTTGAGCTCCACATCAGTATCTTTACTAAGCACTGTACCGTCGTTATCGGTTAACGAATAATTAAGCTTAATGCGTGGAAAGTATATTGGTTTTACTACACGAATTTCCTCCATACCACCATAACGCACATCTCCCGCTAAATCTAAATCAGTAAACTCTACGTTTAACTTATAATCTTTTGGTAGTTGCTCAGCTAATTTAGACATATGTTTTTCAAAACTTGCCGCAATACTTTTGTGATACGAGCCCTTAGCTTGGTTAGACGCTCGCACATCACGATAATCATTAAAGTCATTCCATTTAACAACAGACTCACCAGCATGGGCAAGCGCAGGTAATGCGATACACATTGTTGTTGCTATTTTTTTAACTAAATTCATATCTTTCTCCAAAGAGGTAACCAATCACAAAAGTGTGGATTGGAGTAAACCTAGCATTAGCTATTACTAAAGCTATTTTAGCACTTGTTTATTAACTATAACTTAATCTTACGAATCAAGTGTTACTTGTTTTGCACAAAATGTAATCAAAAGTATTTAATGTGCTGATATCAAAAAAATACGATTAAAATCATATAAATTACAGATAAAACATGTAAAACACCTCTATTTATGGTGAAATTAACTTAATTGATAAAAGGTACCCACGGAGCTTTCATGACTATTTTAGTAACCGGTGGCGCAGGCTATATTGGCTCGCACACTGTTTTAGAACTTTTACAGCAAGGTAACGATGTTGTTGTTATTGATAACTTAAGTAACTCATCACAAGAATCACTTGCGCGCGTAAAAAATATAACAGGTAAAGAAGCCACTTTTTACCAAGGCGATATTCTCGATAAACCCTTTTTAGATTCTGTATTTGCAAAACACACGGTTGATAGTGTTATACATTTTGCGGGTTTAAAATCAGTAGGCGAGTCGGTTGCAAAGCCAGTTGAGTACTATCAAAACAACGTTCAAGGTACGCTTACACTTGTTGATGCGATGCGCGACGCAGGTGTATTTAAATTGGTATTTAGCTCGTCAGCCACGGTTTACGGCGACCCAGCAAGCTTACCAATCAAAGAAGATTTCCCTGTAGGCGGCACTACCAACCCATACGGTACGTCAAAGCTAATGGTTGAAATGATGCTACAAGATATCGCTAAATCAGATGAGCGCTTTGCGTTTGCTATTTTGCGTTACTTTAATCCAGTGGGTGCACATGAGTCGGGCTTAATTGGTGAAGATCCTAATGGTATTCCAAACAACCTTTTACCTTTTATCGCACAAGTTGCGGTAGGTAAATTAAAGCAACTCGCTGTATTTGGTGATGACTACGACACAGTTGATGGCACCGGTGTGCGCGACTATATACATGTTGTAGATTTAGCGATTGGTCATTTAAAAGCGCTTGATAAAATAGCCAGCAGTACGGGTGCATTAGTTTATAACCTAGGCACTGGTAATGGTTACTCTGTACTACAAATGGTTAATGCATTCATTAAAGCAAGCGATCAGGCTGTACCCTATCAGGTTTCACCTCGCCGCCCTGGTGATATTGCAGCGTGTTATGCAGCGCCAGAAAAAGCCCTTAAAGAGCTAGGTTGGGAAGCAGTGCGCGGTATTGATGAAATGATGCAAGATACCTGGCGCTGGCAGTCAAATAACCCTAACGGTTATAAGGGTTAAGTAAAAACGGCAAGTGAGAAAACATAGAAATTATGTAGTTTTGCTTATCTAAAGCGCAGCGTCCTCTTAGCCTCTTTGTGAATAAATCACTTAAAACCTTATTGCACAAAGAGAAGTAAAAGAGGAGTAAATGAGAAGACATAAAACATAGTAATTATTTATTTTTACTTCTCTAAAGCGCAGTGACCTCTTAGCCTCTTTGTGAATAAATCACTTAAAAACTTTATTGCACAAAGAAGAGCAAATGAGAAGACATAAAAACATAGTAATTATGTATTTTACTTCTCTAAAGCGCAGTGACCTCTTAGCCTCTTTGTGAATAAATCACTTAAAAACTTTATTGCACAAAGAAGAGAAAATGAGAAAACATAAAACAATAGTAATTATGTATTTTGGCTTCTCTAAAGCGCAGCGCCCTCTTAGCCTCTTTGTGAATAAATCACTTAAAACCTTATTGCACAAAGAGAAGTAAAAGAGGGTAAATGAAAAAATATAAAACCTAGAAATTACGAGCTTCGCGCGTCACGCCAGCAAGCTGCGCGTCTACAGGTAATTTAACCACAGCGTTAAGTTTTGGCTGTAGGCGTTGAGCTTGCTCACGCGAAAAGCGCAGCTTTTAATTACTTATATTTAAATACTTATATCCAGTATTTAATAACGAGTATCTTCGTTATGTCTGTGCCCACTGTCTTAGTAAGTTATGGTACACACCTGTTAATTGAATAATCTCTGGGCTATCTTCTACTTTGCTGCGCAAACTTTGAATCGACATATCTAAATCAAATAACAAACCACGTTTTTCGTCGCTGTTTACCATGCTTTGCAGCCAAAAAAATGAGGCTAATCTGCGCCCACTCGTTACAGGCATTACACGATGTAAACTCGTTGAAGGGTACAACACCATACTGCCTGCGGGCAGCTTTACACTGTGTGAGCCATAAGTGTCTTCAATAACAAGTTCTCCGCCCTCATAGTCTTCGGGGTCATTAATAAATAACGTCATTGATACATCTGTACGAATTTTTACTGGCGTACCCGGCACTTGTCTAATTGCATTATCTACATGCACACCAAACGATTGCCCGCCTTGATAGCAATTAAATAACGGAGGAAAAATTTTTGCAGGAAGCGCTGCCGACATAAACAAATTACTACGCGCAAGTGCTGCCATAATAATATCGCCAAGCTCTTGGCATTCAGGACTATTTTCAGGTAGCTGTAAGTTATTTTTTGCTTTGGTTGATTGATGGCCTGCGGTAATACTGCCATCGGCCCACTGTGCTTTAAGCAAAACCTCATGGCAATACGCCACTTCTTCTTTCGTTAATAGCTCTGGAATTTTAACTATCATGTGCGCCCTCTCACATTTTCATCAAATAATTAAGGGCAGGTAATAGGCCTGCCCTTATGCTTACTTTTATTTTTTAATTTGTTTTAAAATTAAAAAGAGTAGCTCGCTGTTAAACTAAACTTACGACCATCACCTGGTACAAAGTGTCCACCACCTAACTGATCAACGTAATCTTTATCACCTAGGTTTTCACCATTAAGCTGCAGGCTCAAATCTTTTGATATGTCATACGCAACCATCAGGTCAAAAATAGTATAACCTGGCGCACGAGAGCGTGTTGACGTAGTGCCGTTGTAACGCTCACCTACATACTGCGCACCTAAACCAAACGATAACTTATCCGACATATCGTACGTAGTCCAAACACTTGCGCTATTTTTAGGCGTACGTGCAAGCTCGTTACCGATTTGAGTTGCGTCGTCGCCTAATGCTTCTGTTACTTCGCTATCTTGGTAAGTGTATGAAGCAATTACAGTCCACTCTTTAGTAATTAGGCCCGTTGCTGAAAGCTCTAAACCTTGAACGCGCTGCTCACCACCGAGTATTTCGTCACTTGAGCTATCTGCAAATGGGTCATCAGTACGGGCATTGGTTTTTTCAGTACGGAAAAGTGCAGCATTAGTTTGCAGGCGGCCATCCATTAGGCTCCATTTAGTTCCTAATTCATAACTACGGCTTTCTTCTGCGTCTAAATCAGCTGCATTTGAACTCGTAGATACCGTTAGGCTTTCCGCCGATGGATTAAATGAATTACCTGCGCCTAAATACACACTGCCATTTTCTGTAGGTTTATAAACTACAGCTGCATTCCAGCTAAATAAATCGTCACTTGTAGAAATTAAAGCGCTTGGATCATTGTAATCGTTGTGATAATCCGTAGTGAAGCTATCAAAGCGAACTCCACCTGTAACTTCCCATTGCTTGTTAAGCGTCACTGTATCAAATGCATAAATAGCTTGGTTTTTAGCTTTAGCTTCAATGCTTGTACCGTCACGGCCGTACACACCCGTAAATGCAATTGTTGCATCAGGGTTGTATAAGTCATTGCGTATTCCATCTTCAATCAGGTTATCAGGCGTAGTTGCAACAAAGTTATGGCGTGTAAACGTTTCATTTGCAAGTTCAACACCCACTACTACGTCGTGAGTAAAGCCAGCAAATTCATAGTTACCAATTAAATCAACTTGAAGTGCAGCAAGTGAATTTTCAGTATCACGTGTTTTTTCATCTGCAAAGGTAATGTCAGTGTCTGTTGTAACCGAGAAATAACGCGGTGCAGTTGTTACTGATTCACGCTTAACTTTACCTAAACGACCTTGCACACGTAACGTAGTATTTTGAGAAAAATCATACTCATAACGAGCTGTTGTTGAGTAGGCTTCAATATCTTCGTAATCACGGTAAATATTACCGTAAAAGTTATCAAAGTCGACAGGAGAAGGTGAGCGTGCACTATCTGCAAGTTCAGCTACTGGCGTATCACTGTAAACCCAAGGAATACCATAATCTGGTAAATTGTCTTGGCGTTGATACTCTAGGTTTAAATCAAAACGGCTGTTTGTACCAAGCCCTGTTGCAAATGCAAACGCAACAGCATTTGTTTCGTTTTCAACATGATCGCGACCTGCAACATCACCTTTATCAGTAAGAAGATTAATACGTAGTGCGCTTGTGTCGTTTACTTGAATGTTAGTATCAAAACGACCACGGTAATCGTTTTCTGTACCTAAACGTAGCGAAACGTCGTTAAAGTTGTCTAACTTCGCCTTTTTACTTTCTAAATTAACACTACCACCTGTTGCGCCACGACCAGAAACTGCAGAGCCTGGGCCTTTTGCAACTTCAACGGCTTCAATGTTGTAAATATCACGTGTGTAACCTGCAACATCGCGAATACCATCAACAAAAATATCATTTGTTGCACTAAAACCACGAATCGACATGCTATCGCCAGTAGGTGAGCCACCCTCACCTGCTGCTAAAGAAATACCTGAAACATTACGCAAAGCATCACGTAGGCTATCTACGTTTCTGTCTTTCATTACCGCTTGGTTGATTACTGTTACCGTTTTAGCTGTATCGAGTAGCGGTTGAGTGTATTTATGCGACGTTGATTTTTCTACAACATAACTAGACTCAGTTTTAGTTTCTGCTTTGGTTACCGATAGTTCTTGAACATCCTGTGCACTTGCCCAAGTTGAAAGCGTAGCTGTAACAACCGCTGCAATTGGCTTCACGTACGCATTTCCTTTATTCGATGGCTTACTCATGGTTACTCCGTAGTTTTTATTAAGCACTTAACTATTGTTAATTTAAGGTACATATTTAATTTCGGCGAAATCCTACCACTCAAACAACTCAATGTAAACGATAACTGTTATCAATTGCATTGTTATGTGAATTCCTATATTGTATACACACTCAAAAATTAACAGTAATTACGTCCTTGTAATTGCTTGTCGTAACTTTCAGGATTGTTGTTAAGTAATGCGAAGCTTAATTAAACCAATTAGCGTAGTTATCGCGCTTTGTAGCACTATGGCAGTAAAAGCCGACACTGTTAGTGAGCTAGAACAACTCGTTAATAAATGGCTACAAATAGAAAATCAAAACACAGAATTAAATACTCATTGGCTTGAACAAAAAAGCAGTATGGAGCAAACCTTAACGCTTCTTAATGCCGAGCAGCAGCAACTTAGCGAGCTTAATCAGCGTAGAAAAAAAAGCACCAGTGAGCTTGCCCAAAAACGCGAACAGCTTGTAACTCAGCAATCAGAACTTGAAAATGATCAACAGCAATTAAATGATCAACTAGCACATATTTCTGGGCAATTACTTTCATTACAAGTGCAACTCCCCCCGCCCCTTTTGAGTAGTTGGAAAAACGCCGGTGATTTAAGCGATTCAAAACTCAGTACAACTGACAAATTACAAACAGCACTAAAAATGCTGACTCTACTTAATGATTTTCAACAACGTATTTCTATTCACGAAATGGCTATTAAGCATCCTGACGGGCAAGAAGTATGGGTTAAGCAGCTTTATTTAGGTGCAGCTCAAGCATGGTTTGTAAGTGAAGATTTAAGTTATGTAGGTATTGGTTTTCCAAGTGACTTAGGTTGGCAGTGGGAATTTGATTCAAGCATTAATGCAGAACAAGTTGCACTGGGTATTGCTGTACAGCAAAAAAAGCGCGCTGCTGATTGGGTAACACTCCCAATATTAAGTTATGTAAATAAAAACCAGCAAGGGGCTAAATAATGGCGACTAACAGCATAATTAAAGTATTTAGCGCCACAGTTTTACTTTTTAGTGCAAACATATCTTTTGCAGCTAGCAGTGATGATGCTAAGCAAAGTATTTTAAGTGATATTAAAACAGCGCAGCGTACTCTAAGTAAAACTCAAAATAGCATTTCAAAAGAGCAAGCGACCCTTGCAAAGCAAATTTTTACCAAGCAGCAATCGCTCAGTAAATTACGCGAACAAGCAGCCGTTAATCGCCGCCTAGCTGACGAAAACACATTAAGCCTTGATCAGTTACAAACCCGATTAGACACTTGGCAACAGCAGCAGCAATATCAATTAAACTTACTTAGCCGTTTTGTACGCCAAAATACCAGCAATAGTGCTAGCAGTAACGAGTCGGCTAATAGCCAAAACGAGTTATTAAGCCGTGTTGTATCGCTAATTAATAATCAAGAGCAGGCACTTTATCCACAGTTAAAAAAACAATCGGTTGTGCTAAGTAATGGCGAATTAAGCCAAGCTAATACCCTTCAAGTCGGGCCTGTTGCATGGTTTAGTACGCAAACACCTAAACTTATGGGTTTATTAAATTTAGATGATGAATCTAATGCATTAAAAGTAGCGTTAGTACAATCAACAAGTGACGATAACCCACTCGATAATACTTTAAAGCAAAACGGTGTAGGCTCTACATTACTTACTTTTGATCCTAGTTTAACGCACTTAGTAACTAGCCAAGCCCAACAAGAAAGTCCGCTTGAACACCTAGAAAAAGGCGGTTTATGGGCTATCCCTATTATTTTATTTGCCTGCTTTGCACTAACCATTGCGCTATTAAAAGCCGCACAACTACTGCGTTTAAGTAAAATTAAAATGCACTCTCAAATGCAATTACAGCAATTTTTTAAAGCTGAAAATAGCAGTGAATTTGCAGGCATGCAGCAGCAGCTATTTAACTTAACGCTGCAAAGCGAAAAAGGCCAAGTACGAGACGATCAATTATTTAATCAGTTAATTCATGATAAGCATAAACTCGATAACTTTATTGGCGCTATTGCCGTTACTGCAGCAGTAGCCCCACTACTTGGCTTGTTAGGCACTGTTAGCGGCATGATCGAAACATTTAAAATGATGACCTTGTTTGGCTCAGGCGACCCAGAAGTTGTATCGGGCGGTATTGCACAGGCACTTATAACAACCGAGTTAGGTTTAGTTGTTGCTATACCAGCACTCGTTTTAAATGCGCTGTTATCGCGTAAAGCAAAAGCGTACTACAGCCAACTAGAAGGCTTTGCATTACAGCTAAGCCAACTAGAAAAAGGAGAAAACAATGTTTGAAAAAATAGTTAGTAACCCTATTTGCTGGTGTATTCTTTTACTCGCTTTATTTGTATACCAGCTGATTTTTCATGACTTACTGCACCTTAAACAATACCAAGCGCAGCGCAAAGGTTATTGGCAAGAAGTTAGCTCTATTTTAACTGCAGCGCTTCCGCTACTTGGTTTATTAGGCACCATTGTTGGTTTGCTTGATACATTTAAAGTAATGGCGCTGGGCCATAACGAGTTAATGAGTGACGCCATTGGTGACGCATTACTAACAACTCAACTCGGCCTTGTGTGCGCTATTCCTGCGTGGTTAATGCAAGCTTACTTAGCGTATTCGCAGCGTAATCCTAAATTACATACGTTAAGTAAGCAGTTAGGGTAACACTATGCAATCACGATTAAAGCATAAGCTAGAGCAAGAAGCGGGGCAACATATTGATATGTCGCCGCTACTTGATGTGGTATTTATATTGCTAATATTTTTTATTGTTACAACCGTATTTGTACGCGAAAGCGGCGTTGAGGTTGATAAACCACAAGCCGTATCGGCCAGTCGTCTTGAGCAGCAAGTTATATTTTTAGCAATAACCGACAACCAACAAGTATTTTTTGATGGCAGCCAAATTGGTGTTGCTGGTGTGCGTAGTAGTGTCGAGCAAATGTTAAAACAGCAACAACGTCCTGTGGTTATTCAAGCTGATAAAACAGTACCTACTGAGTTACTTGTTCAAGTAATTGACGAAGCAAAGCTGGCAGGCGCAGCGCAAGTTAACTTAGCTACGAAACAATAGTATGCACACGATTAACTCGCTTCAAAAAACAAAAAACAATCGCCATCCGCTGTTTGCATTTGGCCTTAGCCTCATTGTGCTTAGTGCTGCATTACTGCTTTTATGGCTTGGGCAACTTGCAGAACATCATATGCAAGACAAAGTGGTTGTACGTGAGATTGCCATGGTGGCACTGCCTCCTCCGCCACCTCCATCTATATCGCAACAGCAAACAAGTGAGCCAATGCAAAGCTTAGCGGTAGAAGGTGCAGGCGCGTCAATCCAAGCCGTAAAAATTAAGATAAAGAGTGATTTAAGTATTGTAAAACCCGATACACCCAACGTAAAAGTAAGCGCGCCACAATGGCAATCAATGAGTGTAAATTGGGATGCATTTAGCTTAAATCAACTCGATGGTCTCCCCACTTTACTTACTCCCGTCAAGGCCGTTTTACCAAAAAGCTTAACCCGCCGAGGTGTTGATGTATTTACTGTAAAACTCGATGTATTTATTGATGAAAGTGGCAAGTTAAGTTTAATTGAGGTAGTACAAAACCCATACCCTGAACTTAAACCAGCTATCGACAAAATTATTAAACAAAGCCGCTTTAGTGCACCTAAAAAAGAAGGTGAAACCGTACGCGCTCGCTTTATTTGGCCAATCGAATTTAAACCTTAAGCCTATTAAAATGAAAAATATGAATATATTTAAAACGCTAAAACCATTAACTCGCGCAGTTATCACTACTTTAATGTGCTCACTCCCTTTATTAGGTGTAAGTAGCGTGCATGCAAGCGCTGCTAGTACGCCATTAAAAAGTGCGCCACTAAAAGTAACTCTATCGCCTAGCGATCCAACATGGCAGTTGGCTATAAATAACAAATTACTAGGCCCTACAGAGGTTCTTATTGAGCCGACCGAGCGCGGTTTTGCTCGCCAAGTACAACCACTTTTACAAGCCGGTAATTACAGTGAAGTTGCGGCGCTATTTAAAGGCCGAGATATAAGCCAAGATAGCACTGCTTTAAACTTATTACGTGCACAAGTACTGCTTTCAACAAAAGACTTTAATAACGCTGAACTAGCTTACCTAGCGTGTTTAAAAGCTTCACCTGATTTAGTAAAAGCACACCAAGGTTTAAGCCTTTTATACATGCAACAAGCAAAGTATGACAAAGCACAAACACACCTAGTTCACAGTATTGAACTTGGCCAAGCTGACGCACAAAGTTATGCGCAACTTGCTTATATACACGTGCAGCATAGCCAACCTTGGAGCGCGGTAGCGGCGTACCGCCAGGCGCTAATGCTAGCGCCAGAAACAAGCCAATATCAACAAGGGTTATTGTTTGCGTTAATTGAATCGGGTGATTTAAGTCAGGCAAGTGCATTACTAAAAGAATTACTTAATAAAAGCCCTGATAAAGCTGAACTTTGGCTGCAACGTGCACAAATAGCATTACAGCTTGATCAAAAAAAGCAGGCGCTTGCTGCTATTGAAGTAGCCCTAAAACTCAACACTAAAGATGCCAGTAACCAGCTTTTAGCAGCCCAGCTGCATTTAACTGAAGGCAGCACTGAACGCGCAGTGAGTTTATTAAAGCAAGGTTTAAAACACGCCACTAAACAGCAGCAAGTTGAGGTTATTAATACCACGATGCAAACTTTAGGCTGGCTTGTATCTCAACAAAAATGGGGTTTAGCTAAAGAGCTAATAGGCAGCGCAAAAAGATTAACTAAGCAGCTACCCCGTGATGAACAAGCGCAGTTTTCTGTATACAGCGCACAAATTGCTATGCAACAGGGTAATACTAAACGTGCTCTTAAAAGCTTAAATAACGCACTTAAAATAAACCCGAATTTAGGTGATGCCCTACTTAGTTTAGCAAGTATATATCGTAGTAAAGGCCAACTTACCCAAGCAAAACTTATGTACGTTCGTGCACAAGCTCTGCCTGATTACCAACTATCGGCGTGGCTTGGATTATCGCAAATAGCGATCGATACTAAAGACTACCCGAGTGCGCTAAAGCATCTTAGAAAAGCATTACAAGCCAACCCACAACGCCAGGACTTAATTACTAATATTCGCGCCCTTGAGAATATAGTGCGCCAAGAAGGGTAAGTTTAACACCGTGGTTAAATTTACTTGTATAAGCACAGCTTGCTGGCTGTGACGAGCAAAGCTCGTAATTTCTATGCTTTGATGTTTTCTCATTTACCCCTCTTTGTGCAATAAGGTTTTAAGTAATTTATTCACAAAGAGGTTTAGAGGGCGCTGCGCTTTAGAGAAGTAAAAATACATAATTACTATTGTTTTATGTCTTCTCATTTACTCCTCTTTTACTTCTCTTTGTGCGATAAGTTTTTAGATAATTTATTCACAAAGAGGTTTAGAGGGCGCTTCGCTTTAGAGAAGTAAAAATACATAATTACTATTGTTTTATGTTTTCTCATTTACTCCTCTTTTACTTCTCTTTGTGCAATAAGATCTTAAGTGATTTATTCACAAAGAGGTTGAGGAGGCGCTGCGCTTTTCGCGTGAGCAAGCTCGTTTGCAATATATATTAAAGCGTTACCAATTTTGCATTTCGACTATGCGTGATTGCGTGCGCGCATATTCAAAGCTCAACTTTTTACCTTTATATAAATGTTCAATGTCGGTTTGCGCATTTATTACCAGCAATTTATGGCAATCGTAAAATTCATCTACTAAGGCAATAAACCGCCGTGCTTCGTCGTCAAAAGTGTGCTCATCAAGCGTTTGTTTTTCCCGTTGGTAGCTATCTTCTATACCGTGAACAATAACTTTACCCGTTGCTTTAACACCCATTTGCGGCACGTTCGATACATATAACACATCAAATTGCGTTGCTAAAAACATATAGTCGTTAGCACTGCGTGGGCCGGAACATAGCGCCATAAAATCAATCATCAAGGCATTATCGGCTCTTAATAAATAAGGTAAATTGCGCCCATGCACAGTAATTGTATTGTTGCATGTTACTACTGGATACGAAGCTAAAAACTCATTTTTAAAATCGTGATTTGATAAATTAATAAAATAGTGACGGCTGTTTTTACCATATCTAAAGCGGTGATCGTCCTCCCCCGACACGTTAATTATATGGCAATGGTTATTAATTAAATCGATAGTAGGTAAAAATCGCGCCCGTTGCAGGCCGTTGTAATAAAGCTGCTCTGGCTTTGCATTCGATGTGGCCACCAGCACAACACCTTGTTCAAACAACGCATTGAACAATCTGGCCATAATCATGGCATCGCCAATGTCGCTCACAAAAAACTCGTCAAAACACAGTACTCGAATATTTTTAGCCCACTGTTTTGCAATTAGAATGAGTGGATTTTTTTGACCTTGTAGCTGCGAAAGTTGGGTATGCACTTGTGCTATAAAATGATGAAAATGCAGTCGCTGCTTTTGCTCAATAGGTAGGTTTTTATAAAATAAATCCATTAACATGGATTTACCGCGCCCTACGGGTCCATATAAATAAATGCCTTTTATTAAGGGCGCTTTTTGCCACCATGATGTGTGAGCTTGAAGTTGCTCGCTTAGCGTATTTAAAGCTTCCACCGCATTTTGCTGCGCAGCATCAAAACACAGTTCACCTGTGTCTATTTTTGCTTGGTAAAGGCTTAAAATTTGTGTGCTATGCACTGTCATGGTATTTCACTATCGGCTATAATCGCGCCCATTGTAGCCGACTAAAAATGTGAACCAAAATGAAATTCCCTTGCCGCTTAGATAAATTTATTAGCCACTTAGCTGAAATACCGCGCACGCAAGCTCGCGCCAGTATTAAGCGAAAAGAAGTAAGCGTTAATGGCGAAGTAATCACATCACATAATTTTCAGCTAGCCCAGCAAGATGAAGTACTGCACCAAGGTACGCCTTTGGTATTTTTAGGTAAGCGCTATTACATGCTAAATAAACCTGTTGGCTATGTATGCGCTAACAGCGATGAGCTACATAAAACCGTTTTTGACTTACTTGATGAGCCAAATATGAGCGACTTTCACGTGGCAGGCCGCCTTGATATAGATACCACAGGGTTAGTTATTATTACTAATGATGGCGATTGGTCACATAAAATTACGTCGCCTAAAAGCAATAAATTTAAAACCTACCTAGTAGAAACTCAAGAGCCGATTACCGATGAAGCACTTGAGCAATTACGTACAGGTGTCATGCTGCATAACGAAAAAGATTTAACCCGCCCAGCTATTGCCGAACGACTTGCTAATTACGGACTGCGTTTATCAATAAGTGAAGGAAAGTATCATCAAGTTAAGCGTATGCTTTACGCGGTAGATAACAAAGTGGTTGAGTTACATCGCGAGCAGATTGCGGGGATTACCCTAGATGAAAACTTGGCTAGTGGTGAGTATCGATTATTAACACCCGAAGAAATTAAGTTATAAAAGCGCTTTAAAGGAGCCTAAGTTTGGATATACTAGGGCGTGTTGAGCTTTGTGGATTGAAATTTGTTCAATCTAGGGGCGATTTAATCGCGGCGCGAGGTTTGTAACCTAGTGGGCTAAGTAAAAATCGAGCAACAAAGAGTTAATCGCCCCTAGAAAGAACCCAAAGGGCAGAGCATGTTTGGCATTTATGCTGCGTTATCGCCTAATTATGGGGAATAACCACACTACATAGGCTCTGCCTTGCCTAAAAACCAAACATACTACTGCAAATTCAACCACCAACGTTCAACACGCCCTAACTAAAACAATATAGCCAAACTTTTACTTGAGCCTGTTGGCTTGCTCTACTAAAATAGCGCCCTTCAAAATTACTAAGGTCGGCCGTGTTAGTTAACTACAATCCCCCTATGAGTCCGTATTTAACGATACTTTTTCAGGATGACGATTTACTGATAGTTAATAAACCAAGTGAGTTATTAACTGTCCCAGGTAAAGATCCTAAACATGCCGACAGCTTAATTAATCGTGTTAATCGTGTTTTTCCAACAGCGAGAATAGTGCACCGCTTAGATATGGCGACTTCTGGCATACTGTGCCTTGCCATGAATAAAGCAGCGCACAGACATTTAAGTATGCAGTTTCAAGAGCGCGAAACAGCTAAACGTTACATAGCACGTATATACGGACACCTTGAGGCTGAAACAGGGTCAGTAGATTTACCCCTTATTTGTGATTGGCCTAATCGCCCTAAACAAATGGTTGATCACGACAGAGGTAAACCTTCACTTACGCATTTTAAAATACTTGAGCGTAAAGAAAATGCAACCCGTGTAGAGCTAACCCCCATCACTGGTCGCTCGCATCAGTTACGTGTGCATATGTTAAGCCTGGGTCATCCTATTTTAGGTGACAGGCTTTACGCCCACAAAGAGGCACTTGCTGCAGCTCCTCGCTTACAGTTACATGCTCAAATGCTGCAATTAAAGCACCCTAAAACTGAGCAAGTACTTACTTTTGAAGCTGAGCCAGAATTTTAACCGGCGCAAATACTTCGTAAATTATTAAACTTTTAGATAACCTTGCCGATACCTAACTAATTGTCATTAGTTAGGTGCGTTATGCTATTTTCACGGTTTTTAAAGGCAGCTTTTTATATACAGCTCAGCTGTGCGCTACTTTTAGCTAACCCCATCAGCGCGGCTGAACATATTGCCCCACCTAGTCTATCAAGTATTGAAAATAGCGATATTGAGCGACTACTTCCAAGTGATGAAATAAAGCCAATATTAGCGGGTGAAACGGAATTTTTAAGCCTTTACAGCGAATATATGAGTAGTAATTTTAGAGGTATCGTAATACTTATACCCGACTGGCATTCTTCACCTACCAATAACTCAGGTGTGGACTACTTGCGCAAAGAGCTTAATAATTTAGGTTACAGCACCTACGCAATGACAGTGCCCGACATTGATTGGCAAGCAAGTAAAATGGCCAAAGCTACGCCTAATGAAGCAGAAACAGCGCCTAGTAAAGCCGATGAGCCTGCATCACCCGACACAGCAACAAACGCACAATCACAGCCTGCAAAAATCAAAGATGATCCTCATTACGTTAATGCAATTGAAAAAGTAACTGACGACATACTTGATGACTATAAAATAAATCTCATTTCTCGGTTTAATGCGCTGTATCAAACCGCTATGGAAGATTCGAGTAATATAGTGGTTATTGCACAAGGCACAAGTGCGGGTGTGTTGTTGGAGTACTATGCAGATTTTCCAGATGAGAGACTAGATGCGTTTATAAGTTTAAGCAGTTACTTACCTAATACTAAACGTAACGAAAATTTGAGCCAAACAGCGTCACTTGTTACACCCGCCTTGCTTGATATTTACTATGCAAATGACAGCACAGACATTTTAATGAGCCTTAAAAATCGTCAGCGCTGGGTTAACCGAAATGCAAAATTTGATTACCGCCAACGCCAATTGTTTGGCCTGCGCGATCAACCTGGTCAACACGCACGCCTAACAAAAGAAATAGACGGGTTTTTACGCCGACTTTTTTAAATACTCATAAGCGGCTTGAATATCTTGGCTCTTTTTAACTGCCAATTCCATCATGTGCTTTGGTAAGCCTTGCGATACTAATTTATCTGGATGATGTTGCGACATAAGTTTGCGGTACGCTACTTTTATATCACGCTGCGTTGCATCGCTATTTAAGCCTAATAACGCCAATGCTTGCGCACGGTTCATATTATTATTTGGCGGTACATGATGGCCAGAACCCTCACGGTAACTACTACTTTGACCTTGGCTTTGTTGCTGTTGATTAAAGCGCTGTTGTTGCTTTCTAAAGTTAAACTCAGCTTGATAACGTTTTAATACAAATGCAAAGTGTGTTTTAGAAATGCCTAGCTGTTTACTTACTTCTGCTAATAATTGCTTTTCTTGTTCGGCTAATACCCCGTCAGAAAACGCCATTTGAATTTGTATTTCTAAAAACAACTGTATTAGATCGTTTCGTTTAGCAAAGCGTTCTTTAAAATCGTGTACTGTTTCTTTAAGTGAAAAGTCGCTCTCTTTACCTGACTGAAATGCATGTTGTGCTTCGCGGCGCTCTTCGCCCTTTAAGCCCATTTCGTCCATGAACAAGTTAGCCGCTTTTATATGTATTTCGCTCACTCGGCCATTCGATTTTGCAATGTGCCCCATAACAGCAAAGCAGCTTGAAAAGAATAAAGCTTGGCGCTCGTGAACATCGTCACCACTAAATAAGCTAGAAAAACCGCCTGCTTTATCAAAGTTATTTTTTAAGCTTTTATCAAATAAATGACCTAGGTATAAACCTAAAATAGCACCAAATATTTTGCCAAACATAAAGCCAAAACAAAAACCGAGAATTTTTCCCCACATCTATAATACTGCCTTCTTAAAAATTGAGTTGTTACGCCTCAAGGCGCATGTTTAATTGGTTTAAACGCTCTGGTGTACCAATGTCATCCCACTGCCCTATGTAGAGCTCAGTAGAGACTAAATGTTCATTTAGCTTTTCACGTAAAATAGGCCCTAAAGGGCGAATACCTTGCGTTAATCCTTTAAAAAAATCAGCCTGATACCGGCCAATCCCCGAAAAGGTATATTTTTGACTCTCAGCCGGCAAATGGCTCAATGCAAAGTCGCCATCAGGATTGTGTGGCGGGTTTTCTATAAGCACTATGTGCGCCTCACCGGGTTGCAAATGAAGTTGCATTAGCGCATTTACATCATAGTCGGTGTATACATCGCCATTTATTACAATGAACGAGTCGCCCAACAACGGTAACGCTTCAATAATACCGCCGGCTGTTTCAAGGCCACCTTCAACTTCTTGGCTATAAAGTATATTTACGCCAAATTGACTGCCATCTTTAAAGTAGTCTTTTATTTTATCACCCTGCCACGCAAGGTTTATTACAATATCGGTAATGCCGGCTGCTTTAAGGTTATTTATATGGTGCTCAATAAGTGGTTTTTCTGCCACTTTTAACATTGGCTTTGGCATATTTTGCGTAAGCGGCATCATTCTTTGCCCGCGCCCTGCAGCTAAAATCATCGCTTTCATGAGTGCTCCTTTGCTAACTTTTCAGTCACTTTTGGCACTATGGTATTTTTTGTCCACTCACTCAATGCTTTAAGCTCTGGGTAATTTGCTGCTACTTCAATAATGTAATCAAGCGTCGGTAAAATATTATCTAAATAACCTGTTTTACCATCGCGTAAATACAATCGACAAAATATACCCGCAGCTTTTAAGTGGCGCTGTAATCCGGTTAAATCAAACCAATATTTAAACTCATCGAATGAAGTGTTAGTCAGTAAATTTTGAACTGTAAATTCTTGATAAGCAAAATTAAGTAAACTTGTTAACTCTTGCTCTGGCAATTTAAAGTAGCAATCGCGCAGTAGCGATACTAAGTCGTAGCAAAGCGGCCCGCGTACAGCATCTTGATAATCTATAATGGCCCACTGGCCGTCACTATTCATAATATTACGGCTATGGTAATCACGATGAACGGTAACCGTAGGTTGCTCAAGCATCGCCTTTATTAATAGCTCTGAACTTGCTTGCCACATTATTTTTTGTTCGGCACTGAGTGGCTCATTAATAAAGTCGCTTACTAACCACTGGCTAAATATATCAAGCTCTAGCTTTATAAAATCTTCGTTATACGCTTGCATAGCAGAAGCTGTGGGCGTTTTTGCCCACTGAGCACTTAAACTAATTAATGCTTGGTAATGCTCGGTGCGGTTTGCATCATCAAGCATGTCAGCTAGGTGCGTACTGCCTAAATCACTGAGGATAAAAAAGCCCTGTTTCTCTTCACTTGCAATAATAGTGGGAAGTAAAAAACCTTGCTCAACAAACACCTGGTTTAGCAAAATGTAAGGTTCGTTATTCACTTTTTTTGGATCTGAGTCCATCACTATTAAATGTTTATTATCGTGATTTAAACGATAATAACGGCGAAAGCTAGCATCCCCCGTGATCGCGTTTAAAGTATGCGACTTGGCATTAAGGTGTGTGTTTATAAATTGTTGTAAATTCTCAAAGCGTGTCATTTTATTAGATATCTATTTTTATAGGTCAATTACTGTAATTGCCATTATTTTCCTTTATTATGTGTATATTATATTAAACACAAAGTATTAAGGTCGATAAATGAGCAAAACCTGGGGCATATTGATGCTAAGCGTAGTTAGCGCACCATCGCTTGCCGAAACTGAACTGGCACACAACCTTTGTGGCATTTCAATGCAAACCAGAGCTTGGCAACCACTTGAAGGCCTTAACCTTGGTGAAGTTGATATCCAAGCTGATGATGTTGAGCTACTTGGCACTCAAAGCGCTGAATTTACCGGCAATGTTGATATTAACACCCTTAAGATGAGTTTGTCCGCACAAACTGCGTTGATAGACAAACAGCGTGGTTTATTAAATGCAACGGGGCCAATTACTTATCAAGACTACGTAAGTAAAGTAAACAGCACCGGATTAAATGCCGATTTAAATAATTCAGAAGTCAGTTTGTTAGGCGCCGACTACAGCCTAACCGAACAACAAGGTAAAGGCGGCGCTGAAAAGCTCACTGTTAATCAGTCTGGCCTATTACTCATGAATGCAAGCTTTACTACTTGCCCAAGTGACACCCCAGCATGGGAAATTGAAGCTGACGAAATAAACCTTTCACGCGAAGAAGGCTGGGGCGAAACATATAACGCCGTATTGCGTATTTTAGATACTCCGGTTCTATATTTACCTTATTTTACATTCCCGCTAGATGAACGCCGTAAATCGGGCTTACTTACCCCGACCATTTCAAGCTCTGACAAATACGGCCTTGAAACAATTACGCCTTATTATTTAAATATTGCACCTAATTTTGATGCCACAATTACGCCTCGTTATATGTCTAACAAAGGGCTGCAATTACAAACAGAATTTAGATACCTAACAGAGCAACACGAAGGCTTAGTAGGGATTGAATACTTAGATAGTGATGATTCTGAGCCTGATTTGAATGAACGCTACATGTTTCATTGGCAACAGCAAAGCTACCTAGGTGAAAACTGGCGCGCAAACGTTGATGTAACCAATGTGAGCGATGATAACTACATCACCGACTTAACTTCAAACTACGCAAGTAAAACCGATACTCAATTGTATCGTACTGGTTCACTTACGCATTTAGGTGATACATGGCGCACTGATATTAAAGTGCAAAACTTTGAAGTACTCGGCGATCACTTAGAGTCATACACTGCAATACCACAAGTTAATTTTACGCAAACAGCACCTTGGCGTTTTGATAATTTTGACTTTAGTGTGTCGGGCGAGATTAGTCATTTTACTAATGATTCATCAGAAGTGGCCATAGACAGCGCAACTCGCGTACACGTAGAGCCAAAAGCACGCTACAACTACGCTACGCATGCGTGGTCATTTTTGTCTGAAGTAAGCTTATTACAAACTAATTATAAGCAAAGCGGAAACTTAACCGGCACGCAATACAGCGATACTGTATCGCGTACTATCCCAAAAGTACGTTTGTACTCTCAGCTTAATTTTGAGCGTGACGCATCTTACTTTTTTGAAGATGGTATACAAACACTAGAGCCACAAATTCAGTATTTATATACACCTAATAAAGATCAGTCAGACATTGGCTTGTTTGATACAACCAAACTGCAAGATGATTATTACGGTTTATTTAGAGACGTGCGCTTTTCGGGTGTTGACCGTATAGCAGCTGCTAATCAGTTTACTTTAGGTGCTACAACGCGCTTATTTGATAAAAAACAAGAAGAAGTGTTTAACTTTAGTGCGGGCCAAATATTTTATTTAAGTGACGATGCTAAGCCAACAGAGCAAGGCTTAAACTCAGACACTAATTATAATGCACTATTTGCAGCTCAAACCATGTTACATTGGCACCGCCGTTGGTACCTCGCTGGAGGTATTCAATATGATACAGATGGCAAGCAAATGGTACAGTCAAATGTAACGCTTGATTATAAAGGTGATAATAATCAGCTAGTACAATTGAACCATCGCTATGCAAATGATGTCTCAGGAAATACAATCGAGCAAGCAGGCGTATTTACAAGTATTCCTATTAGCGACGAATGGCAATTTATTGCGAGCTATCATCGAGATCTTGAAAACAACAGAAGTATCGAAGTATTGAGCGGATTACAGTATGAATCATGCTGTTGGGCTATCCAAATTACTGGCCATCGCCAAATTGAAACTGATTTAAATCAGTCAATAGGACAAGAACAAGCAACTTTTGATTCAGGTATTAGTTTGAATTTTGTATTAAAAGGACTTGGCAGTAAAAGCCGTTATGATGCACAAAAATTATTACAACAAGGTATTTTTGGCTATCGTAGACCGTATTTTCTTAGTAACTAGAGTACTATCAGCAAGAGTAGTAAAAAGAATATGAATTTAAAAAAATTATTAACATCAGCAGTTTTAAGTGCCAGCCTTTGTCAAAGTGTAATGGCTGCACCAGTAGAAATAGATAAAGTTATTGGCGTTGTAAACCAAGGCGTAATTTTAAAAAGCGAAGTAGACACCATAATTGATCGTGTTAAAAAGCAAGCACAAGAACAAGGCCAGCAATTACCAAAAGATGAAACACTTCGTGTACAAGCTGTAGAGCGTTTAGTTAATCAAGCGCTTATGATGCAAATGGCTGAGCGTATGGGGTTACAAATCTCAGACAGCCAACTCGATCAAACTCTCGCTAACATGGCAAAAGAGCAAGGCGGAACAATCGCCGACTTACGCCGCACTATTGAAGGTTCGGGCGAAAGCTTTCAAGCTTACCGTGAAGAAATTCGTAAAGAAATCACAACGCAGCAAGTAACACGTGCAAGCGTTGATCGTCGTATTTATATTAGCGAACAAGAAGTTGATAACCTTTTAAAAATTATGGAAACCCAAGGTCAAAGTGCTGAAGAGTACGACATTGGTCATATTTTAATAGATATCCCTAACGATGCGACAGCTGACGAAATTGCTGATGCAAAAACACGTGCCGATAAAGTTATTGAGCTATTAAACGATGGCCAAGAATTTAAGCGTATTGCTATTTCATCATCAAGCGGCTCTAAAGCACTTGAAGGTGGACAACTTGGTTACATGGGCATTAACGAAATGCCATCGCTTTTTGCTGAAGCAGTAAAAGGCCAAAAGAAAGGCGCTATTGTTGGCCCACTTCGCTCTGGTGCTGGTTTTCATATCATTAAAGTACAAGACGTTCGTGGTCTACAAGTTGTAGAAACAACTGAAGTACGTTCACGCCATATACTTATTAAACCTTCAATTATTTTAAGTGAAGAAAAAGCACGCTCAATGCTTGCAGGCTTTGCAAAAGACTTACGCGCAGGAACAGCCGACTTTGGTGAACTTGCTAAAGAGTACTCAGAAGATCCTGGCTCTGCACTTAAAGGTGGCGAGTACGATTGGACAGATCCAACTACCTACGTACCTGCGTTTAAAGATACATTACTTTCTCTTAAAGAAAATGAAATAAGCGAACCGTTTAGAACACAGTTTGGTTGGCATATTGTGCAGTTACTTGGCAAACGTGTAGCTGATAAAACTGAACTAGCTAAACGTAACCGTGCTCATGGCATGTTGTTTAACCGTAAATTTAAGGAAGAAAGTTTTAACTGGCAGCAAGAAATGCGCGAGCAAGCTCACGTTGAAATTTTCCCTATAGACCAATAAATATGACTCTAAGAATTGCTATTACACCGGGTGAACCAGCCGGTATTGGCCCAGATTTGCTACTCACGCTTGCTCAGCAAGCGTGGGACGCTCAACTTATAGCGATTGCTGATGGCAAACTATTAAAAGAGCGTGCAAAGCATTTAGGCTTAACAATAAATTTAATTGAATTTGATGATAATGCCCCCGCCATAGCAGCACCTGCGGGCAGTTTGTATATTCATCAGGTTGATTTAGGTGCGGATGTAGAGCTTGGCGTACTAAACGACGGTAACGGCCAATACGTGTTAGATACCTTGCGTATAGCAAGCGAAAAAAACATGGATGGCACGTTCGATGCGGTTGTTACGGGCCCTGTTCACAAAGGCATTATTAACAAAGCGGGCATTTCATTTAGCGGACACACTGAGTATTTTGCGCAGCAATCAAATACTGCAGATGTGGTTATGATGCTTGCAACTGAAGGTTTACGCGTTGCACTTGTAACCACGCATATTCCACTTGCGTATGTGTCGCGTGCCATTACTCCTGAGCGCTTAACTAAAGTAGCGGGTATTTTAAATCACGACTTACAAACTAAGTTTGGGATAGAAAAACCACGTATTTTAGTGTGTGGCTTAAACCCACATGCAGGTGAAGATGGCCATTTAGGCCGTGAAGAAATAGAAACAATCACCCCAACGCTTGAAATACTTAGAAGCGAAGGGATGAATTTAATTGGCCCACTACCGGCCGATACCTTATTTCAACATAAATACCTATCTGAAGCAGATGCAGTACTTGCTATGTATCACGATCAGGGATTACCTGTGCTAAAATACAAAGGATTTGGTAAATCGGTAAATATTACCCTTGGCTTACCATTTATCCGCACCTCAGTTGACCACGGTACTGCTCTCGATTTAGCAGGGACTGGTACAGCTGACGTTGGCAGTTTTGAATTAGCGATCCGCGAAGCAATTAAGCTCGCCCAAGAAAAAGCACAAAATCAATGACCGATAAAGTACATTTAGGACACCGCGCTCGTAAGCGTTTTGGGCAAAACTTTTTATTTGATGAATCTATCATCGATAAAATAGTCTCTGCGATTGATCCTAAACCAGAAGACAACTTAGTAGAAATTGGCCCCGGCCTTGGCGCAATTACTGAGCCAGTAGCCGACTTAAGCGGCCATTTAACGGTTGTTGAATTAGATAAAGACTTAGCACAACGATTAATTGAACACCCATTTTTGGGTCCTAAATTAACCGTTAACCAAGGCGATGCAATGACGTTTGACTTTGCAAGCTTGGTTCGCGATGACAAAAAATTAAAAGTGTTTGGTAACTTACCTTACAATATTTCGACACCGTTATTGTTTCACCTTTTTGAATTTTCAGATCATATTGAGCACATGCACTTTATGCTTCAAAAAGAAGTAGTAAAACGCATGGTAGCAGGCCCAGGTAGTAAAACATTTGGTCGCTTAAGCGTAATGACTCAATACTACTGTAATGCAATGCCGGTTGTTGAAGTACCACCTGAGTGCTTTAAACCAGCGCCAAAAGTTGACTCTGCTGTTATTCGTTTAATACCTAAAAAGCCAGAGCAACGTACAGCAAAAAGCGTTAAAATTTTAAACACCGTGTGTTTAGAAGCATTTAACCAGCGCCGTAAAACGCTACGAAATAGTTTAGGTAACTTACTTACCGCAGAAGAACTAACTAGCATTGGCATTGATATAACGCTGCGTGCTGAGCGCTTATCTTTACAACAATTTATTGATATAGCTAACTGGATTTATGACAACAAGCAGTAACATTGGATCGCCTGTAAAGGTATCTGTAGAAACATTTTACGTAGAAGGTCAATCTCAACCTGAGCTTGAAAAATACGTATTTGCTTACTCGGTAACAATTAAAAACCATAGTTTATGCAGTGCAAAATTACTGAGCCGCTATTGGTTAATTACCGATGCAAATGGCAAACAAGTAGAAGTTGAAGGCGAAGGCGTTGTTGGCGAAATGCCAGATATTGGCCCAGGCGAAAGCTATAAATACACCAGCGGTGCAATTTTAGATACACCTGTAGGCACTATGCAAGGTCATTACACGTTACGCAACGAATTTGGCTCTGAGTTTCAGGCGCCTATTAATGTCTTTCGTTTGGCTTGCCCTAACATTTTGCATTAAGCACTTAGATGGCAGATTATGCGATAGGTGATTTACAAGGGTGTTTTAGTGAATTTAACACCCTTTTACAACGGGTTGATTTTAACCCAAGTAAAGATCACCTATATTTAGTTGGCGACATAGTTGCTCGCGGGCCAGACTCCCTAGCCTGCTTAGACTATATTTACCAACATCAAAATAGCATGACCATTACTTTAGGCAATCACGACCTTCACATGGTTGCCTGCTACTTTCTTAACAAACCCACTAATCCAAAAGATAAATTAAACTCAATATTTGAAAGCCCTAAATTGGCTAACTACATCGCTTTTTTACAAACCCAGCCTTTGGCTTTAGAGCTTAAAAAACATAACTGCTTTATATCTCACGCGGGGTTAAATCCCGATTGGTCTGTTGAAGATGCGCTAAAACAAGCTCAATTTGCACAAAGCTGTTATCAATCAAGTAACGCAAAAGCGTTTTTTGAACACATGTACCAGGCTCACCCCGCTAGGTGGTCTAACACCCTTGATGACTTTGCAAAGTTTAGATACATAGTTAATTACTTTACCCGCATGCGTTTTTTAACAAGTGATAACAAACTCGAGCTTAATGCAAAGGGTGCAATAACCGACAGCGAAACTCTCACTCCTTGGTTTAACCACCCCAATATAGCTAAATCTAAACACGATATTATTTTTGGCCACTGGGCCGCACTTGAAGGTAGAACAGGTAATCCAAGGGTTCACGCCCTAGATACAGGCTGCGTATGGGGTAACACCATGAGCCTAATGGAGCTGAGTACTAAAAAAGTAATTGTAGAAAATTCCCACCTTTCGTCTAAATAAACTGAAAAAAAACAATACATCTGTTAGATTTATCAATTAATAGTTAAAATTAATTAAAGTAATTGATTTTAATTACTTAACTTATTGGTACAAACGCCGATAAGTCTTAATTGAAGTACTTTTTGAGTGGAAATCTTATGAACCTGACAGTAAGCCAGCGTATTTGGGGTGGTTTTATATTTATCACACTATTATTATTAATAATTGGTGGTAATTCCTTAATAAAAATTGCAAATATTGACCGTTCCACTCAAAAAGTGAACCAACTATCACTCCCAGCATTAAATAAAAGCTCTGAGCTACAAGCCGAATTTATTTTAATGAGCAAAGCCGCTCAAGCGAGCTTTTACACTACATCAGCCAATGAGCTTGCACCAATAAAAGCACAAGTCCTTGAACAAAAACAGCAATTCAACACGCTGCACCGTGAGCTTCAAGACGTAGTAAAAAACGATGCTGCACTTAATCAAAGTAGCCAAAATGTAGAAAAAACTTATTTAAGCTTTTTAAGCACCGTTGAAAATTTATTAGCAGATAAAGGCAAGCAACTAGCATTAAATAAAACATTAAAAGCACAATTAGAAAATATAGAACTAAGTGCAGAAGATGCTAACTCTGTTGTACTCGACATTATCGACATTGACGGGTTTGAACAAAACCACCCTCGCGCTTATCAAGCTGCAAATAATTTAGAAAACAACTTTATGTCGGTAGTTAGTAACAGCACCGACATGCTAACTGTTAAAACGCTTAATACTCTCGATATTGTTAAAAACGAGCAAACGTATTACCTTGAAGAAGTAGTACGCACCGTTGATTTAATTAAGCCAGCAATAGAGCAAACGCATAGCGACTTATATTCAAGCCTAAAAGAGTATGTTGATATTTTAGAAAATAACATAAAGGGCAGTAACAGCTTAGCGGCAAACAAAAAACGTTTAATTGATTCAATTACGCTTACGCAATCAGAGCTTGCACAGTCAGAACAAGCCACCAAAATGGCACTTAACCAAATTGACGAACTAGTTAATCAAGCGAGTGACGTTGCGTTTAAATTACAACAAGGTGTGCGCAGCGATGTAGACTCAGCTAATTTATGGACCTGGGTTGGTATGGTTATAGCCACTCTTTTAGCAATTGTGATTGCCATTATTACTGTTAGCCGCATTACTAAACCACTTGCCGAAGTTAATCGCATTTTAGATATTGTTGCAAGTGGCGACATGACACAACGTTTAGACGATAGCGCTCAAGACGAGTTTGGCGAACTATCTAAAAGTTGTAATACACTAATTGACAGCCTACGCAGCCTAATTAAAGGTATTATTTCGCGCTCTACTCAACTTGCAGCAGCATCAGAGCAAACATCGGCCATTACCTCAGAATCAAGCCAAGCAATTCGTAACCAACAAGCACAAGTTGAACAAGCAGCTACTGCAACAACCGAAATGAGCAGTACATCGCAAACAGTTAGTAACAGCGCTCAACAAGCGCTTAGCGAAATTAAAAATGCTGATAAAGAAGCTGAACGCGTTAAAGGTATTTCGAATAACAATAAAGCTACGATTGAACAGCTAGCACGTGAAGTAGACGACGCCTCACAAGTCATTAATAAACTGCATCAAGATAGCGCATCAATAGGCAGCATTTTAGATGTAATACGCGGAATAGCGGATCAAACTAACCTACTTGCACTAAATGCCGCAATTGAAGCTGCACGAGCTGGCGAATACGGCCGAGGCTTTGCTGTTGTAGCTGACGAAGTACGCTCTCTAGCAAGTAAAACTCAAGAGTCAACCCAAGAGATACAATCAATGATTGAATCGCTACAAACAGGCGCTGAAGCTGCCGTAACGGCAATGAGCAAAGGTAAGCAACGTGCGGTATCGTGTGTTGAGCAAACCGACCTAGCAAGTAGCGCACTTGATTCGATTACATTTGCGGTTTCGCAAGCTCACGACGTAAGTGAAGAAATTTCGACTGCAGCACTTGAGCAACAACAAGTAGCACAAGAAATTAGCGAACGCCTTGAGTCGATTGTAGCCATTGCAGAGCAAACAGCCGAAGGCGCAAACCAAACTAATATCTCAAGTTCAGAAGTAGCAAAACTTGCTGAAGAACTTCGCTTGTCGGTAGACGAATTTAAAGTTTAAGTTTACTAAAACGATTAAAAAAACCGATGGTACTATGCACCACCGGTTTTTTTGTTTATGAGACCTTTAAAAGCAAAATGTAAAACCTCACCTACATAACAATTCTAGCACCTACGGCACAGAGCTGCTTCGCACTACACATTGAAGTTATTAGATCTTCTCTTTCACTTCTCCATGCCTTCTCGGTGGTGATAATAATGTCTTAATCACTTTATGAGCATTTAGCCCAAAACAATTCTACCACCGAGGACACAGAGGCGCTTCGCGCTACACTGAGAAGTTATTAGGTCTTCTCTTTCACTTCTCCTTGTCTTCTCGGTGGTGATAATAATGCCTTAATCATGCTCTATAAGCGAGGTATAAAACCTCACCTACAACTTATATATACCAATTACTAACTACTAATATATCGCTTTTTTCTTCCTTACTTAGGCGTTTATTGCTAACCTCGCGTTAACGTTTTTACTTAAACAAATTTTTGCTAACGGAATAATTATGCTCAAAAAAATATCACTGTTTATCGGGATGGCAATCAGTGCAAATGCTGTTGCTAAAGGTGGCGTATCACCCTACTTACCTTTAAATCAAGCCCCAGAACTTGAGCACTTAGTACAACAACTTTTAGCTGTAAGTAAAAACACACACATTATGAGTAAACCTTATAAATCTCACGATATTTATCGAATATTACAAACCATAAGGTATGACTACCCTGAGCTTTATCACACACTTACTTATCAAATTAATCCTTATATACAATCAAGCGCAACCACTCTTGCTAAAGTAACTTTATCAGCAGGCACGAATGAAAAGAACATACCAAATCAACGCGGCCAAACAACAAAAACAAACCTAATAGTTGAAGGTGGTGCTTATTCTAATTTTGGTGATTACTTCGGTATGAGTGCTGTGGGTATAGCCAACGAGGATGAAATATTACTAACGCAAAGTATCATGTACTTAGGCTTCAAATATGCACAACTAGATATCGGTTATAGAGAGCATTGGTATTCACCTTTTAACAACAGCGCAATGTTACTCAGCACACAAGCCGAAACAACTCCGTCTATATCCATAAGTAATGTAACCCCCATAACTAGCTTTAATATTCGATACGATATGTTTATTACTCAACTCTCTGAGCAAAGAGGTATCTTAAAAAACAAAAGAGTCGAAAACGCAGAAGATCGAGAGTATGAACCCGGAAAACCTTACTTATTCGGCCTACATACTAGCTTAGCAATAACTGACAATCTGACTGTCAGTTTAAGCCGTCTCATGCAGTTCGGTGGGGGACCAAGAGATGTATCATTAAAAGATTTTGCTGAAGGTTTTTTTAGCCCCGGAAGCAAAGATAATGTTGGCGAAGATGACACAAACGACGTTAACTTTGAATTAGGTGATCAACTAGGTGCTATTGCTTTTGAGTATTCGAACACACTCTATGATACACCTTATGAACTATATGCAGAAATAGCATTAGAAGACACCCTTGGAGGGGATCGTAATAATGCATATAGCTTTGGTTTATTTCTTCCATTTATCAGCGACAAACACAGCTTACGCATCGAACACAGTAACTGGCAAGAGCTTTGGTATGCCAATGGTATATATCTAGATGGAAATAGAAATAACGGCAATGTAATTGGCCACTGGGCTGGTGATGAGCATATCTACGACGACTATGTTGCTGCTAAGGCCGTTAGCTTAAATTGGAACTGGCAATTGAATCGAAAAGAGAGCCTGCAAACTACATTCAGCAGTTTAAAAAACAAAAGTGATGTTTATACGACCAGCTATGAGTTACAAATAACTTATAATAGAAAGCTTTCTAGAGCAGCTTGGGGAGTTAAAAGCTGGGGTGTAGATTTTTATGGCGGTGAGGATGTATACGGTGACTCATTTGCTAAATTAGGTGTTACGGCCAATTTTAATTAGTAATAGCTGTTTTGTGCTTACATTTAAATTATATCAATTCGCTTAATTAGGTGATCTATTTTGAGGTAATAAAATCGTGTTGGTAACAAGACAAAAATTTCGTTATTTATTTGTTATATATCGGAATTTTTAACACAGTTAGCGTCAGATTTAACCCCTCAAATTTATTAAGTATTATTGTTATTAAGCCAAATAAAATGTATAGCACTTAATGCTATAGACCTTCACACTATATAGATATAAAAAACCCCGTGATTACCACGGGGTTACATACGTATTAAACAATAAGAAGCTAATAGTTTGTTAGTAGTTTAATCGCTACCAAATAAATCGCGTGTATAAACTTTGTCTGCAATATCACTGAGCTCTTCAACCATACGGTTAGATACAACAACGTCAGATATTTGCTTGAATTCATTTAAGTCTTTAATTACGCGAGAGTGATAAAACTCATTTTCTTCAAGTACTGGCTCGTAAACTACTACCTCAATACCTTTAGCTTTAATGCGCTTCATAATACCTTGAATAGCAGAAGCTCTAAAGTTATCAGACCCTGTTTTCATTACTAAACGATACACGCCAACCACTTTAGGGCTACGCTTAATTATTGAGTCCGCAATAAAGTCTTTACGTGTCGTATTAGCATCAACAATCGCACCAATAATGTTGTTTGGTACATTTGCATAATTTGCACGTAACTGCTTAGTGTCTTTTGGTAAGCAGTAACCGCCATATCCAAACGATGGATTATTGTAATGATCACCAATACGTGGGTCTAAACTAACACCCTGTATAATTTGCTTAGAGTTTAAGCCATGTGCTTCAGCGTAGCTATCAAGCTCATTAAAGTAAGCTACACGCATTGCTAAATAAGTGTTTGAGAACAACTTAATAGCTTCGGCTTCAGTTGAGTCAGTAAAAAGTACTTCAATATCTTCTTTGATAGCGCCTTGCTTAAGTAAGTTAGCAAATACACTGGCGCGCTCACTTTGCTCACCAACAACAATACGCGATGGGTATAGGTTATCGTGTAGCGCTTTACCTTCACGTAAAAACTCTGGTGAAAATATTAAATTACTAATACCCAACGTCTCTTTAATATTTTGCGTAAAACCAACCGGTATAGTCGACTTAATCACCATAACTGCATTTGGGTTATGCGCTATCGCATCTTTAATTACAGCCTCTACAGAGCTTGTATTAAAGTAGTTATTTTCAACATCGTAATCGGTTGGAGTCGCAATAATTACAAAATCGGCATTTTTGTATGCGGCTACTTTATCAGTTGTGGCTGTAAAATTTAAATCACTGCGTGTTAAAAAATCACTAATTTCAGTATCAACAATAGGCGATTGCTTATTGTTTAAAAGCGCAATTTTGTGTTCGTCTATATCTAATGCAACCACTTCATTGTGTTGTGCTAACAACATAGCATTAGAAAGGCCTACATAGCCTGTACCTACAACGGCAATTTTCATTTTATTCCCTTAATATTTATAGTGTTAATCATTCTAATTTTACTTTATGAGCGTTCACTTAAAAACAATTTTATCACCCATAACACAGAGGTACTACATCGAGAAGTTATTAGATCTTCTCCTTCACTTCTCCTTGTCTTCTAGGTGGTGATAATAATGTCTTAATTACTTTATGAGCATTTAGCCCAAAACAATTTTACCACCGAGAACACAGAGGCGCTTCGCGCTACACAGAGAAGTTATTAGATCTTCTCTTTCACTTCTCCTTGTCTTCTCGGTGGTGATAATAATGTCTTAATGTCTTAATCACTTTATGAGTATTTAGCCCAAAACAATTTTACCACCGAGAACACAGAGGCGCTTCGCGCTACACAGAGAAGTTATTTGATCTTCTCCTTCACTTCTCCTTGTCTTCTCGGGGGTGATAATAATGTCTTAATCACTTAATGAGTATTTAGCCCAAAACAATTTTACCACCGAGAGCACAGAGGCGCTTCGCGCTACACGGAGAAGTTATTAGATCTTCTCTTTTACTTCTCCTTGTCTTCTCGGTGGTGATAATAATGTCTTAATCACTTAATGAGTATTTAGCCCAAAACAATTTTACCACCGAGAGCACAGAGGCGCTTCGCGCTACACAGAGAAGTTATTAGATCTTCTCTTTCACTTCACCTTGTCTTCTCGGTGGTGATAATAATGTCTTAATTACTTTATGAGCATTTAGCCCAAAACAATTTTACCACCGAGAGCACAGAGGCGCTTCGCGCTACACAAAGAAGTTCTTAGATCTTCTCTTTCACTTCTCCTTATCTTCTCGGTGGTGATAATAATGTCTTAATCACTTTATTAGCATTTAGCCCAAAACAATTCTACCACCGAGAGCACCGAGGCGCTTCGCGCTCCACGGAGAAGTTATTAGCTCCTCTCCTTCACTTCTCTGTACCCTCTGTGTTGATAACTATTACTTATTCACTTTGTGAATTCACTTAATAAATAAGATTTAGAACTCATATAAATACATTACTTATAGTAACCTACTAGTTCAGTTATAAAACTTGAAAGTTGCGACTCAGGCAGCTCATTAATTCCAGCAGCAGCCGCTCGCCCACCACCAGTTGCAAACTTACTACATATATCAACAGCTCCCTGCTTATTACTAAGCGGAGCGCGTACACTAACAGTATAACTTCCCTTATTATTGCTTGTAACAACACCATGCGCTTTAGTCGGAGCTTGGTTAGCTAAATCATTACCTAATACACCACTAACACGACGCGCCCAAGGCTCATCATCTAATAAAATAACTTTGGCAGTATCACAATCATGCAGGACTTTGGCTCCTGCAGCTTTTTTCATATCAGCTTTATAAGCACGCTCTAAAGTATAGTAAGCAGAGTTTTCATCGTTAATGGCATCAAGCGGCGATTTATATTGCAAAAGTTGCTCGTAAAGATCTTCTGGAGAAAAATGTAAATCAGCAACTTCACTCCCATAACCATTATAATTAATATACGTGCCAAATGCCTTTAGCTGCGATTTTTGTAATTCACTCAGTTTTAACTTATCAGCTTCAGCATCAGCCTTTGCAAATAAATTATCCCCATATGCAGCAGTAATTGCCCACAGGTGGAATTGATTATTAAGTAAATCACTCACAATTAAACTGGTGCACATATTTGCATCCAGATCTATATGAGGAAATAAATTTGCGTGATTAGGAATGTCACCTGCTTTGTGATGGTCAACATACATAACTTTAGCGCCAGCCGTTAAAGCATCATGAAGTGCTGGCATATTTTTTTCCATTGAAATATCAAGCACACGAATACAGTCGCCTGATTGTGGTGTTACTTTTTTTAGTAACTGAATATCACGCTTAACCCCAGTTACTTTAACTGTGTCTGTCGGATTAGCGAGTTGTAACTGAAGTAATGCGATAATACCATCAGCATCACCATTAAAAACATCGTATTTCATAATAGTCTCAAAGTCAGAAAACAAAGTACTTTGCTTAACTAAGCGGTTAATCTTTAAATTATTCAGGTATTAAAGTCTGAATACCTATAATTTTATAACTTCTTTTTCTTTTAAATACTGAATAATTTGCTCAACACTTTGTTCAATACTTTGCTGTGCTGTTTTTACATGTAACTCTGGTGATATTGGTACATCAAAAGCAGAGCTAATCCCCGTAAAGTTAGGTATTTCGCCAGCTCTCGCTTTTTTATACAAACCTTTAGGATCGCGGCTTTCGCATACTTCTATTGGAGTATCAATAAACACCTCAATAAACTCACCGTTGGCCATAATACTGCGAGCCTGGGCACGATCTGTAGCAAATGGAGAAATAAATGCTGTCGACACTATTAAGCCAGCATCAACAAATAACTTAGCAACTTCACTAATACGACGGATATTTTCAATACGGTCTTCATCGCTAAATGTGAGCCCTTTATTTAGACCCATACGAACATTGTCACCATCTAACAAATAAGTATGACAACCTAATTCAAATAATTTTGATTCCACCGCATTAGCAATAGTCGATTTACCTGAGCCACTTAATCCCGTATACCAAAGCAAAACCGGCTTATGTCCTTTATGACCTTGCTTTTGTTCTCGTGACACCGTTTGCGTGTGCCATACTATATTTTCATCCTGGCTCATTAATATACCTTACCTTTTATTCTTGTACGGCCCGAGGTAACCCCACACCGACGTAATATAATTTAAAATGTGACACCATAGTCCATTACATGTCTACTTAAACGGAAAAAACACCGGAATACAAACTAAAACAACCACTGCATAAACAACACTGACAGGTAAGCCCATTTTAACAAAGTCATTTAATCTATAGTTACCGGCATTAAAAACCATTAAATTAGTTTGATAACCATAAGGGCTTATAAAGCTTCCACTTGCAGCAAAAGCTACTGTCATAACAAACGGCAATACATCTACTCCAAACCCAAGCGCAATGGTATAACCTATAGGAAACATTAATGCAGCTGCCGCGTTATTAGTCACAAACTCAGTCATTAACCAAGTTGCTATATAAACAAAAATTAAAGCAATATATACATAACTCGGATCGTTATACTGGCCAATAAAATCGCCTAATGTAACTACTACACCAGAATTAACTAAAGCATTTGAAAGCAAAATTGCCGACGAAACAACTAACCAAATATCAACTGGAAAGCGTCTAACCAGCTCATTCGTAGTTAAACTATGAGTGAATAATAACGCTCCGAGTAATAATACTAAACCTTCTAATAAATCTAGAATACCAAAAGCGGCCAGTACAATGATTGAAATAAACCCACCAATAGATAGCCAAGCACGCC
Source organism: Pseudoalteromonas sp. SR43-5 (assembly GCF_014163835.1). NCBI lineage: Bacteria > Pseudomonadati > Pseudomonadota > Gammaproteobacteria > Alteromonadales > Pseudoalteromonadaceae > Pseudoalteromonas > Pseudoalteromonas sp. SR43-5. The sequence goes on from NZ_JACJEA010000001.1 coordinate 181,769, forward strand.
ACCCATTTATTCTTGATTCAGGCTCAACACCAGAAAGTACTAAAAAGTTTTTATTAATATTGGTTCTTGTTTTGTAATCTTTACCCACCGCTAAGACTAAAAAGTCACCAGAACGAATTACAACATCCCCTAACTTTCCAGAGACCTGCTCACCATCGCGTCTAATTGCAACTACAGCGGCATCAAATAAAGCTCTAAAACCTGTTGTTTTTAAGGTTTTACCAACAATAATACTTTCCTGTCTAACCACTACTTCAGTTAAATTGCTATTTAACGTACCGTTTTTTTCAGCAAAAATCTCTAAGCCTGTAAATTGTCCAAGCTGAAGTAACTTAGTAACTTCGCCACAAAATATAAGCCTATCAGAGCACTGTATAACCTCCGAAGGAGACACAGGACTAATTAAGTGCCCCTTTCTCACTATTTCAACTAAAAACAATGACTCTAAATGCCTCAAGCCATTAGCTTCAACGGAACGCCCGATAAGCTCAGAGTTTTCAGCAACCTTAGCATCAATAAAATACCCTTCAGAGGTCGCCTTTTTTTGCTCAATACTGGGTAACATATTCGTGCAAAAATACATAACAACACCACAGCAAACAACTAAAATAGCCCCAATTGCTGTGAACGAAAAAAACGACAGTGAACGTCCAGAAGCCTCAATATACATTGAGTTAACAATCAAATTAGTTGACGTTCCTATAAGTGTTAAAGTACCACCTAAAATAGAAGCGTAGGAAAGAGGTAAAAGTAGTTTACTCGAAAAGTGGTGAGGATTATTACGTATAGGAGAAAGTAACGTAGCGACAACAGCTGTATTATTTAAAATAGACGAAAAAAGTGTAGTAACTCCAAATAACCTAAACCAAGTAGAATGGTAACTACTCACAATTATTTTAGATGCTACAACCCTTAACAAACGTGTTTTTTCAAGTGCTAAAGAGCACAATACAAGTAAAATTAAAGTCACTAAACCAGGGTTTGCAATACTTGTTAAAAATTGCTCTTTAGTAACCAAATCACAAGCTATCAAAGCAATAAGTGTCGCTCCAAAAACAGCGACAGGCCTTCCTTGAATAACAATTAATCCAGTAACCGTAAGTGCAAAAATAAAAAGCGTTAGATAAGCATCTAATGGCATAATTATAGTAGCCATCCATAGTTAATAAAACAAAAGTGCGGGCTAAAAAAGCCCGCAATGCTTAGCACGAGCAATCTATCGGATTACTTTTGCATCCCAATGAGGAAAGTGTTTACGAACCAACGCATTAAACTCAACTTCAAAAACAGAGTGTTGGCTTTGCGATTTATTCGTTTTAGCATCCAGAGGCTTACGTATCATCCCAGCACCAACAGTTACGTTAGTTAAGCGATCAATAATAATAAACGCTCCTGTGTGTTTATTAATATCATAAGCATCAAATTGTACAGGTGCTGTTAAAGCAAATTGACAGTTACCAATCTCATTTAAGTTTAGCTGCGACGCTTCTTTTTGCTCTAGCGTATTCACGTCAACTTTATAGTTAACAGCTTCTACGTGGCCAAAAACAGACTTACTGCCAACTTTTATTTCATACTCACGGTCAACTTGTAATGCTTCTTCAGTCATCCAAACCACATCAGCTTCTAAATTAGCAGATGAATGAGGTTTTTGATGAGGGCGCACTAGCATATCGCCACGACTTACATCAATTTCATCTTCAAGCGTTAATGTAATAGCCATACCCGCAGAAGCTTTTTCAAGGTTGCCATCAAAAGTAACTATTGATTTAACTTTACTTTCTTTACCTGAAGGTAATGACGCAACAGTATCCCCCACTCTAATATCGCCAGCAGCTATAGTGCCGCTAAAGCCACGAAAATCTAAATTAGGGCGGTTAACATATTGTACTTGCAGTCTAAATTCATCATTTTTAGCATGTGTCACTGAAACCGTGTTTAAAAGCTTCATTAGCGTAGAACCAGGATACCAAGACATCGCTTCACTTTCATTTACTACGTTATCACCACGCAGTGCCGAAATTGGTACAAAACGTATATCATCAAAAGATAATTTTTCAGCAAACTCTCGGTAATCTTTTTTAATGTTTTGATAAATAGATTGCTCGTAACCAACTGCATCCATTTTATTAATAGCAATAACTACATTTTTAATTCCTAACAAAGAACAAATATAGCTATGGCGACGTGTTTGAACTTGCACACCATGGCGAGCATCAATCAAAATAATTGCTAAATCACATGTTGAAGCGCCCGTTGCCATATTACGAGTATATTGCTCATGCCCTGGCGTATCAGCAATAATAAATTTACGTTGATCCGTTGCAAAGTATCTATATGCAACATCAATTGTAATACCTTGCTCACGCTCCGACTGAAGGCCATCAACTAAAAGCGCTAAGTCAAAATCGTTGTCTGTAGTGTTAAAGCGTTTTGAATCTTTTTCGATAGCAGCCATCTGATCTTCAAAGATCATTTTGCTGTCGTAAAGTAAGCGGCCAATTAACGTTGATTTACCATCATCTACACTGCCGCAGGTTAAAATACGCAGCATATCTTTGTTTTCGTGTACTTTTAAATAAGCTTCAATATCGGTTGCAAGTAAGTTTGTATCTTGTGACATAATTTTCTCTGAAATTTGGTTCGTAATAGGTTAATAACAAGTAGTTATTTATAATTTAGTAATAACTTGTCTCTTAAAGCTTCTAACGTATGGTTAGAAATAACCTTCCATTTTTTTCTTTTCCATAGAACCAGCTGAATCGTTATCGATTACTCTGCCTTGGCGCTCTGACGTAGTACAAAGCAGCATTTCTTGGATAATTTCAGGTAATGTTTGAGCCACAGACTCAACAGCACCAGTTAATGGATAACAACCCAATGTTCTAAAGCGAACCATTTTTTGCTGAACTTCTTCGCCTTTTTCAAGCTCCATTCGTTCATCATCAACCATAATTAATGTGCCATCACGCTCAACAACAGGACGCTCTTGTGCAAAATATAATGACGGAATTTCAATACCTTCAAGGTAAATATATTGCCAAATATCTAACTCAGTCCAATTGCTAAGTGGGAATACGCGAATGCTTTCACCTTTATCGACTTTGCTGTTATAAACATTCCAAAGTTCTGGGCGTTGGTTTTTAGGATCCCAACGATGGTTTTTATCACGGAATGAATAAACACGCTCTTTAGCACGAGATTTTTCTTCATCGCGACGAGCACCACCAAATGCAGCATCAAAACCATTCATATCAAGGGCTTGCTTTAAACCTTGAGTTTTCATAATGTCAGTATGTTTAGCACTACCATGAACAAATGGGCTAATCCCCATTTCTAAACCTTCAGGATTTTTATGAACGATTAAATCGAAACCATGCTTTTCAGCCATTTGATCTCTAAACTGAATCATTTCTTTAAATTTCCAGTTTGTATCTACGTGCATTAACGGAAAAGGTATTTTACCTGGATAAAAAGCTTTACGTGCTAAATGTAGTAATACCGAAGAGTCTTTACCAACAGAGTAAAGCATTACTGGATTATCAAATTCTGCGGCTACTTCACGCATTATATGAATTGATTCGGCTTCGAGGGCCTTAAGGTGAGTTAACTTTTCTTCATTCATAACGTTTGTTTATATCCTAAATTATCAAAATCCATCCAAGCCAATTATTAAAATATTATTTGGCTAAACTAAAACTATTATGCGTACTAGTTTAAATATTATAAACACCGCATTCAATGCGCAAGTATGCGTTCATAGTACTATATTCTTCACTAAGGTGCTGCGTGCATCATCAAGAGAGTAAATAATCCTTATTTACTCTATAAGCGAGGTATAAAACCTCACCTACAAAACATTTTACCACCGAGAACACCGAGGCGCTTCGCGCTACACTGAGAAGTTATTAGCTCTTCTCTTTCACTTCTCTGTGGTGATAATAATGTCTTAATTACTTACTCTATAAGCGAGGTATAAAACCTCACCTACAAAACATTTTTACCACCGAGAACACAGATGCGCTTCGCGCTACACAGAGAAGTTATTAGATCTTCTCTTTCACTTCTCCTTGTCTTCTCGGTGGTGGTGATAATGTCTTAATTACTTACACTTTAAGCGAGGTATAAAACCTCACCTACAAAACATTTTTACCACCGAGAACACTGAGGCGCTTCGCGCTACACAGAGAAGTTATTAGCTCTTCTCTTTCACTTCTCTGTGTTCTCTGTGGTGATAATAATGTCTTAATTACTTTATGAGCATTTAGCCCAAAACATTTTTACCACCGAGAGCACAGAAGCACTTCGCGCTACACAGAGAAGTTATTAGCTCTTCTCTTTCACTTCTCCCTTTCTTCTCAGTGGTGGTAGTTACTCATTTTATGAGTGATTACAAAACCTATATAGTCGCTCTTTTTATACTATTTCCAATGTTTATCATAAGAGCCTTTTCTACCTAGCAATCCATCGTAAATACCTTTGAGCATAAACCCAAAGCGCTTACGTCTATTTTTTTGCATAACAGAATTTAAAAAAAAGCGAATCGGCATAAAAAACAAACACCTTACTTTCCAATAATTTGGAACGTAAGCCCTGCGGCTCAACAATAAAATATTTCTAAACTGATAATACAGCCTAATTGGGGCACCAACTTTATAAGTTATACCCACAAACTTACTGCGAGAGTCTCCTAAACGATGAACCATTTCTATATTTTTGGCTTTAGCAATATCAAACCCCATACTTCGAGCACGCCAGCACCATTCATGGTCAACCCCATCAATAAATAAAGATTCGTCTTTTAAACCTATATGATCAAGAGCGCTTAAATCTATCATCATCCCTGAAGCAATAATTTGAGTAACACCAACTAGGTCGTCGTATTCAAACACCTCTTTTTGAACCATAGGGTTTACTTTTTTATCTGAAAAACTACAACGAATTCTAGGGCCAATAGCAACTACATTTTGCTTCACTTTAGTAGATGCCTTAAGCAAGCTGCTTAAATTGAAAACCATATCAGTAGGTATTAAGCTGTCTTGGTCAAGTAAAATTGCATACTCACACCCTGCTTTTAAAAGATAAATAAGCCCAGCATTATGCGCATGCGCAATACCCGAGTTATCAGCAAGATGAATATAATGGTAATGACTAATTACTTTTGTGAAATCGTGAGGGGTTGGGCTATTATCAACTATAACCACTTCTTCTGTTTGCCCATATAAACGCGTTAATAATCGTTCTGTTAACGCTAGGTCGGGCTTATAAACAACTAAAACTGCACCAATCATAATTAATTGTGTTTATTTAAGCCCAATATAAAGCGGTCGGCTTTATATGCAACTTTTATAATCCATGAAGGCATCATTCGTAATACTAATACAAATAACGCATAACAATAATTTTGTAACGACTTTTGCTTAAGGGAATCCATAGCTAAAAGCCTAGCTTTAAATTCATTTACCGACTTACCTCTACCACGGCGCTTATAAAAACCATTTATGCGCCTAAAATGAAGTAGTGGCTCTTTTACATTCGCAAATTTGCAGCCATCTTTTGCCAGTGCTATCCATAAAAAATAGTCTTGAGTGTTAAGCATATTAGTTAAATACCTATGCCCACGTGCAAATACACTATACCTAATAGCAACCGTAGGATGGTTTATAGGGCAACGACGCGAAAAAGCGCAAATTAATTTAGAATGAGTAAGGGGTAACCTACGTATACCAGCTCTGTTACCTTGTTCGTCTACTTCCCACAAAGCAGAGCCAAGCACATCAACATCATGATGCTTATTTAGTAAAGTAACTTGTTTTTCAAAACGGTGAGGTACGCAAATATCATCGGCATCCATTCTAAAAAAGTATTCTGGATTTAGTGGTAAGGTTGAGTCGATAATGTAGTTCATGCATGTGCTTAACCCTTTATTTTTTAGGCCATGCACTAGCGCTAAATTTGGGTGTTGTTTTTCTATTTTAGTTAAGTAAATAGCAATATCGTCTGCTACTTCACCATCGAGCACGATCATAAATAAATCAGCAGGTAAAGTTTGGTTTAAAACACTCTCAACTGCTTGTTTTACCCACTCTAGCCGGTCGTTGATATAAACAGACATACCACAAACAACACTTACGCTACTTGCAATTGGATAAGTAGACTGCAATATAAACTGATTATTAGTTGCCGAAATTGGGATCATACTCTCTCTATAAAAAGATAAAACAACTCAAACAAACAGTCATTTACAAACTAGAAGCAATTCTAGCTTACTTTAATTAAGCACACAAAAAAACATAACGAATAATAACGCTAGTTTTACTTTTTATTAACTACCTAAAAGGCTTAATCGCAAAGTTTTCACGTCTACGGGTTAAATTAGGATTATATGCAGGGTCGTTAGCAATAAAATCACACCACGTAGTTTGCAAATAATTAAGCTCAGCATTAAAGCGCCGCACTTTTTCAGGCGTATCTTCGTGCCCGCGCGATACAGACTCATGATGGTACAAAATAGCTTCTGCACAGTATAAGTTTCGTCTACCTAACTGCAGTACTTTTAAACATAAATCAACATCGTTAAACGCAATGGCCAACTTCTCAGCGTTAAGGCCCCCAACGGCCCAGAAATCATCTGCTTTTATAAGTAAACACGCAGCAGTTACCGCACTATAATTTTGAGTAGCAACTAAGCGATTCATATAACCAAAATGATCATCAGGAAAGTACTTATGCCCATGCCCTGCACCGCCACCATAGCCCAATACAACTCCCGCGTGCTGAATACGATTATCTGAATACAAAAGCTTTGCACCCACACAACCTATATCATCTCGCATAACATGGCTAACCATGTTTAACAGCCAATCAGGTTCAATAACTTCAATATCGTTATTTACTAATGCCAATACCTCGCCCGAGGCTTTTTTAGCTGCAAAATTATTTATAGCCGAGTAATTAAATTCGGCGGCGTAATTAAACACCTTAATTTTTGAATGCTTGCTTAACTCATTAAAATATTTAAGGCATTTTGGGTCATCAGAGCCATTATCAATAAGTAATATTTCATAATTGCTATAAGTTGTTTTACTTAATATTGACTCAACACACGCTTTTACCAGATCCAAGCCGTTACGCGTAGGTATAATTATTGACACCAGCGGCTGTGTATTTAGATGCCACCGTAAATATACACTGGGTAAATTAGAGGGGATGACACTCGCAAATGGCGCATATAAAGCACTTAATTGATGTGTAGCATTACTAAATTTAGGTAAGTTGGATGGGCGAGAAAGCAACACTTGAGCTATATGCTCAACATTTATGTTAGGGTTGTTTATATAGCTAGTACACATAAATACACTTAACATAAATTCGTTAAGGGGTAGCTTTATAACATTAAAGTCACTTAAGTTTTTAACCCAAATACCCGAGCTAACATAGCCATTCGTTAGCTGTAAGTCAGGATTCCAACTGGGTTTAAAATCGGCAAACTCTCTTTTTATATCCTTTGCGTTTAAAGAGTCGGTATCAACATAAGCAAGCTTAGCTGAGCTTGATAACTCGGTTGCTAACACAAATCCTAAATACGGGTGTAATACATCACCAGCGTTAACAAAAAAGCATGGGGTATTAACCACCTCTTGGGGTAAGCATTCAGCGCTTAAGCTTGTAACAACTCTAAAATTTAAAACGCTGTTTAGCGCTAAAAATTCATTTATTTCAACTCGATTATTTACCTTACAATATACAACTACATTTAAAAATGCGGCATGCTGCTCATTAATACTATTAAACGTAGCCAATAACTTACTAGGGCTATAATCGGCAACGCATACAATTAACGAACAATCACTATTGGTGACTTCTGCAAAGTGCTTAACTTGCCTAGCAAGGTAGCAATTGTGCTCGTTAATATAGTCATCGTAAGAGCGCTTAAGCTCATCAAGTGTTTGTAGCTGATATAACAAACCACTTTTATGCAAGTTACGACTATACGCAGCCACCAGCTTTGGATTCTGCTTTACTTTATCAACAAAGCTCTGAGGCAAAATACTTAAAAGACCTTTGAGTATTTTTACTGATGTTTTTCTAATTAACTGCACCTAGAAATCATCACGCTTAACTGTAGAGCTATCAATTTCACGCTCATAAATTTTTATCTTACTATTAATTAAAGGACCGTTGGGCCTTAACCTCTGAGCCCTTTTCATAAATAAATATGCTAAACCTATGTCTTTGTTCGTCTCTGCTATAAACGCTAATTCCTTTAGAATATCAACATCAGAAATAGACTTAGCTAAACCAAGTTTGAGCCTCAATCTATTTATATCATCAGGTGCAGATTGATTAATTGGTAGTTGTTCAGGCTCTATAGCTTTACCAAATAAACGCTTTATAAAATTTAAAGACTTCGTTTTGAACATATATTTATCCGATACTTCAGAAAGCTTATACTTCCTAATAAAAACTTGCCCATACTCGTCATTAAAACAGGGCTGATAACTTGAAAGATAAAGTGCATAGCAAATAGACTTATATACCTCAGGCGCTTGATTGTTAATATACTCAGCCACTTTAGTAAACTCTGGTACATCTAAATTTTGCTCTCTATAGTCTTTTTGATCAGTTGAGCTCACTTCCTTTAATAAGCTTTCGGAGCCATACACACCGTAGTTTGAGCAAAATTTTTCTAAAGCATTGTAAGCATCGACTCGGTATAACTCGTAGTTATCAGGCTCTATCAGCGAAAAGTTATTTGAGGTGCTTTTAAAATTTTGCAAAATCTTATCTGCTTTCAAAGCTAAGCTAGGTGAGCAAAACTGATTGATCCAGCGTTTAAACTCAAGTGCCTCAAAAGAGTACGAGGTATTAATATTAGCTTTTCCCATTATGGGTGGCTCAATATTTAAAATACTATAAAAATCATTAATAATATTTCCGCCAACAAATGCCTTATTACTATATGAACGAAGTATAAACCGACCTACCCCAAATTTACTTACTAGCTCATCTAGTTTATTTAAGTAAAGTTGTGGCAACTTAGAAAGAGCTTTAATGGGGTTTACTTTATGATGGCGCTTTACCGATTGATTATACAAAGATTCAAAGCTATCTAAAGGATTTCGAATATAGGCAATAAAATGTGCATCAGGTAGTACCTCTGTAATATCACTAACCCTTTCAAAAAAAAACTCAGAGCTTAATAACAATGTATGCAAACCACGCTTTTTACACTCAGCCAAAAGGGTCACTACCTTAGCATTGCTCACTACACGACCACTTGACGTGTTCTCATAAATACTATTTAAATTTCCAGAGCTAATTCCATTTATATCAGTGGTATGCTTTGGGTAATAAATGCCATTTTCAGCTAACCGTTTTGAGTCTCGTTGTAATGAAAACTGTATTGCTGACGTACCTGTTTTAGGAGGTCCTATATGTATAATTACTTTAATTGTCATCAATAAATTCCAAGTAGTAACTTAGCTGTGCTTTCAATTACCACTTAATTATGTACTAACTTGTTTTGTATAAAGCCTGCAACTCTCTAAGTATTGCTTAGCCACTTAACTAAAAATTATGCAAATATAAATTAATGCATTTAAATTAATTAATAATTTGTGCTTCATACTGAGATACTTTATGAGCAATCAGGTTACCACCAGGTCTAAACCTAGATGCTATTCTCATAAGTTCTAAGGATACATTAAGGTCAACACCCTCAAAGGATATTGCAATATCTCTAAATTTATTTATCAAAGGCTCATCGATTATATTTAGATAATCAATACTCTTGATTCTTTTATGGAATGAGGAAAAAATCGAAGTCCCTTTAAGAACTTTATAATAAGTATCCACATCCTTTAATAACTCCTCATCAGTTATATCAAGAATTTCTAAAGCACTAATTTTTACGTCTTCACGTATTTTATTTAGCATACCAGCTAAATTACAATACTTTATAAACTCATCCAAACTATCATGGTAGCTTTTTAGGTGTGACTCAGGAACATCAAGATATGATAATTTAGCCTTTTTAGTTATGCCATCTCTGTTTTTCTTAACCCTCGAAGTCGATTCAGGGTTTTGCCTTAGTAATAACGCTAAATATTCACACTCAGAACGAACCATTCGGTGAAGTATGAAGGCATTTTGATTAATGTTAAAGCTTGGTGCAGCTAATTCTCTATGCTTACCTTTTTCAAAGGTATCTCCACTAGCATCTATATGAGAGGCATTATAGTTAGCTCTAAGCAGAGGAACATGTAATGTAAACTTCCTCATATTTTCATAAGTACACCGGGTTATGATAGTTTTTACTTGGGGAGTAACATAATAGCCCTTGTTAACAAAAGGAGCTGAAAACTCCTCTTCATCAACCTCCTGACAAGCCCAGTGAATTGACAATTTACTAGCAAAATCAAAAGAGTTAACAAACTGTTTTATATCCTTTTTAAAGCAAGTAGGATAAAAAAACTCATCAGCATCCACACTTAAACAATGAGTAATACTTGGGTCTTTAAATGCCTCATTTGCTAAAAAACTAAAAGATAGCCGTTGCATATTTGGGTTTATCCCGGTTTTATCAGCGTCTTTATCTATCCAGTCAGTAATAAAGTATTCTACATTGTCATATTTTGAACATATTAGATCCAAAACCTCTATAGTTTTGTCTGTAGTACGATTTATAGCTAAATAAATTTTTTTAAAACCGAAATACTGATAATGGTGTACCCACTCATGAATATAGGCCGATTCATCTTTGATAACAGCGATAACAGCAACATCTTTGCATATAGCAGCCTCTTGTTGCGTATTTTTAAAAAGTGATGAGACTTTTTTTAAACTCATAATGGCTCACTTATCTAATATTACTTTAATTATAGTTTTTATAGCGTGATTAGCTAAATCCTCATTCCACTCATCAGAAGCTTTCTCGTTATAAAAGTCAAAAGACTCTGAAAATATACTTTCATTTTCACTACTTATTTTAAACCGTTGGTTAAGCGCAACATTAGAGGCTCTAAAATTAGAATAAAAATCGATAGCCGTACTGCGCGCAGGGCGCATCACGTATGAGTCACCTAGTTCATTAATTATTTTTTGAAAAATAGCATCATTACGCTTAACACCCATAGAGCGCAAAATGTGAGCGACTTTTACATGTAATATACCCAAACTTACATTAGCGTCATTCACATTTATATCGTTTTGAGAAAATGGAACTTTTAAAAAATCAAGAAAGTCACTCACTACACAATTATTTTTTAGCTCTAGCCTATCAAATACCTTAAAGGTAATATTTTCATCACCAAAAACATCTCCCCACATGGCAAAATGATCATAGTAATTTAAATACGAATTAGCATTTTTGTCTAAACTAGGAAATGCTTTATTGTCGCCTTTAAAATAATGCCCTTCTGCTTCCCAGCTCTTAGCTCTTTGCTGATAGTGCGACAAAGCTTGTCGGTCTTGTCGCCTAATATAAATAAGGATTTTTATAGAAGAAAAGTGCGCGCCCAAAGAGGCTTTAAACTGCTCTAATTGCTCTTTATCATGTATCCATGAAAAACATTCTGAGGACATTACAACACGTTTACCGGTGCACTTTTTTAAATTTATAGCCAGCTGCTCTTTTATAAAAACAGATCCATTCTTAATTTTTGAATGATCAAAATAATAAGTTTGGTTTACTTGAACTGCACTTTTACCATTTTCAATAAAAAATGGAGTCACACTATTTTTTTTTAAAAAGCGCTGATTATTGTACATCCAGTTTTGAACTGTCGATGTACCGGTTTTGTGCGCCCCAATATGTAACGTTAACTCTCGCATTGTTTGGTCTCCGGCAACGATAAATTATATTCGTAAAAATTAAATACTATAAAACAGTCGCTAAGCATTTATCTAAATTATTAATAGAGACTTTCCATTCAATGGAGTTATTTTTTTGAAATATATTATTAGTTGAAGTGTTGTAGCCATATGTTTTATGCCCACATATTAAATCTGTATTAACTTGATGGTTAATACCAGGGTTTATTTTCATAATCGGTAAACAAGTAATGCCTAAAGTTTTTGCAGGGTTGGGTATAAAAAAGGAATTTTGCAAACCAGAGCCAGGACTACCAGCAATAAAATTGGTGGTTGAAAGTGCCTTCTGCATATCAATTTGAGAAAGATCCTCGGGCACTATAATTTCAAACCCTATTGAGCGAAAGTAAGACTCAACTTCATCCTCATTCAGTAGTATTCGGCCTTGTATCGGCGCTTTTACCGCACGTCGACTCAAGTAAACTCGCTTGCTACTAACAATGCTATTTTTATTCTCGTAACCTGCCATCATTTTATTTAAATGTAACCAAACTAAACGAGCTTCATCAGTCAGGTAGCAGTTGCCATCACTAATAGAAATACCTGACTCAGGAATAATTATATGCTCAAACGTTGTTGGCTTTTTAATAAAAACAATATTGTCGCTGTTTATACCTAACACGGCTAAATACTGCATCATATTAGAGTTCAAAAAAGCATTTTTTTGCTGCTCATTAAAATTTTCAAATACGTGGTATACAAATTTAGTATTTTTATTTACTAAGCTAGGCTTTTTTAATGCAAGCCAAAAACGCGTGACTCCCTCCTGAATAAAATGCCCATAATGAGGGTTTAGCATGCCCATGTAGTAATAGTTACCTTTCATATGCTCACTAGGAAAAACGGCCTTGAAAGGATAAACAGGCAACTCAGAATGGTCTTTGTAGCCTTTTAATACTGGTTTGTAATGGTCAGCTATTAAAATTGGGTTTAAATGTTTGTCATAAGCCCAGTGTTCAAAAAAATAGCTTTTAGGAATATGGTGTGTTTCTTTGTAGGGTAAAAAAAGTGGATTCTCTTCAATACAGTAAGTTGGAGAAAATTTAGTAAACTGCGAGTTATATAAACGCGTTTCAGAGATATCGCTTCCGCATATAAAGTTAATATGATTTTTCAGCGCTAAGCTATAATCTAACCGTGTGCTTATACGTTTTTTTACAGGATCCCAATAATCGTTTTTCATAGGTTTAGATCCACGTATACCTTGCTGTAAGGCGCTCTTTATCGTGTGTAAAAGCATTTCGTACCACTTTAGTTTCTATGCGTTGTTTTACGTTTTTAGCATGCTGCTCTTTGTAGTCTAAAGAATTTAGGTACTTTATAAGCTCTTCTCGCTGCTGTTTATTGCTACTTACACGGTCAAAGTGTCGCAGCATAGGCGCAATTTCTAGCCGAATGGATTCATTAACCTTACTCTGTAGGCTATTGCTAGCGTCAATGTTAAGGCCAATAACTTTAAAAAATAGACTTACAAAATTTTGCTTATCTTTATCGTAATCCATCAAAAATACATTCTCATCGCCAATGTGTTTTGCCCAATTATCAACTAATAATGGCATTCTTATTTGGGCCAACTCTCTTTCGCAAAACTTAAACATATCTTCGTTGTCAGGAATACCCCAATTGACTTTAACGGCTTGTAAAAAAGCAGAAATTAAGTAATCAGTGTAATTTCTCACCGCAACTATAACTTTTACTTCAATACCTTCGCTTTTTGCCTCATTAAGCATATTTGCAATATGCTGCGGGTTATCCCTAATTAAAAACTCACTAGATACAACCGTACTACTGTCTCTGCTTTTAGCAAAACTTAAAAGTGATTTCCAATTTTGTTGGTAATTCTCAAGCGAAAAACCAGGGTGGTTAGAAGCAAAGTAGTTGCTCGCGCCACCAAATAAACCAAATGGCGAAAAGCATGCTTGTAAATTGTTATCAGTAGAAAGTTTAAAGCCAATATTTTGAATTGCACTCGTTGCTGTTTTCCCTATACCAGGGTGAAATATTATTGTTTTGGGTTGATTTAAATTTATATTCATATAGTTGTCTATTCACCTAAAAACGGGAAGCGCCCAAAGCTACTTATCAGTGGTCCCCATTTTAAAATATGTTGTTCGTTTAATTCATTGCTACCACTAAATGGATTATCCCATCCTGCAGCATGCCATTTATCTAATGGATTAAGAATATGCAAATTTTGTAAGCCAAAGTCACCTGGTATTTGTGCATCGGCCACGGCATTGTCGCCAACATGTATAAAACTTTGCCCTTCGGGTAGGCTTTGCTTTATATGTTGCCACAATTGGCCATCGTCTTTGCGTTTACCGATTTCGCTCGAAACCAGTAAATCAAAGCCCACACTAATACCTACTTTAGCCAGCATAAGTGCCACTTGTTCTTTTGTATAATAGGTATCTGATGCAACTGTTACTTGTTTGCCAGCTAAAATAAGCTCGTTAAAAATATCAACCATTTCATCTTTTGGTAAAATCATGTGTAGGTCATAAGCAAACTCTTGCTCTGCATAACTATGGGCTTGCTCACTGTTCCAGCCCAGTTGCTCGCTTAAGTAGCTGTACGTTTCAAAAATACTTACATCACCTATAAAGTTTTTAGCTTTGCGTACCTCAAACTCTGCGATATTACGGGATTTAACAAATTCATGCGCATTACTTACAATACCACTTTCAACCAACGCTTTACCTAATAACAACTTAGCGTAATCTGGCGCGTGGTATTCACGCCTTACTAAAGTATCAAATACGTCAAAGCTTATATGCTCAAAATTATTCAGCTGATTTTTAAGCCCTTCGGCAGTATTAATATACTGCGCCAAAATATAGCTTGTATCGTGAGTAAACTGGCCAGTTTTAGGGTAGTAAAAAAGCTGCTTGTAGCCATTTTTTTCAACAAGCAGCCCAAGCATACGCTCAAGCGCATGCAGCTGTGAGCCATCGTTAGGTAAAGGCTCACCAGGGAAATCATCGTAATTATATTCTTTATTTAAAAGCTGCTTTAGCGCCTCAGGCCTTGCCCAAAACATACCGCCGGCAGGGTAAGCTAAAAAATCATCTTTTAATTCAATATTCCACTCTTTAGTAAACTTTTGTGCAGCAGGTTTATTCTTAAGCCAGTGGTTTACCCAATCAGGCATCATCCAAAACGAAGTGGGGTAATATATGCCGCTTTTAGGATTATCGTTAAAATGATTAAGCACTTGCTTAATAACGTGCTGGTCATTTAGTAAGTACTCGCCTAGGTAATCAGCCCATTGAGTTTGTGCTCGGCCAGAATAAAGTGACTTTTTAGAATGCATATGGCAAAACAAATCGTACTTTTGTAACTCACTTGCAAACTCAACAAGCATAGGGCCAAAGTTTCGCCCACGGTTAGGCACTACCTTTACTACAACCTTATTTACCTTTGAACACGCTTTAAAATCGTGTATTGCTTTTTTAGCAAGCTCATCACTAGCTACACTCACAAAAACATCGACCGGCTGCGTAAATTTAGCTAAAGCATCACAGTAGTAATCAATAAACTCGCCATAAAACACATGAAAACACATCGCTAATTTAAGTGATGTTGGTTCACCATCTGCTGTACTTTCTATTGCTTTTGGGTACCACTTTTGATTAGCCGGAAGCGATAAGCGACCTTCTTGCTGTCCATGATTTAAGTAATGCACTAACGCATGCTCGCCCTGTAAGTAAATGTCCGTATTGCACTTATAATAGAGCTCTGTATCAAAATTAGGGCTTGGGTTTACACCGCTAAAATTACCTTTGTGTAAATAATCTTCAAAAGCTTCAAGCTCACAGCTAAACGTTCTAAGCTGTTTATTGCTATACCAAGCATAATCAAAAAAGCCTGCTGCTTTTGCTTTTTCAAGTAAGTAAGCCGTTTCTTTATCGCTATAGCTTTTTTTATTATTATTTAACTTTATATACTCACGGTGCTGTAATTTTGCATTAACTCGCTGAGCTAACTTAAGGAGTTGCGGCTGACTTTTTACAAAGTTAAACAATACAGGCATATGTGTTTTTATTGTTTTTTTATTAATCATTATGCTAAACCAAAAAACTGTAGGGCATTAACGGTACCGTTACCTGTAACGTCGTCATCAATGTCAAAAATGTGCGTCGTGCATTTAGGGATCATATTTGGTTTACCCATATAGCTATTTAGTAATAATTCTAACTCATGGCTTGTAAATGCTAATTGATGTTTACCAGTATGAAAACAATAATTAAGCGCACCAGCCATTACTTGCTCAAGTTCATAAAAATAACGCTGTGATGCAACTTTTCGCCCGTAGTAAAAATCGAATTTAGACGGATCAAAAGTATTAAATTTAATATCTCTAAACTGGCCATTAGGTGCAGTTAACAGTGATTCTAAAAACATTGAGCGGTCGAGCGGTAAGTAACCTTCACCAATTTTAACACCTTCTTCTAAATACCCACGCATAGTTACTTTATTATCATCAACACTATACTCACCAGGTTTCGACGCTATTAAATAGTGGCCATAGGTATCTTTGTTTAGCAATATAGAAAGTAACGCCTGAATAGTACCTGAGTAACCTAAATCCACTAAGTGGAGTGTTGACTGTTTATTTACTCCCATAGCCTCTAAATAAGTAAGATAAGCACACTTTGTAGGGGTTATTACTTTATCAATCGCTTTTTTATGGTTAGCTAACACTTCTATAATGCTTTTTTTATCGGCCGCTAATTCAACATGGCGGCCGCTAATTTCGTTACTAAAAATATCTTCTATTTCACTATTACTTAATAAAAAGCGCGTACGCATTAAATCATAAAAGGAGCCTTTAAAATCGCCCTTGAGTGAATATGCATAGCTTTGGCTGTTGCCTAAGAGTAACTTAAATAAAAATGCGCGCGAGGCAAGTAAATAACAACTATATTGCTTTTTATTACTACCTGAAAGGTACTGTTTAAATGCTTTTTCTAGCCAGTAACCTTCTCTGGCTAAAAAAAAGAGAGGTGTATTTTGAGTAGTATTCTCAACCAACTGTTGAGAAAAAAAACTTAATGTCGGCCCCATAAAGGTTGAACCAAAAGCTGTAAAACGCGCTGCTGATGTTTGGTTTTTTGTAAAACTTTCCATTTTATTAATACCATCCTGTGATGAATAAAATACGTATTAAGCTTAATATCCTAAAGAACATTTAAATATTATTAACGCCTTCTTATATTTATACATGAGGCATTTTTTAATATAAAAACCTTTTAGCCAACCCACTAAATTTATAATTAAGGGAACAAAAGATCGCTCTGATTACAACGCTTTGTATAAAGCGAAATATCCTCAGCGTAGAGCTTTTTGACCAGCTGGGTTAATTCATCATTATAGAGCGCTTTGTGGCTCGGACATTTTCCTGCTCGCTTTAAAACAGCAATGTCAAAGGCAGAAGTCTTACTGTAATCACTATTATTTAGCATTTCAAATTTATCAGTGCCGTGCCCTGTTAAACTGCGAGCATCCACTACATCCAAATCTATTTTATCTTTTAGTGTAGTTATCGCTTTTTCAAAATGTTCAAGTGCAAAGTAGTCATCGTATTCTTTATAAAGTAAAAATAAGCTTTGTGGTTTCCAATGTATATTGGCGCCTTTCATAGGCGGTACAGCAAGTGATTTAACAAATTGCTCAAAAGTTAAATCATCAAGGTTAACCTCACGCTTTAGTAAATCGCGGTACTGCCAAACGTCAGGTTCTTTAGCTACAAACTTATCTAAAAACACACTTGCTAAACGTCTAAATGGGCAGCGTAATACAACAAATTTATAGTGTGCAGTCGCTGCTTCTTTTAAAGTAGGCTTAAACGTTTGGTTATTTTGGTGTATCCAATTACCCTGCTCAATACCATCAATGGTTCCATTAGCAATTGCTACAGATAGTCGTAATGTAGAACAACCATTTTTGGGAATGAAACTATAAATAGCGTTACTATTAAACACCTGCATAGCGTAGTTCATACCAAACTGATGTTGTCCGTTGTGATTTAAACTAACAAAATTTTGCGAGCTAAAATTAAACATTTATTTATTCACTATTTATTATGCAACAACATTCAAACTAAGGGGGTTGGCTCAATTAATACAAGATAAATCACGCGAACACACTGCTTCAATAATACCAAACGCTACGATTTTATTGAGTTGCGACAAAATCATAGCGCTAGAAAGGCCAAATAAACAGTACTACAACACCCTTCGGCAATTTTCATATTATCATCAAAATTAATTTTGGTATTTAATGAGTATTTAGTAAACAAATATGAGTTGCTAACTTAAACAAAATAATTAATAACCTAATCACTTGTTTTCAGAGCAGTACAAAAGCATTTCACTAAGGTAAAATGAAATTTATAGCTAAAACTGAAATCATTCTAAATAATTTAATTAACGGGTAAGTGGTGACTTACAATTAAAACTATTAATTTTGTCAATGATTTTATTTAGAACTATTTGTGTTAGGCTATTTAAAAAGCTCATGTACCTTACCGAAAACGATTGAGCTGGGCTCATAAGGCATAATCCTCATGGATGTTTTCAAAGACCTGAGTTGATTAATTGCCTCATCAATATCATCAAAGTTAACTGTTGTTAACTGCCACAAAGGGAACTCCCACCATTTTAGTTTCAACAGCTTATCTATAATGTCTTCACTGAATCTAAATTTAATAACTTGTGCTGGGACACCAGCTACAATAGAAAAAGGTGGTACATCTTTCGTTACTACAGCACCAGCTGCAACAATAGCTCCATCCCCGATATTAACACCGGCTGTAATTGTAACTCCGTGTCCAACCCATACATCATTACCAATTATTGTTTTAGGTTTTCTAATCGCATCCAAGGCTTTTCTTCTGTTACTTTCTGGTACTTTAGTTTCATTGTAAAGCTTATGGTGTGAAAAGAGAGAGCCTGTTTTAAACTTAAAGCCAACCTCATACTGAAAAGGGCTAGTTGAGAGCCAATTCATCGGGTGATTGCCTTGTCCAATATTTACCCCCCTTGCTATAGAGCAATATCTACCAACATCAGTATTGTAAATATATCCATCAGTAAAGTACGTAAAGGCACCCACTGTTGAACTGTGAAGACAGACTGCATTCGAAAGCCTTACGGGCGGTTCTACTGTTAATTGTAATGAAGACACTTTTGCACTATTCGCTGATAGATCAACCCCTGACTCTAGTAGAAGTTGATGTACACTACTTTTCCCAAAATTTAAACTGCTACTATCTAGATGTTCTAGATTCTCTGGTATCAACGATTTTTTTTCACAGCAAAAATCATAAAGCGCTTCATCTATTTCTCGCCACTCTTCAAGTTCATCACTAAGCAGAACTCGTAATTCATCCATGTCCTCGCGATATAACTCTAACAAGTTTAGAATTTCTTCCCGTGTAATGTATGGACTATCCTCAAGATTGGTCCTTAAACCTAAATCGTTCCAGTACTTAACAAGCCCTTTATTACTTTTTTTTCTATTTTGGTTATCAGTAAAAGGAGAAATACCTAAAAAGCTTGAAATTTTCTCACAGGCTAAGTTAGGGCTCTCAATAATATCTCTTTCCATAATTAAAGTTAAGATTTTATCTTGTGGTAACTCTTTTTCCCACTCAGTCAAATGTCTTGCGTAAAACCCCATATCAACCATGCCAAACTTTTTCGCAGATGCTGAAAATGATGAATTGAGTGTAATACGGCCTCTTTCACTATGATGAAAAAAAGCAGATATAAGTCGGGTAACAGGATGTCTTAATGAGCAAACAACCTTTAAGTCATTACCGAGTAATGCTTTTGCATCTTTAGGGATAGTTTTATTATGCCCTTGAGTAAAAGTACCTTCTTCTGATTGCTCGCTGTAAGTCCACAAATAAGAGGGGGTTTTCTCTGCAATTATTTTGTGCTCGCTACTTACACTTTCGAATGCTGATTCATACTTATCAATTAACGCTCTTTCATTACATTTTGAATTACTAAAGTGTAAAAGCTCAACTTTTTTAGGCATAAAAACTTCATTATGCTCTTTTAAAACATCGTAAAGCCAAGTTGATCCACCTTTCTGGGCACCGATAATTAACGTATTAGGTAAAGTCATTTATAAATCCTTATTATTCTAATTTAATCTAACAATTGTATTAACTTTTTAGCCCATAAATTTGTTTTATTATCAACTAAGTGAACACTTTTACTAAGCTTCTCTACTGTCCCTCTATAAGGCTCCACATTTGAACTAATAACAGGCAATTCTAATGAATTAAATTCAAGACATTTTAGGTTACTTTTGCACGCAGAAAACTTTTCATCAACAAGTGGAGCTACACCTACATTAAATTGATAGGCAATACTTGATAGCCAGTTAACAAAGATGTCATACCTTGCACTAGGTGGTGTTAAACGATGTATATATTCAAGTTTTGGTAGGCTATCACCACAACCCACAACATACAGCTGAATATTCTTACCTGACTCCCTTGCAATAGATAATGACTCTATTAAAAAATTTAGATCTTCTTGATGCGTTTTTGATCCAAAATATAAAACATTTAAATCCGATTTAATAAGCTCTAAATCTATACGCTCTTCTGCCGAGCTCTTTTTCCACCTATGAGGGAAAACTTTATTAGGGCGAATAATTATATTTTTATTGTATTTTTTACATACATCAAAAAGCGCGTCATTAGTAACATGAACCTCGTTTGCATTTGTTAGCAATTTGATTAGATATGGCCTGTATTTATTATAAACTCCGGCAGGATCAACGCTTGCTGGTACATCCAATAAATTATCATCAATTTCAAATGTGTAAGGCACGTTGTATTTTTTTAACGTATTAATACACCAATCAACAGCATAGCTAGGTATTGCATCTCTTTGTATAATAAAATGATCAAACTTACTTAACTCATTCGTTAAAATAGTATCCCAACCTGTAAACTCAACCTTTAAGCCTGAACTTTTTTCAAACTCTTCTTTCCAGTCCACAAGCCTTACATACGCTGTAGGTGGAACTTCAGGAAAGTGACCTTTCATTATAAATCCAAGCTTACGATTAGTTTGCTGTGCAATTGGAGTAAGTATTGATTGGTAAATAGATATATACTTACCCGTCATATTACTCACTGTATTTTGCGCACCATAACCTTGTTGCCACTCTAAAACAGCATTTTGTTTTTCTTTTAATATTTCTGTATTTTTTCTAATAGAAAGTAATTGAGTAAAGCATTGCTGTGCGTCATTCTCAATTAACCAGCCTGCTTTATGCTTACTTATACGCTCTTCTACAGCACCATAAGCAACCCCAATTACAGGAATACCCGTTGCCCAGCTCTCAGTAAGCGTATGGCAGTATGTTTCAGGCCAAATAGAAAAAACAGCTGAAATATGCGGTTGTATTTCAGCTACTAGCTTTTGAAATTGACTCCTTTCGTAACGACCATGGTATGTTACAAAAGGAAGTAGATCCTCAGTGCAAGTTCCAATTATATGGAATTCAATTAAGTTATCTTTATCTAAATTTTTAACTCGCTTTATTAACTCAGAACCTTTAGCTAACGCTATATTCCCAGGAACTAAAACTTTCAACTTATCGTCAATAGAGGTGTAATCAACAGGAGCTATAAAGCTCTCAAAGTCCCGGCCATGTGGAATAACTGTAAAGCTATCTTTTTTGCTTATTAGCTCAAGCTTACTTAATAATATATCTTTTGCACTGTTACAAGTCGTAATATAGTGGTCGCACGCTATTAGCGATTTATCCATTTTTTGCTGCCAACGTTCAAGCATTGACGGAGTCATCGGAGTAACGGTTTCGTCTTTCCAAAGAGGGTTTGGCGACTCTGAGCTTACACCATCTGGGTGGTATATCCCCTCTCCATCAATTAAATTAACGGATGGGCAAATAGCATAAAAATCATGAAATGATTTAATTACAGGTATTAAAAGCTGCTTAGCTATTTTGGGTAACATTAAGCTGTGCCAAGCAATATGCCTAATATGGAGTAACTCTATGTTGTATTTAAATAGTAAATACTTTACCAATGACTCATATTCTGCTGAACGATGTGTAGAGTATTTTACAGGTTGGGATAAATTATAGCTCTCAACAACTTCATACCCTTCGGCTCCAGCTTTTAAGATCTCTACTTTTTTTGAATTTGAAGCCAAAGCATAACAATCATATATTTCTGAAAGCTTTTGCATTAAATCTAAATTAGTTTGAGGAGTACCGCCAGTCCGAGTAGAAATCACAAACATAATTTTAGGCTTAGCAATTGAACTGGCTTTAGTATACTTTTCTAAATTATTAGCTATGGAAATACGTGCCTTTTTAAACAACTCAGAACCACCAATAGCCTTAATTGCACCACTATATTCAGGAAAGTCTTTTTTAACCTGATTTATACCATCTTCCATCAATTGGTATTTTGAATCTTTAAAAGAAGCAGAACGCTGATGATAGATATAAGTTTTAGTATCAACAATATTGACCCAACCAGCTTCCAGTGCTCGCATGCAGAAGTCATTTTCTTCGCCATAGCCACGAGGAAACTTTTTATAATCAAACGTACCTATATCATCAATTAGATCACGCTTAATATATAAGCAAAACCCATTTCCCGTTGGTACGTCAATATAGTTGCCATCTGAATTTTTAACTATCCTAGAAATCACTTCTATACTTAAATGCTCAGGGATATTATTGGTTCCAGACTTAGGCACAGAAAAGGCACCTGCATTATTTGATACAGCGGTAACTGTACCAATATCACTTTTACTATACGCTGCAACAACTAAATTTCTAATCCAGTTTGGACTTACAACTGTATCGCTATTTAGTAATATAATATCTCGCCCTTTAGCTAATTTTGCTCCCTTATTAACATTTCTTGTGTAACCTAAGTTAGTTAGGTTATTCTTGATCGAAATATTGGGAATATTTTTATATTCACTAAGCATTGGCTTGATATTTTTATCTGGACTACAGTCGTTAAGTACAATTACATTTATGTTTTTGCTCAACGGTGTATTCTTTATTACGCTATCAATACAACTTCTTACTTCATCTAAAGCATTATAAACAGGTATAATTATACTAATTTTTATACTACTAACGTCAGCTATACAATCTATAAATGATGATTCAAACTGGGTATGTTCACTTAGCTTAGTAGGGGCGCCAACTCGCCCTTCGTTATATCCAAAAAGAATAAAGTGTACTAATGGGTTCATTCCAGATTTCAAAACATCAGGATACTTGTCAAGATAATAAGCACCATCGAAAAAATCGGAAGTTTTGCATATTAGGGCGGATACACTTGTTAGGTAATGATAAAGAGGATTTATAGTATCATTACCATCCAAATATTTTTCTCTGTAAAATTTTGTATCAAAAAAAGCATTTGGATTTCTATTTTCTTTATACCCATGCCTAATAAAATGTCTCAGGGGGTCATTATTACGACGTTGTATGTCTTCGTAACGACCTAAATAATATTTTTCGTCGAAAAGCCCTGACTCTTTTATTTTTTCTATAATTTTATCGTACATTCAAGCTATCGCCTATCATCTAGCTAAAAGTGGTGTCCACCAAGCTTCGTTATCTAAATACCAGTCAAGTGTTTTAGCAAAACCTGTTTCAAAGCTCTCTGCCGGTACATAACCTAGCTCGTTATTTGTTTTAGTTGCATCAATCGCATATCGGCGGTCGTGCCCAGCGCGGTCTGTAACGTATGTTATTAATTGTTCAACGTTATTTTCCATAGCAGCTTTAGCATTAGGGAAACGTTTTGCAAGCTCTGGGTTTGTAGCAAACTTTTCGCCCATTACTTTACATACCAATTTAACTATATCTATATTGGCCCATTCGTTATTGCCGCCAATGTTATAGTTTTCGCCAATACGACCTTTTTTAAGTACAAGCTCTATACCGCGTGCGTGATCTTCTACATATAACCAATCACGTATTTGTTGGCCATCGCCATAAACAGGTAAAGGCTTGTCGTTTAAAATATTAGTAACAATTAGCGGTATTAGCTTTTCAGGAAAATGGAATGGCCCGTAGTTGTTTGAGCAATTTGATGTAGTAACCTCGAGCCCGTAAGTATGGTGGTATGCGCGTACTAAGTGGTCGCTTGCCGCTTTTGATGCAGAATATGGTGAGTTTGGTGCATATGCTGTTTCTTCAGTAAACGCAGGATCGGTTGCGCTTAATGTGCCGTATACTTCGTCGGTGCTTACATGGTGAAAGCGATGTTCTAAAGGCTCGTTACCAGCTGCTTTAGGCTCGTCTATCCACTTTTTTTTAGCTGCTTTTAATAAGCTGTATGTACCTAGTATATTTGTTTCAATAAAGGCGTCTGGCCCTGTTATTGAGCGATCTACATGCGACTCTGCTGCAAAGTGTACTATGGTGTTTAACTGATGAGTGTCGATTAGGTTTTCGATTAACGCTGTATCGCAAATATCGCCGTGTACAAAGGTCATATTTGGGTTGTTTGCTACACTGTCTAGATTGGCTTTGTTACCAGCATAAGTAAGTGCGTCTAGCACTATTACTTTGTCTTGTGGGTTTTGCGCTAACCAGTAATGTACAAAGTTGGCACCTATAAAGCCAGCACCGCCGGTTACTAATAAATTTTTTACTGTCATCTGTTATTCCATTTTACAAATTTTGGCTATACGCCTTATGTCATCGTTACGAGTCGTAAGCTGTAAGCCGTAAGACTACAAATTGTTGTTTACTAAATAGTAAGGTAATAAAAGGTTATTTATTTTGACCTTTTATGTATTTTATTTAGTAATAATAATTACTTTACTCGCCTAAAAAGTGAGGTTTACACCTCACTTACAAAATATTTTTATAACCAAGAAGCTTAATAACACCAGCAAGCTAAGCGCCTGCAATCACTTCTCTTTGTTTTGTGTATTCTCTGTGGTGATTAATCACTTTATGAGCGAGGTATAAAACCTCACCTACAAAACAATTTTACCACCGAGGGCACAGAAGCGATTCGCGCTTCACGGAGAAGTTACTAGCTCTTCTCCTTTACTTCTCTTTGTCTTCTCGGTGGTAATAATAATCTCTTAATCACTTTATGAGTTTTAGCCCAAAGCAATTTTACCACCGAGAACACAGAGGCGCTTCGCGCTACACAGAGAAGTTATTAGATCTTCTCTTTCACTTCTCTGTGTCCTCTGTGGTGATAATAATCTCTTAATCACTTTATGAGCTTTAGCCCAAAACAATTTTACCACCGAGGGCACAGAGGCGCTTCGCGCTACACAGAGAAGTTATTAGATCTTCTCCTTCACTTTTCTGTGTTCTCTGTGTTCTCTGTGGTGATTAATCTATTTATTAGCGAGGTATAAAACCTCACCTACAAAACATTTTTACCACCGAGAGCACCGAGGCGCTGCGCGCTGCACGGAGAAGTTATTAGTTCTTCTCCTTCGCTTCTCTTTGTCTTCTCGGTGGTGGTGATAATGTCTTAATTACTTACTCTATAAGCGAGGTATAAAACCTCACCTACAAAAATAATTTTACCACCGAGAACACCGAGACGCTTCGCGCTACACGGAGAAGTTATTAGCTTTTCTCCTTCACTTCTCTGTGTTCTCTGTGGTGATAATAATCACTTTATTGGGAGGTACAAAACCTCACCTATAAAATTAACCTATTGGTTAAGTTTTAGCTCTGTTAGCATTGCTTTTAGTTGTGCGCGCCAATGCACTGTTTTTACGCCACTTATTTCTTCAGTCTGAGCTTTATTTAACACGCTAAATGCAGGGCGTTTAGCTGGTGTTGGGTAGCTTGCTGCTGGTATTGCACTAATAGGTATTGATTTAGTTAATAGCCCTTGCTCAATTGCAAGCTCTTGTATTGCTACTGCAAAGTCGTACCACGAGGCAACGCCTGCATCGGTCCAATTTAAAATAGTTGCTTTATTTTCAGTATTTAAAATTTGCTCACTGCTTGCTTTAGCTACTAAAGCCCATAGCATATTCGCCAAACCTGCCGCCCACGTTGGCGTACCAACTTGGTCGCCTACTATACCTAACTGTTCTTTTTCTGCCATTAATCGTAACATTGTTTTTACAAAGTTATTACCAAAAACAGAATAAACCCACGCGGTACGCACTATAGTTGCTTGCGAGCCTAAAATTTCATTAATAGCCTGCTCACCAACTAGTTTAGATGCGCCATAAACGCCCAAGGGATTTGTTGCATCGCTTGCGGTATAAGGCATAGTGCTTGTGCCATCAAACACAAAGTCGGTAGATATATGTATAAGCTTTGCGTCAATATTCTTACATGCATTTGCTAAATTAGCTGCACCTTGCTCATTTACAGCATAGGCTGTATCGGTATCGGTTTCGGCTTTATCAACCGCCGTATAAGCTGCAGCATTAATAACTATATCTGGCGAGTGTGTTATTAGTAACTCGTTCACCTGTTCGGCATTACTAATATCAAGCTCTTTTGAGCCAAAGCATATTAGCTCTACATTGCTTGGGCAGGTTTTTTGTAACTCTGAGCCTAGCTGACCATTTTTACCTGTTACTAATATTTTCATAATGAGTACTTAATTTGGGCTATTAAAATTTTGGGGCGTTTTTAAAGCTAAGGCCGGCTTCGTCTTTAGCTGATAACTGCGGTAACTTACCTTCAACTAATGGCCAATCAATATTTAGAGTTGGGTCGTCCCACTTTATTGAGACTTCAACATTTGGGTTATAAACATCGGTACATTTATATACAAATTCGGCAGTTTCTGTTGTTACATAAAAACCGTGTGCAAATCCTTCTGGCACCCAAAGTTGGCGTTTATTTTCAGCCGAAAGCAACACGCCTACCCACTGCCCAAAGGTTGGCGAACTTTGGCGCATATCTACTGCTACGTCGTATACTTCACCTTGCGTTACACGTACCAATTTACCTTGGGTATTTTGTGTTTGATAGTGTAAGCCGCGCAGTATACCGTGCGCCGATTTACTGTGGTTTTCTTGCACAAAAGTGCGCTCGCCGCAGTGTTGGTTAAATAGCTCTGTGCGAAAAGTTTCCATAAAAAAACCGCGCTCGTCACCAAATACTTGTGGCTCAATAATTTTTACATCAGGGATGCTAGTTTCAATAAATTTCATTTTAATGCCTATTAAAATACAGTTTGATCTAAAAGCGATAATAAGTACTTGCCATAGCCTGATTTTTTAAGCGGCTTTGCTAGCTTTTTAAGCTGTTCTGCATTTATGTAACCCATGCGGTAGGCTATTTCTTCTGGGCAGTTAATTTTTAAGCCTTGGCGTTTTTCTATTGCGCGAATAAAGTTAGCAGCATCAAGCAAATCATCTAGCGTACCTGTATCTAACCAAGCTGTGCCACGGCCCATTATTTCTACGTTTAGCTCTTTATTAGCGAGGTATTGGTCTATTACGTCGGTAATTTCAAGCTCGCCTCGCTCAGAGGGTTTTACATTTTTAGCAAACTCCACTACGCGACTATCAAAAAAGTATAACCCTGGTACTGCGTAGTTAGATTTAGGTTTATCTGGCTTTTCTTCTATTGAAATGGCTTTGCCATTTTGGTCAAACTCAACCACACCATACGATTTAGGGTTTGAAACATGGTAACCAAACACTGTAGCACCTTGCTCGCACTCAGTTGCATTTTGCAGTGATAAAGATAAATCGTGACCATAAAATAAATTATCACCAAGTACTAACGCAGCGCATTGGCCTTGTAAAAAATCTTCGGCTAATAAAAATGCTTGTGCTAGGCCATCTGGACTTGGTTGCTCTTTGTATTCAAATGTAATACCCCATGCGCTGCCATCGCCTAATAGCTCTTTAAAACGAGGTAATTCAGCGGGAGTCGAAATAATTAAAATTTCGGTAATACCGGCCATCATTAAAGTAGATACCGGGTAAAAAATCATCGGTTTATCGTATACCGGCATTAGTTGTTTACTTACGACTTTTGTAAGAGGGTATAAGCGAGTACCTGACCCACCGGCTAAAATTATACCTTTGCGTGCCGACTTTGTGGCAGGTGCTTTTAAAGAGTGCATATAGAATCCTATCTATTAATTTTAATTAAACTTTATAACTTGAAGTTTACCTTAGCTCTTTTACTGTGGCTAAAACTATTTTACCAATACCAAACAGCATTAACTGTAATACTGCAAAGAGTAAAATATTGTAAAGCGTATCTGGGTATTTATTGTCTTGTGGTAGCGTGGCTGACTCAACCACTACTAAATATTTAAGCTGCCTATAAGCCTCAATTCTGGCTTTATCGAGCGATACCTCAGAAGATGTATAACCTTTAAGCGCTAGCTCTAACTCAATTTTTAAGTCAGAAAATTGCGCAAGCACTTCACTTACAGAGGTTCCATTGTTTTTAATATTACTATTGGTGCCTTGCTGAGTAGAAAGCCTATCTCGCTCTAGCTCTAGCTGGGTTTTAAGTGCGCTCAGCTCCGACGCTAGTATAACTACTTGCGGGGCTTTTTCAGTCATGGTTGAGCGTAGCCCTTTTAGCTCTGCACTTTTAGTGGCTATTTGCCCCTCAAGCCCATAGGTTATTTGCTGCAGTGCCATGCCTTCGGCCTCTGGGTCTAGTAAGTTATTTTTTTGCTGAAATGCAAGGGTGTTTTTTTGTGCGTCGCGCAAGCGCTGCTCAATTTTTGCATGTTCCAAACGTATAAACTTTAATTGCGCATCAGCTAATTGGTGGCCTATTGAGTTTATATACCACTCTGCGCGATTAACTATTGTTTGCGTTAGAGTGTTTGCAAATTCAGGCGTAAAGCCCTGCACTAAAATTTTAATTACACCTGACGCTTCGTCAATTTCGACTGTGGTATGATCTATATAGTACTTTAGTAAATCTTCTATGCTGGCATTACTACTTAAACTCGAAAACACGTCACCGCCATTTTGGTAATGTACTTTTAAATTATTGTGTGTTTGTAAGTAGTTAAGCATATCTTGTGAATGTATGTACGCTTTAGCTATTTCGGTATCGGCCGTCGAGTTACCACCCACACCTAGGCCACTAAGTAGCGCCATTGACGGGTCCATTGTTGCCATGCCGTCGGGCTGCTGAATTATTAATTGTGCACGGCTCTCATATCTAGGGGCTGCTAAAACGAGTTGGTAAAAAGCAAACAATATAAAAGGCACAACCAATAGTACAAACCACGGCTTAGTAAATAAGTGTAGGCCGCGCTTATTATTTAACTTAGCCATAGCAGTTTGCTTTACGTTCGGTTTTGCATTTTGCTCGGTAGAGGTACTTGTTTGTGCTTTACCCGGTTGATTATTTATTTTATTAGTAAGCCTAGTTAGCTCTTTTTGTATATATTGATTTGTAGGATCAATATTACGGGCGCGCTGCATAATACGCCTAGCTAGGTATACATCATTTTTCTCTAGTTCCTGAGCAAGCCTCATGAGCTTTTCGCCATTGTGCCAAATAGTTTTATCGGTTTTTTTTGCTAGCTCGGTAAAGCGTTGTTCTATTTTTTCTACCGCTTGTTGACTCATAATTATAATGCCTGGTAATGAGCAATTCCTTGCTCTAAATCATTGTAAAAAGTAAGTTCGCCTTGGTGCAATACAATGGCGCTATCACAAAAATGGCGCAGTTCGTCCATTTCGTGGCTTACCATTATCACATTAGCATTTTTACTTTTTTGTGTGAGGGCTTCGCGTGTTTTTTTTCTAAAGCTTGCATCGCCCACCGAGGTAACCTCATCTATTAGGTATACGTCAAAATCTATACCTATTGAACAAGCAAATGCTAGGCGGGGTTTCATACCGCTAGAGTAAGTTTTTACTGGTAAATCAAACTTTGGGCCTAGCTCGGCAAATTGGCGTACACTGCGTACGTACTGATCTAAATCGGCAACACCGTTAATCATTCCTATAAAGCGGGCATTTTCGGCGCCACTCATTTGCGGGTGAATTCCTGTGGCAAGCGCTACCGGCCACGATAAGTGAAGGTCAGTAATTATTTCACCTTTATTGGGGTATTCGCTGCCAGCAAGCATTTTAAATAACGTAGATTTACCTGCGCCATTAGAGCCTAAAATAGCAATGTTATGGCCGCTAGGTATTTCAAAGCTTATATTTTTAAAAATATATTGGTTACCTAACGTAGAGGGGTAGTACTTGGTAACATTTTGCAGCTTAATCACTTAATACTCCTTGTTGCATAAGGTTACCTGCTTAGCGCCTGTTTCCACGAAACGTGGTAAACAGCTAAAGCAAAAAACAATAATACAATCGTACAAGCTAATAAATAAAACTCACTTACTGCCTCTGTAGGGTAAGTACTATAAGCCGCATGACGAGTTAATTCTATTGCATGCAAAAGTGGGTTCCAATCTAAATATGACCAGTACTCTTTGGGTATATCCTCCATCGAAAAAAATACACCCGATATAAAAAACAAAGGCCTAGTTAAAATACCTCGTACTTTAGTAATTTCAGGTACATAACATTGCCCAATAGCAAATAGTAACCCGAGTGACATCGCTATAATCCATACAGCAAAAACGTTTGTTATTAAAAATAATGGATTGTCTATATTAATATCCATTTTAAGTAAAAACATTAGTAATAAAATAAGTACAAAAACAAATAGCTTAACTAACAAATCAAAAAAACTACTGGCCACAACGCTACTAATTGGCTGCACTTGCCTAAAGGCAAATAAGGCCTTATTTTTTTTTATTGAATTTGCTGAGTTATTTAAAGTTTCTAAAAACAATTGAATTAACAGCATGCCGTACATCATAAATTCGAATGTGGGCACCGTGTGTGAGTCGCTACCTGAGATCAGGCCGCGTAAGTACGATAGTAAAAATATAAAGCTTAATGGCTGAAATACCGCCCACGCAAGCCCTAGCTTATCGTTAAAGCCTGTGCGGATTTCGCGTACAAAAAGGGCAAATATAACGTCGCGCCATATTGCCCAGTTATTACGTTTAAGTACTGTGGTCATTTAGGTGGCCACATTTGCCGCAATAGCAATTTGATAAATTATTTGCGTTATATCTTTAACCGATTGCAAAAACTTGGTGTCTACTTTTGGTAGTACCAAAATTTGGTCACCTGGTTTTAAGGTGCCGTAAGCGTCTACGTCTATCATGCCGTTAGGGTGTATAACCATTATTTGGTCGTAATTGGCTCGTTCGCTGTAGCCACCCGCCCATGCTATGTAGTCGTCAATTGTTGCATTTGGGTTGTACACAAGCGCTTGTGGCATGAGCACTTCGCCACCTATGTGTATTAAATCAGTTTTTGCTGGTATGTGTATTACATCCCCCTGCTCTAACCTAATATTTGCAACTTGACCTTGATCAGAAATAACTACTTTGCCAAGTGGAACCGCTTTGCGGGCACGTTCGGTAAACTCTAAAATCATTTTACCTTCTTCGGCTCTTATTTTAGCTTCTCCGTCGGACGACGCAGGGGCGGTAAATATGCTGCGCTCTAATCGGTCTAACGCTTGGTCAATCATCTCTTTTTGTTTTTTAGCTACGCTTTTACGCTGTATATAAATTGACTTGTAGTCAGCAAGGTCTTTATTTATTTGTATATTGGCAAGTAAGTCGTGCAAGCGTGTGTTATTTTTTACTGCAAAGTACGAAGGCCCTAAATAACTGCCAGCTACCTGAATGTCGAGTACCTGCGCACGTATATCGTCGTTAAAAATAAGGCGGTCGCCATCTTTAAGTGTAAAGCTTTTAAACTCGTTGTAAGGTAAGTAAACCGAAAATGGGCCTGTTTTACGGTCGCCTACTATTCCTACGTGGCTTACTTTAGCAAGTGGCAAGGCAAATTTTGCTAGTTGCTCTCCCGTTGCTTGATTATCTTTAAACTCAAACCTAAATGGTGCTCTTACACTTCCTGATACAACAACTGTTGCCTTTTGGCGCTCAACTAAAATTACGTCGTTGTCTTTAAAGTTAAACTTAGGGAGGTAACCACTTAGTATAAAGTCGTATAGGTCTATATTTTGAATTACTTTATCGTCTCGTAATACCTTTATAGAGCGGTAACTTCCTCGCTCAGAGTCTATTCCACCGGCTCGCTTTAAGTAGTACAAAATACTGTCGGAGGCTATACCTGCATATTGCCCAGGACGAACAATGCTACCACTTATGTAAACACTCACTGGCGTTGCTGTAAGTAAGTTTACGTATATTTGTACGCTACTTTTATATACTTCTTTTATTTTATTGCTTACGTAACTATTTAGCTGGCTTGCTTTTACGTCTGCTACGTATACAGGACCTACATTAGTTATGAATAAATTACCTTGGTTATCAACCGTTATAACTTCTGATTGATTTATTGCACCCCACAGCCAAATAGAAACTTTGTCGCCTGGTGCTATTGTATAGTCATCGTTTAAACCATCTTGGCGCTCACTTTCGTAACCTCCTGCAAATAAGTTTGCACCATATGGAGGTGGTAAGCCAAGCTCTGGAGTAGGTAGTAATTCAGCCGCTGACATTTCGCCTGGTAATAATGTTCCAGAACGCCCTTGTTTATTATATGTTCCATTTTGTAACGCAGCATTAGGTAGTTGCGTTTGAGTTGTACCTGCGCTTTCAAGCTGGCTTAAAGACATTTGTTCTGCTGCAGTAACATTAGCGCTAAATAGACTAAAGGTAGAGCAGGTTAATATTAAAAATGTTTGAAATATTTTGCTTAGCATGTTCATAAAGGGCTTAAGCTCCAAAGCTAATTTGGTTGTTTTTGTTTTCAATTACTTGAGGCGTTACTACCCATTGCTGGTTGGTATTTTTACACACAGCTCGACGTTCTTGTTCGGCTAATTGTTCTGCTCTTTTTAAATAAACCACTCTACAGTTTTCACCCAATGCTGACGTATATTGCAGGCCTAATGTAAACTCAATATTATTGTATTGCCCTGTATAGCCTTGCGGCTTAGAGTCTAATACATCACTTAAATACGTGGGTAATGCGCTAGCACTGTTAGATTTTATTGGTTCGTCTATTAGAGCACGTGTGGCATGAAGAACAGGAGGTGACATAGCACAGCCTGTTAAAAACAGAAAAGGGAGAAGTGATACTATAACTTTATTATTTTTCATTATTTATTTTCTAATCTATTGGTAAGTAACAAAATAAAATCCTTGATGTGGCTAAATTTTCGTTAGCTTTTTCCATACTTGTTTAGTAATTGCCGAATAACACATAAAAAACAATAAAAAAGACACTAGCATTATCCACTCTGCAACTGCATAAACTTCAGCTAAACAACCTAGTAGGGCAAGTATACTTGCACCAGACGAAATAACAATAAGCGAAAATCGATGGCTGTAACCTGCTGCTTCAAAAATATGATGCAAATGCTGTCTGTCAGCCTGAAAAGGGGATACACCTGATTTGACTCTTCGCATTATTACTGTTGCCATATCCATTAAAGGTACAGCAATTATATACAAGGCAGTTACAGGTCTTAATGCTGGCGCATCTAACTCTATCCCTATTACCATAAGCCAAACTAGAGTTAAGCCTATGAGCATATTGCCTGAGTCACCCATAAATATTTTTGTGACTGAACTGTGTAGTTTAAGATTAAATATTAAATACCCTAATAAGGCGGCAATAAATAAAAAAGGCAGCAAATACCATGCATTAGTTACTCGACTTAGTAAAAACGCCAAAGCAGTAAATGCAACTACACTGAGTAAACCGACTAATCCATCCATGCCATCCATCATGTTAATAGCATTGATTCCTGCAATAATGGCAATAACCGTTAATACAATTCCAAACCCTGCTAATTTGAGTTCAAACCAACCTAAAATATATCCTAAGCTGTGTAAGTAGATCTCTGTTCCAAATATAACTAACGAGGCTACAAGCACTTGTGCAACAAGTCGGATTTTTACCGAGAGTTGATAACGATCATCTAAAGTACCCAAAAAAAGTACCAACGCTGATGCAACTAAATAAATATTTAAGTTTCTGCTGTGTTCTATAAATAACATTGAAGTAATTAACACGGCTAAATAAATTGCAATTCCGCCAACTAAAGGAATGTTTCCTTTATGTATTTTTCTATCGCAAGGGAAGTCAACCAACCCTGTTTTTACAGCAATAGGATTAATCACTTTTATGGCAACAAGTGAGATAATAAACGTAATTGAGAGAGGGAGCCAAAAATCCATTATGTATCCATATGTGTAAAAGTATAGCTAAAGCGCAACGAATATGTACTTCTCATAAGTATACAAAACCTTTACATTTATGCATGGCTAATTACAACTATATTATCAAGACAAAGCACTTAAAACACATGATTTATCACTAGTTTTGTAATGATTTATTTTTTCAATGTTAAAAATAATACCACAAATAGTCGTTTAAAGTACTTCAATACTATTACAGCTTTAATTCTATCTCTCGATAACCGACCATAGCGTGCAATCGACAGTATGGTAAATAAATATGGTTAAATATAGCCTGAACGTTGATCTACGACAGCTAAATTATAAATAAATTAGGAATTAAGTTTTAATAAAGAAAATATGCTTTCTTTATTATTAAAACACAGCGGCTATACCCTACCTTGAATCTTTGTAATTTAACTTCTACTGTAAATATCATTACAAAAACGACTAATTACTGTGAGCCATCATGCAAATACTTCACCACGGAGCGGTTAATGGAGTTACCGGTTCGTGCCACGAGCTAGTAATTAACGAGCAAACAAGTGTGCTTGTTGATTGCGGATTATTTCAGGGTGAGGATTCTAAAGCAGACCTTTCAATAGAGTTTAATATTACCCATGTTACTGCGCTTATTGTTACCCATTGCCATATTGACCATGTTGATCGAATTCCTTACTTGTTAGCAGCCGGTTTTAAAGGCCCTATTTTTACAAGTATTGCATCGGCCAGTTTATTACCTTTGGTAATTGAAGATGCTTTAAAAGTAGGTGTAACCCGCGACCCTAAAATTATAGCTGCCTGCTTAAGCTTATTAAATAAACGCATAATTGCTGTTGATTATAAAACGTGGTTTGAACTGCCTTCCAAAGCGCCCGGCAAAGCTAAGGCGAGGTTTCAGCGTGCAGGGCATATATTGGGTTCTGCCTACGTTGAAATTGATATTACAAATAATGATAACAACAAACATCGCGTTGTATTTTCAGGAGACTTAGGCGCGCCGTATACCCCACTACTCCCTTCACCTAAAGCGCCTTATAAAGCCGACACCCTAGTTATTGAATCAACCTACGGTGATAAAAATCATCAAGGCCGTAAAGAGCGCACAAAAACGCTAAAAAACATTATTGAACGCGCCGTAGCCGACAACGGCGTTATTTTAGTACCGGCTTTTAGTATTGGCCGCACACAAGAACTGCTATACGAGCTAGAGCAACTCATACATGGCTCATCTAAAAAATCTAAGTGGCGAGACATTCACGTAATACTCGACTCCCCTATGGCAGCCAATTTTACCGAGCAATACAAAAACTTTAAACACTTATGGGATAGCGAAGCTAAACGCAAAGTTGCAAACGGTAGGCACCCGCTCGATTTTAAAAACCTAACTACGGTTGATTCACACAAAGAGCACATGGCTGTTATTAACTATTTAAGTACGCGGCAAACGCCAGCCATAATATTAGCGGCAAGTGGTATGTGTACTGGTGGGCGAATAGTTAATTATCTTGAGCGATTTTTAAATGACAAAACCACCGATGTATTATTTGTAGGTTACCAAGGAAACAAAACGTTAGGTCGCGAAATTCAAAAATATGGCCCACGTAATGGGTATGTTTTTATAAACGATGCTCGCATTACTATAAACGCCAAAGTACATACAATTAGTGGCTATAGCGCCCACGCCGATCAAAACGGATTAATTAATTTTGTAACAGGTATGCATAAAAAGCCAAGCCATATAAAAATTGTACATGGCGATGATGATGCAAAAAATGCGTTAGCAGCAAAGTACAAAGAGATATTAAGTAGTGAAGTTAAAATAGAGATTGGTAAATTGTAGGCGAGAAGCTTGCTCACGCTATTTAATTTATTAAAATGGAAATTAATTATATGGCAAACACACATAAACGTTTAAAAGGACGCTGCACTTCGGTAAACGCTTATTACTCTATTACAATTTGTTGTGATTTTCGTAAGCCATTATTTGCTAACTTTTTATGTGCACGGTTAATTGCGAGTGAACTCATTAAATTTTCAAAAAACAATTCACTTAATACTATCTGCTACGTAATCATGCCTGATCATATACATTGGATTTTACAGTTAAATAGTAGCCTTAACCTTTCAAACCTAGTTAGGAATTTTAAAAACATTACAACTTATAGACTTAATAAACATAGCGGTACGCATGGAAGGATATGGCAATCAAATTACTATGACCACAAAATAAGGAATAATGAAGATTTAATAGGTCAAGCGAGGTATGTAGTCGCAAACCCTTTACGTGCTGGCTTAGTGGACAACATAAAGAAATACCCATATTGGGATTGTGTTTACTTGTAAAGAGGTGGCTTTAATGCGCCAGCAAGCAAGGCGCCTACGTGCTCACTACAGCGAGGGGGAAAATCCACGTAGGCATGTCATTCCCTACAAACATCAAACTATTGCAATCTATTCGCTTTAGGAGCCACTTACGTTTGGTAAAACTGTAACATTCGTTTGATTATTAAATTTTTGTTTCCAGTTTAAATCACAAATACCGTCAGTTGGTGAAAAAGCAGTAGGTGCGGTTAAAAGTAATCTACGTATTTCTTGATGATCGGTTTCGTCACAGGCTAACTTAAGCTTATCTAAAAATGGAGACAGTTCGCTCCATGGCATTTTAATTTCTTGTGCACTTAGGATTCTTGGATGGTCGGTGCCAATAACGTTGTCTCCTATAAGGAGCTCTTCAAAAAGCTTTTCACCCGGGCGTAAACCTGTGCATTGTATTTCTATATCGCCGTTTGGTCGTTTTGCGTGTTTAACTTCAAGCCCTGACAAGTGAACCATTTTAATAGCTAAATCTTTAATTTTAACAGGCTCACCCATATCGAGTACAAACACGTCACTTCCCACACCCATTGCGCCGGCTTGAATAACTAGCTGAGCTGCTTCTGGAATTGTCATAAAGTAACGGGTTATGTCTTGGTGGGTTAGTGTTATTGGACCACCCGCTTTAATTTGCTTTCTAAACAGGGGTACAACAGAACCTGACGATCCTAAAACATTACCAAATCGAACCATGGTAAAGCGTGTTGTGTCTTGGATTTCAGATAGCCCTTGCAGTACTAATTCAGCCATGCGCTTAGTAGTACCCATTATATTTGTTGGGCGTACTGCTTTATCTGTTGATATAAGAACAAAAGTTTCTACCTTTGTATATATGGCTGCAGTTGCTAAGTTATAGGTGCCGTAAACATTATTACGTACGCCTTCTACAACATTGTGTTCAACTAAGGGTACATGCTTATACGCTGCGGCATGGTAAACAGTTTGAACACTAAAAGTAGAAAATGTTGACTCAACTAATTTTTTATTTTGAATAGAGCCCAGTATTGGCAGTATTTCAATATTTAAGTCATTTTTGGCACAAAACTCTGATAACTCTTTTTCAATTGCGTAAAGCGCGAACTCAGAAAGCTCAAATAACACTAACTTAATCGGACTATTTTTTACTATTTGCCTACAAAGCTCAGAACCTATAGAGCCGCCTGCACCTGTAACCATTACAACTTTATTGGCTATATTTGCCGACATTAAATCTTGGCTAGGTTGAACTGAATCACGGCCTAGCAGGTCGTCAATTTCAACATCTTTTACTTCATCAAGATTAGTTGTCCCTGCAACAATATCTGCCATTCCGGGAACAGTCATAACTTGTAATTTAAATTTTTCTATTGCGTTAAGTACTTCTTTTCGACGACTACGAGATGTACTTGGTAGTGCCAACAATATTTTATTTGCACATTTTTGCTTTGCGATTTCAGCTATTTGCGACGGTGCGTGCACACAAATACCTTGAATTAACGATAAATGCTTTTTAGGGTCGTCGTCTATAAAGGCGACTGGTGAGTATTCAGGGCCATTTGCTAAGGCTGTTGCTAATTGGCGGCCAGCAGAACCTGCTCCATAAATAATTACGCCTTCTTTGCGGCGCATAGTTATTTGGCCAACTACAGCTCGCACGGTTAGCCTTGCACCACCAACAAATAAAATACAAAAGCTGGCATAAATAAAAGGAACTGTGCGTGGTACTGGCGCACTAAGAAAAAAAGATAAAATAGTTAAATAAACGGTCGAAAGTACTACACCGGCAATAATGGCCCACATAGCTTGAGTGTTCATATAGCGCAGCACAGCTCTGTAGAGCCCAAGCTTTACAAAGCTTAATAAGCTAAGCGGCAATAATGCTGATAATAAAATCCAAGTATGTGTATTTTTTAAAACGACGGTGCTGTCTAGCCTTAATAAAAAAGCCAGCCAAAAAGCAACAATTATAAATACGCTATCGATGAGGAGAGAAATAATTCTTTTTTGAGGACGAGGTAAATTAACTAAAAATTTTAAAGACACAATACATTTCCCTGAAGCTAGCAGTAAGACTACTATTCTATTGATTACAATTTTACTACAAGATGAACAACTATTGCACTTAATAAATAAAGACTATATGTAAATATTTATATAGTCTTTATGTATTTGGTTATTTTTTGTTAGTAAACGTTATCGTTAGGTATATGCTTTTATTTTAAAGAAGCTAAAACAAGCACTTCGTTGATTATTTGAGCTGTTTTACCTATTTCACTTTCAGTCAAAGTTGGATGAACCAAAAACATAATTGACGTTTCTCCTAGTAGTACAGCATTAGGTAAACGTTTTTTAGGTCTCCAAGGGGTATCATCAAATGCTTTTTCAAGATAAACCTCTGAACAACTACCTTGGAAACACGGTACACCACGTTCCGTAATTTCGTTTACTATACGGTCGCGATCCCAATCATTAGCCAAACATTCTGGTTTTATAAACATATAGTGCTTATATTGAGCATGTTCGATATGTTCTGGTACATTAACTAATCTTATACACTCAAAATTCTCTGCAGCACTATAGAGCAATGTACTATATGCTTGGCGTTTTGCGGTCCAATCAGCCATACGCTTTAGCTGAATACGACCTATAGTAGCTTGCATTTCGGTCATACGCCAATTAGTGCCAAAGCTCTCATGTAGCCATCTAAAACCTGGTGGATGCTCTCTATTATAAATAGCATCAAAGCTTTTCCCGTGGTCTTTATAGCTCCACATGCTTGACCATAACTCTTTTGAGTTAGTCGTTACCATGCCGCCCTCGCCGCCTGTGGTCATTATTTTATCTTGGCAGAAACTCCATGCACCTATGTGACCAATGCTTCCAACAGAACGACCTTTATATTTAGCACCATGCGCTTGTGCACAGTCTTCAATTACATAAAAACCATGTTCTTTGCTGAGCGCCATTATTTCATCCATTTCCGCTGGCATACCTGCTAAATGAACAACAATAACTGCTTTAGTTTTTGGTGTAAGTACTACTTTTATAGATTCGGCGGTAATAGCTTGGCTATTCAGATCGACATCTGCAAATACAGGTGCCGCTCCTGATGTAACAATACTTGAAGCAGATGCTAAAAAGGTGCGTGGTGTAGTTATTACTTCATCACCAGCGCCGATGTTTAATGCTTTGAGTGCAAGATCAAGTGCTAATGTGCCATTACCTAACGCTATTGCGTATTTGCTGTCAGCCCAGCTTGCAAATTCTTTTTCAAACTCACGGCCTTCAGTACCCGTCCAATAATTTACTTTATTAGATAAAATAACACGGCTAACTGCATCGGCTTCTTCTTGTGTAAAGCTAGGCCATGGGGAGAATGGGGTATTTAACATGAAATTCCTATAAGATTTAAAAGGCTTAACTATTTTCTGAAACTTTAATGCAGGGAGAGCCATAAGCAATTACACCTGATGGTATATCTTTAACAACCAAACTACCTGCACCAATTAATGTATTATCGCCAATATTAATAAGTTGTTTTACTTTACTTCCAATACCTACCCAACTACTTCGCCCGACGTAAACTCCGCCAGCTAACGAAGTACCAGGACAAATATGGGTAAAGTCACCTATTTTACAATCATGCTCAATTATAGCTGAGGTATTAATTATACAGCCACGACCTATTACTGCGAAAGCGTTAATAATAGCGTTGGCAGCTATAACAGACCCAGAATCTATTTGAGCATATTTACTTATAATTGCACTTGGGTGTATTAGGATTGGAAGTGTGTAGCCATTTTTGGCTAACGTTTTTATTTTTTCTTCTCGAGTATTATTGTGACCTATAGCAACAGCAACATTAATGTTGTTACTAGGTACATTCAGCAAATCTGAAAATGTACCTACAACAGACCAATGCTCTATATTTTTTTTATTAGGATAGGCATCATCATAAAAGCTAACACTAAAGCCTAGCTGCTCCGCAATATCAGCTATTATTTTACCGTGGCCGCTAGCTCCTAAAATAGCCAGCGTTTTTAAAGCTGGCTTAGTCATTATTAGAACCTTTAAAAGGCTCAATAGTTACGTGCCCATCAGCACTGATGCCCTCTCTTACAAAAACTTTTTTTACTGTTAACAGTAATATTTTTATATCGAGGAGGAAACTTTTATTTTCTACATACCATACATCAAGCTTAAACTTTTCATCCCAGCCAATTGCATTACGACCATTTACTTGTGCCCAACCTGTTATACCAGGTCTTACATTATGGCGTTTAGCTTGTTCTGAGTTATACAGCGGTAAATACTGTACTAGTAGTGGCCTTGGCCCAACTAAGCTCATATCGCCTTTAATAACATTAAACAAGCCAGGTAGCTCGTCTAAACTGGTAGAACGTAAAAAAGCACCAAATTTAGTCATTCTTTCGTTATCCGGAAGCAAGTTACCGTGCTTATCTTTGGCATCGAGCATGCTTCTAAACTTCATCATTTTAAACACTTTACCGTTTAAGCCAGGGCGGTCTTGCGTAAACAAAATAGGTGAGCCCAATTTGATCCTGATTAACACAGCAACCAGTAATATAACTGGAAGTAAAATCAAAAATACAATTATTGAAACCGTTAAGTCAAAAAGATACTTAATCATTAATAGCATCCTGTAGCGTTTTTTCGACTCTTGTAGCCATCACGTCTCTAGAAAAATGTTCATAAGCTAGTGTTTTACAGCTATTCACGGCTGCTTCGTAATCAGATTTACTGTCAAGAAAGTCACTAATAAGCATACTAGATGCCTTGTAATCATCCGCATCTAAAACTAAGCCACATTTGTGTTCTTTAATGAAGTCTTTTTGCCAACCACCGTAATTAATTGCGATGGGCGTTTTTGAAGCTAGTGCATCAAACAGCTTATTTGCAGAATTATGCCACATCTCTTTTACTGGACCGAATAATGACAAAGATAAGTCTGCGGCAGATAATAAACGAACTATTTCTGTTTTTGGTACTGGGTCAAGAAAGTATAGGTTTTTATTGTAAACACCTAGCGCTCTTGCTTCGCTTATTATCTTCTCTTTTTCCATCCCGTCACCAATTGCAACAAAACATAAATTTGGATTAGAGTTCTGCGCAGCTTTTGCCAAGCCCACAATATAGCTCACATTATTAATTAGACCGAATGTACCCGTATATACAATAAGTTTTCTACCATTAACAAAACCTAACTTAGATTTTAAATAATCGATGCCAACATCTTCACTAACATCAAACAAACTCGTATCACAACTATTTGTAGCAAGGGTTACTTTACCAGGTGAAATTCCATGCTTTATTATTCCATCACACATGCCTGGTGAAAGACCAATCAATCTAGTTGAATTTTTATAGGTATATTTTTCTAACCATGTTGCAAATTTTATTATTAATTTATTTTTTATCACGCCAGCAGCCACAGGCAATTCTGGCCAAAGATCACGCACCTCAAATACTAGAGGCCTTTTTTTGCACTTAGAGTAAATCACACCGGGTATTGCAATAGTTAAGGGTGTACTTGTAGCAAAAACCACATCGGCTTTGATAGAAAAAGATTTAACTGTTGAGCTTACTGAAAATCTAATAAATTTTAAAATTCGCTTAAAAAAACTATCTTTATTTGAATATGCTAGATGTAGAACGTGTAGTTTTATACCTTCAATATCTATAAGGTTCCAACCATGGTTTAGATTATAGTTTTCTGAAAAATAAGCCGAGCTAGTAATAAATGTAACATCATGACCACTTTTAACTAGTCGCTTGGCCATTTCATAAGATCGTGTTCCAGCATTTGACTCAGGCGTAGCAAAGTATTGATGTAGATATAATATTTTCAAAAAAACCTCAATTTATAATTTCATTTTAACGTTCAAAAGGTATATTAAAATATTTTAAACCTTTTTCTATTTGTATTGTATTTTTATTATCACCCACATTAATACTTTCAAGGCTGTCTGCATTGAAATAAAATACAGGAACAAAATGAATGCTTTCTTCAGATACTAACCTTGATGCAACTCCTTGCTCTAAACAGCATAACTTGTACCAGATATCGTCGGCTGTAGGGCAATAAGTCAGAAAAGCTTCTTGATCAAAAAAATGTTCATTTAATATTTTGATCGGATAGCAAACACCTGAAACACCTGTGGGTAATATCCAATCTGACAGGTTATTCGACAATGGCCATTTTGAATAATCTAGTATTTTATTATCTGAATCAAACGATATAGTCTTGCCTCGGTAACATAAAACCTCATCATTCCTCTCTTTAATATTATTTGAGAAGCCAGATAAGAAGTTTTTAGGGTAGAAAATATCATCGTCAACTGTTACTACAAAATTATAATCCTCGTAATCTTCAATCATATTGATACAAGATAGTTTTTTATATGAGCGAATATTTTTTTCTACAACTTTTATCTCAAGTCCACGCGCTTCTAAACGAATTAAGCTCCTTGGCATTCCCTTAGTTGGGATGTCCTCTTCGCATAAAAAAAGAACAACTTTAGAAGCAGGCTCATCTTGATTAAATAAACTTTCGATGGTTAAATAAACTCGATTTATTCTTTTATTATATGTAGTAAGAGACACTAAGAATTTGGAGTTGTTATCAGGCTGTCTTCTAACTACATTCGATAAACGATTAACTAAAAAATAATATATATTTTTAGTTAATGACAATATTAATTTTTTTATTCTCAAGCTAATACCTCTTTGCGTGATAAATTTTTAATAAAAGATAAATATAAATAAAATCAAAATATGTGAAAAATAAAACAGAATCTGTAGACGCCCTCAGCAGAAGGCCAAAAAATATGCATTTAAGTTCCAAAGGGGCGCGCATAATTAAGGCTATAATTAAATATATAATCGACATGACGCCTAAATTAGCATACAAGGAAATTAATGAGTTATGTGGTGCGTACTCACCTATAGCTAACGTTCCACAGTATTCACCATCA
This sequence comes from Pseudoalteromonas sp. SR43-5, assembly GCF_014163835.1. Taxonomy (NCBI): domain Bacteria; kingdom Pseudomonadati; phylum Pseudomonadota; class Gammaproteobacteria; order Alteromonadales; family Pseudoalteromonadaceae; genus Pseudoalteromonas; species Pseudoalteromonas sp. SR43-5. Next base: position 225,245 of record NZ_JACJEA010000001.1, read on the forward strand.
AATGCATTCACCCCAAAAGAAAACCTAAATAAATCAATATTATCTATATAACAATCAAGTACTAAAGCTCTAGGATCTACAGCTCTAGCCCCTTCAAACCGCTGGACAATAGTTTCAATTAAAAAATAAATTTCATCAAAAAAACTAACTAAAAAAACTAGCATAACTGAGATAATAAATAAAAATTCTTTAGTCTTGCTTTTGCTTTCCGATAAAAAAATGTAACTTAATAAAATAAATAATGTTGAAATTATGCCGCTTCGTCCTAGTGTTACACTACTAATTATAAAGCTAACTGAAAAAATAATAATTTTTACATTCCGGCTCAATGGAGATGCGTAACAAAAAATAGAAACAACAATCATCCAAATTGAAATAAAATTCCTACTATTCCCAAAGAAAACATCTTCGTTTAAATCAGAAAAGCTCAATATATGAAAAGAAAAATATGATGCTACTAAAATAAAAACCAACCCGCACCAAAATTTAGATGGAGGATTTTGATAAATAAATATTCCTACAACACAAGAGATAAAAAAGAAGTATAGGGGTTGGTAAAAAAGATAATTCCAAAACGAGCTCGTGATTAAAATAGAGACTGAAAAAAACACAATAAAAACAAAATATTCAAATCGCCAGCGAATTAGAAAAACATAAACAATACAAATCACTGAAGCTGCAATTAAAAAGTATTTATTTCCTGACAAAGCGAAAGCAAAAAGTAATAAAATATAAAGGCTGCTTGAAAACAATGAAATAATTTTTAATAGTTGTTGGATCATATAGTTATCAACACCACTACCTAGAAGCTTTATTGTCTTTTGAAAGATCACTTAAAGTGAAACTACCCAAAAGCTTTGATAAAAGCTTTGGCTCACATACACCTTCAACGATAATTTCATTTGCCGATATACCGTATATAGCAGTGGAGTTAACCGTTATTGCTTTTTCAAAATGAAAATCAAAGAAGGATAAAAACTGAGAAGGAAAATGCGATGGTAGCTGAAAAAAGCTCAATCCTTCGAAGTCATATTTCGTCGTTTCTCTTGGATGAGGTTTAATAATTATATTTTTTACTTTATATTTTTCTAATAATTTTTTATACATATTTATCTTCTCAAGTTCTGACATAAAGCCCTCTTCAGAGAAGGGTTGTGTAAAAATTATAGAGGTAGAAAATCGATAATCAGAAAGAATAGCTTCATCAACTTTAAAGATAGAAAAGATTATTTCCTTTTCTATTTCTGAAAGTTGTTTCCACTTAGACTTCAAATCTATATATTCATATTTATTTTTTAATGCCTCGGGGATATTTTTATCATTAGTTAGTAATACTTTTTTGGTAAAAACCTCCCGCCCATGAAAGATCTCAAAGCGAATCGGGAATAATAGTTTATGCAGTCGAGTCGCCTTACCTGGATGCTCGAAATATGTTCTTTCACCATCTTCAATAACAATCGCATGCTTATCCATTACGTTTGAAAAAAAATGATGATCTTGCCCGAAAAAAAGCATCCCTTTAAATTTATTTCTCAATATAGGTTGAGTAATATAATAATACTTAAAATACTTTATAATCTTTGCAATATTACTATCCAATTTTTTGGGAGTATTTATTACAATTTTAGTATTTATGCTTAAATTTATAATTTTATCTAGCTCATCGCCAATAACATAAATAGTATCATTAAGTTTAGCTGGATATTGAAGAATGTATAAGAGTAACCCATGGACATTATTGACTACACAAACATTAGATTTTTCTTTATATTTTTTTTTCATAAAAACTCTTATTAAAAGATAATAACTACTATTTACTTTCAGTGTTATAAAAATACAGCCAAGGCATTTTTACTGCTTTAAATGCATATACCCATGTAAGAAAAAACTGTATCCCTTTAGAAACAGAAAATGCGATAGCAGCTCCTAATATTCCATGCATTTTAACAAGTATGAACATTAATAGTACATTTATTAATCCACAAGTAATTGTTACAAAAGATAATTTAGCTGTTTGTTTTGAGTAAAACATATAATTAGTTACCATGAGGTACATCCCTCCAAAAACTTGCCCCAATAATAGCCAACCGATAATATAGGAAGCATCTGCAAACTGCTTCCCTGCAACAAACGTAACTACTAAAGGACCAATAAAAAAGCCAGCTAATGCAACAAAAATAAGCAAAGCAAAGTAACTATATGTGTTCTTTACAATACTTAACTTTATCGTGTCATCCTCTTTAGCCAGATTTTTAAAAAGCCAAGGTACATAAGATTTGTTTATTGCGTCAAAAACGATTGTTAAAGCACTACTTAATTGAAATGCTAGTAAATATATTCCTGCAGCTGCTAGCCCTAAATTATCATTGATTACATAACGATCTGCACTTGATAACAAGAAAGCACCAAACACATGCGGTACTAAGGGAACTCCGAAGCTTAAAGCTTCAATAATATTTTTTTTGTTCGGCAGACTAAATCTTAATAGTTTATTTTTAACCAAAAAGTATAGGGCTACAATCGAAATAATTATACTTGTGGTAACTAAGGCATCAATTCTTCCACTTGCACCCATAGAATACAGTACAACAAAAGCTAAAGAGGCACATAAATTAAGTAAGCTATTACCAACTTGTAAAGCTCCGTATCTTTTAGCTTCACCTCTGATTTGCCATTGATTTAACCGTAGCTGAATAATGAAAGAGCCTGTAGATACTACTATTGCAAAATAAATCCAGTCACTAGAAATTGATAAAATAGATGCTAGTTCCTCATCAAATATCAAAGTTAGAAGTACAATAAACAAAGTTGAAAAAAAGAGAACCCAGAGACAGGATGTATTGTAGGCTCTTAGCTCACTTTCGGTGACACCTTTATCATAAAATTTACGGCCTGCTGCTCCAACTGTATTTAAACCTATTATACCCGCTAAGCCTGCTATTAATAATTGAAACATTGCAATTTGACCATACTCTTCAACCGATAAATAACGAGTTAATATAGGTAGTAACAAAAATGGTATGGCAGCATTAATTATATTCGCGATAAAATATATTGAGGTCTTTCTGAAGAATGTACTCATTAATATTATTTACCATTAAAAAAGAGCTGATATACGGCTTTAAAGGTTTTCATGACGATCCTTTTTGCTATTAAGTAATTCAAATTTATAAAATTTTGATGATTACTTGGCGTTCATCAAGAATGCTTCAGCTACCCTAAAATCAAAATTATCATCAATATCGATTGAGTGGGACTTATCCATAGCATAAGCAAATGAACGAGGAAGGGATAAATAACTAATTCCTTCTTTAACATGCTTTACATTAAAGAGGTAAATCGCTCCATTAAGTCGGTAGTACTTAGGTAAATCCTGACTTCGTTTCTTTAAAACTGAGTCGGGAATAAAGTTAGATAAGCTAAAATCTGAAGGGAGTGTGTTAGACCACAACGGGGAGTGCTCACACTCAGTAACAGAGACGACAGCATCTGCTGATTTACTCTGAAACATTTCAATTGCACCATCAATATCACCTGTTGTTCTTAATGGCGAAGTGGGTTGAAGTAAAAGTACAAAATCAAATACCTGTCCACTTCTTTCATAATTATCTATTGCGTCAAGCACTACATCCATACTAGTTGCTGTATCACTAGATAGTATATCTGGCCTTAAGTAAGGTACTTGCGCTCCACAACTTTTAGCCGTCTCTGCAATTTCAGAGCAATCAGTGGAGACAAATGTAGAATCTATATATTTAGAATCTAAGCTAGCCTCTATAGTCCATTGAATTAATGGTTTTCCTGCGATTGGTAATATATTTTTTCGAGGTAATCTTTTACTTCCACCTCGAGCAGGGATGATAGCTAAGATCTTTTTTTGATCAATCATTATTAATACCCAAAGTGTAGATATCAACTTGAGCTTTTTTAAAGTCATCATGGCGGCCAATATCCAGCCAATATTCATGTATCGGAAACTTTAAAGTTTTTAAGCCTTCTTTTTGCTTTATCTCAAACAAGCTTGGCATATCTAAATGCTGATTCTTTGGAAGTGAATTAATAATATTATGCGAAATCACATAAATACCTGCATTAACAAAGTAACGATATGTCGGTTTCTCTACCATTGCTGTAATTTCATGACCTTCACCTTCAATAACACCAAAAGGAATTTTTATCTCATAGTCGCGTACGCACATAGTTGCGTCACTATTTTTCTTTGTGTGAAAATCAAGTACTTTTGAAAAGTCGACATTAGTCAAAATATCCCCATTTATCATAATTAGAGGCTCTTTAGGTAACGTATCTGGTAATAATGAAAGCGCACCTCCTGTCCCTAAAGGAGTTTCTTCATATATGTACTCAATTTCAATGCCAAATTGGCTACCATCACCAAAATAGTTAACAATGACTTCAGGTAAATAATGTGTAGAAATATAGAACTTGTAAAAGCCATGACTTTTAAAATTATTAATTAATGTCTCAAGCATTGGTTTATCACCAACTTTGAGCATGGGCTTGGGGCAGTTATCTGTTAATGGCTTTAAACGAGTACCAAAGCCTCCTGCCATAATAAAAACAGGGTTTTCACGTTTTTCAATTACAAGAGTATCGTATAATGTTCTTAGTCCGACGAGCTGCCCCTCATCATTTACTATGGGTAGTGATAATATCTTGCGCGACTGCATTAGAGCTTTTAAATCATGACTATTTAATGAAACGTTAGCGCTGACTGGATTAGTATTCATTATTTCGCTTACTGGTGCAGAAAGCTCTATGCCTTGTAATATCCCCCTGCGAACATCACCATCAGTTACCATGCCAATTAATTTATTGTTATCAACGACCAAAGCAACCCTTAAGGCCTCTTTATCAATAACTCTTAACGCTTCTTTAATTGAAACTGAAGATTCAATCACTACTTTTTGCCAGTTAACTGTCATCTGTTATACCTAATCCTTTAATTACTGAACGCGCACCATACACAACGGAGTTTGATGGGATTGATTTAGTTATATTAGCCCCGACTCCAACTATAGTACTGTGACCTATAGTGATATTATTAATGATATTAACGCCCGTAGCTACGTGCACATTTTTTTCAATTATAACCTGACCACTTAAAGTAGTGCCGGGAGCTAAATGGCAATTTTCACCAATATTACAATCGTGGTCTATAGAAACTGAAGTGTTTATTAAGCTATTTTCACCAATCCGGCTCCCAATATTAACCACACTATTATTCATTATTTGCACACCGCTTTCTAAAATAGAATAATCGGATACTAAAGCAGAATCGGCTATGACTGTTACAAACTCATAACCTAGTTTTCGAAAACGATTATAAACAGTTTCTCTAAATGACTTGTAAGGCATTGAGCCAATACCGTTAACTAATAATATATCTTTTGGACTAAATTTAAGGATGTCGTCATCATTGAAAAAATGTTCTATATTTTCGAAAATTATATGCCCTGCAGTTATCTGTGGAGCAACTACACCAACGATCTTCTTTTTTTGCCTGATAAGAATTTCAGCTAATGCTGCAGCATGGCCTCCGCCACCAATAATTAAAAGAGGTTTATTTTTCATCGAGTAATTGACCAACTAAATAATCTTTAGTAGCTGGAGTACCTAATAGTTTCCAAAAATTAATTGGGGCAATACCATCCCCTGGCCGCTTTACTGAGATAAGCTGTTCAGACAAAATCTCACCTTGTTTAATTGTTTGTGCTGCAACTAAGCTTTTACGAGCGACTACTTTATTTTTTACTTCAGAAGGGCGTGGGCCCTTAATTCCATCACCTAGTATTTTTTCCACAATGCGAATGCTATCAACCATTTCTTTTAATTCGATAGGATCAAGAGATGCTTTGTGATCTGGGCCCGGTAATGCTTTATCAACAGTAAAGTGCTTTTCAATTAAAGTAGCTCCTTTGGCGACAGCCGCAATAGGTACCACTATACCGGCACTATGATCTGAGTACCCTACTTTTAACTTAAATGCACCTTTCATTGTGTTCATAGCATTTAAATTTATATCATTGAATGGAGCTGGGTATTCAGTTGTGCAATGTAAAAGCGTTACTTTGTCTTTTAATAATTGCTTGCCTTGTTCTGAAAAGTAAGCTGTTTGTAAGGCTTCATCTGTTGGGTTACCTTTGGGATTTAAATAACCAAAAGCAATTACCGATAATACTTGCTCGATTTCAGAAAGTGTCGCCATACCTGTTGATACAATTAGATCACAACCTGTTCTTGCGTGCTCAAGTACCAATGGCGCATTTGTTATCTCACCAGATGGTAACTTTAAACGTGTTATTCCTAAATCATCAACTAAAAACGATAGGCTCTCTGAATCAAATGCTGTAGATAAAAACTCAATGCCTAAATCATTACAATATTTAACTAACTTATGATGCGTTTCGTAGCTTAATTCTAATCGCTTTAGCATTGAGTACTGAGACTCTTTTTGGCCACTATTCGTGATCTGATACTCAGCCTGTTGTGCATCTTCAGTAACCAAATTTTTAGCTTTAAAAGTCTGAAATTTGACTATATCAGCCCCAGCTTGATGCGCTGCATCAACAAGAGAAAACGCTAAATCGTCACTGCCATTATGATTAACACCCGCTTCAGCAATAATTAATGTCATAGGATTTCTCATTTTAAGTCGTAAAAAGATTTGCTCGGCTCAAATTCTAAAGATTTAAGCATTTGAATTACTTGAGCGCTTGCATTACCAGCGCCATATGGATTTGTTATTGTTTCGCCAGGAGTTTTATAGCTTCCTGTAATAGCCGATTTTATCGCTGCTGAAATAGATTCTCTTGTCGCAGTGCAGTTAAGAACACTTTTAGCCGCTAAACGACCTTTTTGTCTTATACCTATATTAACTGTAGGCACATTGAACGCAGGAACTTCAATAATTCCGCTTGATGAGTTGCCTATAACAGCCGCAGCATTTTTTACAGTGCTGAGGTAGCGCTTTTGTCCCAATGAAGGTATTGCACAAACTCTAATTGGATATTGTTTAGCGTAGTCTTCAAGTATTGGAATTATACGACGACCGCCATCATCGGCATTGGGATATGTTAGAATAACTTGATGATCTTTAAAATTATCTAATGATTCAAGTAATGCAACAAAGCTTTGCTCTGGAGGCTCTGCACCTAAAGTTACGGGGTGATAAGTAACAAGAAAGTAAGGCTGCTTCAAATTAAAGTTTAATGAGTTGCCAATTTCATTGACACTCATAAAGTCACTTCGTGCTAAATGATCAAGACCAATTGCACCAACATTTTTAACACGGTCAGGTACTTCACCTAGCTGTATAACACGTTGGCGATACTCCTCAGTAGACGTTCCATGTAAATAGCTAAGCTTGGTAATAGCATGGCGAATCGCATCATCATATGCGCCTTCAGTTATTTCTCCACCGTGCAGGTGTAAAATAGGTATACGTAATATCATCGCAGTTTGAGCAGCGGCGAGAGCTTCGAAGCGATCACCTAAAATAACAAGCGCATCTGGCTTTAATCGACTTAAAGCGTCAGCAAAACCTAGCACACCTAACCCCATACTTTTAGCTATGCCGACTGCGGTATCTGATGATAATAGAATTTCTATTTTCTCATCTATTGTAAAGCCATCTTGCTCTATTTGTTTATAAGTTTCACCAAACTCTGATGACAGATGCATACCTGAAACTAATAGCTGTAACGTAAGCTCTGGATCATTATAAATGTCTTTTATAAGCCAATATAGGAGCCCATATTCAGCACGCGTACCTGTAAAAACAGCTATTTTTTTTGTCATTATAACTCACCTAAACTTTCAAGTGGAGAGCTTGGTATATTAACTAAATGAGCTTCAATAAACTCTGAGTGAGTTAAATCACCACGTAGCGCATTTTTAAACATAGGTAATCTATGCATTAATTGCCATATTGGTCGAGTCATTACACCTTCAGCATTAGTTTGCTTTAGGAGCTTTTCTCGCTCAGAATGATTTGGGCAAATAATTGCATTTAACCAATAATTTGATTTTGCATAGCTAGGCTCTGTTACAAATTGAAAATCAGATCCTTTAAAAAAGTCTAAATATAAGTTCGCAAGGTGTCGTTTATTATCGACAAATACTTTAAGATTTTCCATTTGCGCACATCCAAGTGCCGCGTTTAAGTTAGGCATGCGATAGTTAAAACCCGCTTCATCATGAAAGAACTCATACGGATGAGGAGCCTTAGCAGTAGTTGTTATATGTTTTGTATGCTGCCCTGACTCTAAACTTTTACATAAAACCATACCACCACCACCTGTGGTAATAATCTTATTTCCATTAAAGCTAATAGCACCAAAATCACCTAACGTACCAGTATGCTTACCTTTATAAAAAGAACCTAGACTTTCTGCAGCATCTTCTACTAAAGCAATACGCCACTCATTACACACATTGATTAGTTCATCAAGCTCAACAGGGTGCCCAAATGTATGCATTGGTACAACAGCTTGAAAACGTTGCTTTGTTTTTTTATGTATAGGTCCTGACTCGGTTAGCACTGCATGCTGCTCTAAAAATGCAGACAGTGCTTTAGGGCATAATCCCAGGTTCAAAGGTGACACATCAACAAAGGCGGGCTCTGCCCCCATGTGATGCACTGCATTACAGGTTGCTACAAAAGTTAGAGCTTGAGTAATAACGATATCGTTACTTTTAACATCTGCCATATACAATGCTACATGTAATGCTGCGGTGCCATTTACAGTAGCAACTGCTTTTGGAGTTCCGGTGTAAATTTCAATATGTTTTTCAAAGTCATCTACAAACTTACCAACACTTGAAACAAACGTACTACTAATTGTTTCTGATACATACTCTTGTTCATTCCCTGAGAAAGTTGGCGCGTGTAGAGGAATAAACTCATTCGTTTGGTAAAGATCTTTTACAAATGAAACAAGCTGTTTAGTCATAATATATCTACCTAATTACATTTTACCATCAAGGTATTTGCCGGTTTCTTTATGCCCAAAATCAGGAATCATTTTAAAGAAAAGTGAGACAATTTCGTCTTTTGTCCAAGACTTATCAGCTTTCATTTGAGTAATTTTTTCTTCAAACTCAGCAAGTAATGCTTGGTCGAAAATAGCATCATTTTTGATAATGCCTAAATTTTCAAAGCGATCCATATCCAATGTTTCACTGTCAGTAAAAAATTCTTCAAAGTCTTTTTCACCAGTGGTGTCACTTTCAGTAAATAAACAAGGCCACTTACCTTGAGTAGGTAATGTTTTTACTAGCTCGCGTGCTTCGTCTTCAGTTTCGCATAAGAAAGGTTCATAACCACGATCTTGAAGGTATTTAACAGCAATGTCTGCAAAGGTGATTAGATGCAAAGCTTCACTTAATTTTGGAAAAAAAATATCTCTATTTTCACCAAAAATACATGACATTAAACATAGCTCACCAGATTCTTGAGGTGTAACAAAGTAGCGCTTGATATCACTAGGTGCGACTATTGGTTGTTGTTTTTGTATGCGCTGATTAAAACCATGTAACAATGAGCCATCTGAAAAAGCCACGTTTGCAAATCGAGCGGTAGAAATAGCAATGTCTTCACTTTTACGCATTAAGAACATTTCCATTATACGCTTTGAAGCCCCCATCATATTAACTGGATTTGCTGCTTTATCTGTAGATACACAAAAGTATTTTTTAGCACCACAATCAATCGATTGCTGAATCGTTTTATCTGTATTAAAAACATTTACGTCAATCATACGCATTAAGGTAAATGGGTCTTTTTCACTACGAACATGCTTAAGCGCGGATAAATTCAATACATAGTCATATTTTCCGTCAGCTTTTATAAATGCATCATACTCAACTGAGCCAATATCAAGCGCGAACGTTTGAAACTCGCCCTCTATATAACCAAACGAACTACGAATATCACGCACCAACTCAACCATGTTATTTTCACTAATATCAACAACATGAAGTTTTCTAGGATTGCGTTTAAATATTTCTTTCGTGACAGCCTGTCCTATTGAACCTGCCCCCCCCAAAACTAGGAAAGTTGAGCTTGATACAGCTTTTTTAAGCTTTTCATTTGAGTCTTCAATATCATGGGAAAACAACTCTTCTGTGCGGCCTATTAGGGAAAGTAAATTGCTCACTCTGAATCCTTTGATTTATACATATTGTTTCAAAAACTATAAATTAATATATTAAAGTTACTTATTAATGGAGAATATGTTTGATTAAAAATGTGAATATTAAAAAGCCACTAGCGACTTAGCCACCTAGAGCTTCGATAATACATATTATTTTCTTAAAGCATGTTTTAATAATAAAAATAAAACGCTAAGCATTCCACCTAGAAAAACACCCAAAATAACAATTAACGCCCTCTTTGGTTTACTTTTTTCTTCAGATACTAGAGCTGGATCTATGGTCTTAAATACATATTCATCTCGCACATTTGCTAACATAATTGTTTTAGCTTGCTCTTCAATTAGTTTATATAAGATGGTTCGTATATCTGCAATGTGAGTTTTTTCTATTTGTTTAGTCAAAAAATCAGTGCTTCTATTAGCCTCTAAAACATCTCTTTCTTTCATTTCTTGGTTAATATCTTCAACTAACCATTTAGCCCACTGTTGAGCTATATAAGGTGATATATGTTCAATAGACAGAGTTACCATTCCTGTTTCTGAGTTTAAGGTTGCAGAAAAAATTTTACTAAACTCTTTATATGCTTCTTGCATTGAAGGTTTTGCTTTGTAAGGAGCTTCGACTTCTCGGAGCCACTTTCTTGATTCAAAGTTGTAAATTTCTTCATCATAGACAACTTTATTATTCATCAAGTCCCAGGATTTAATTGCCATCAACTCAGGTAAAATATTATGCTTTTGTATGAAGTCACTTGTAAATCGCCTCGAAACCAAGACCTCAAGTGCAAGCTGGCTTTTATTTGTATTTTGAGATGCTAAATTTACACCGGCTAAACTCGCTAAACCACCAAATTGCCCTGCTAGTGCTGATAGTCCACCACTTTGCTCAGACTCTGTAGGAGCTAACAATACTTCAGATGTGTATATGTTAGGTTTGTGTAAAGCATATACAATTGAAGCAACCCCGAAAAGAAATGTAACAAAAATAACAGTCCACTTCCCTTTCCATACGATAGAAAACAGTTCTCTCAAGCGTACCTCATTGTCAATTGAGTTAGCTTGAAAGAAGTTATTATCTTGATTATATGATTGTATATTTTTTGACATAAAACTTTAATATCCTAAAAGCATTGGCTGCAAATAACAGTGCTTAAATTACCTAACATATAAAAAATCAGTACATTAAAAATCAAAGACTACCAATCGCTGCAACTGCCACACCAAGCTGATAAAGAATCTGCGTTGCTGTGCTCCAAAGCGTTAGCTTGTCCATATGTCCTGCATCCATTGGTATTACTATTGTGTCACCTGGTTCTAACTGATCAGCATTATTTGCTGCAAACCAGCCTCCTGTGTTTGGTATTTTCACTGAACCATTAGCTTTAATAATGTAAATTCGATCTTCAGCCGCACGCTCTTTAAGGCCACCACTTAGCGCTATATAATCATCAACACTAACACCTGATTTATAAAGATGTGATGTTGAGTAGTTAACTTCACCTATTACACTGATTGAATCGCGCTTGCTTGGTACATAAAGTGTATCACCATCTTGCAGTACTAAGTTTTGTTGATGATTTACAATTAAAGGTAAATCAATTACTAAACGCCCTACGGCTTCAACACTTGCGAGGTCGTTTAACAGCTTGTTCATTTCTTCATAAGAAAGTGTGTTGCTACTTACCGAGTTTTGGAAGCTTTTAGAAGCAATGTCGCGACGAAGCTCTGTAGATAAACGCGCTAACTGCTTTTCCTCTTGCTCTTTAATTGATGTACGGGTAAATACAGCTGCTTTTTGTTCTGCAAATCGTGAAAAACCACCTGCGCGTTCAAGTAATTCAGTTAGCGTTTCACCACGGCGTATAGTGTACGTACCTGGAAATTTAAGCTCGCCTTTTAATTCTACTTTTACATTTTCTTGCCAATTTGGAATTGCAAAAACGTTGATACTGTCTTTACTTTGTAATGTAATATTACTTTGAAGGTCGCCTTTCATGGCGCTTTCAAGATCAAATCGTAAGTGTTCTATTTTAGAACCATCGCTGGCTACAATACGTGTAATTTCAGCTTGTTTTACGTAGGCAGACTCCAGCAAGCCACCGGCTGCTGTTATTAAATCACTTACCTCACCACCAATCATTAGTGGATAAATACCAGGGAAAGTTACATTCCCGCTGATTTCAACTAATTGCATTGCTTGTTGCACTGATGCTTGCTGTTTAAATTTAGCAATAATTGGCGCTAACAAGTTATGGCGACTAAATAATGCATAATCCTCAGGTTTGAGTTCTTGCTCTTCTTCTTCTTTTGCTTTGCGTTTAGAAATTTCTGCAATTGTTAGTATTTTATTGTCTTCAAGAACAAGCTCTTCGTCTTCTTGATTAACACCAATATATTTTTCGAACTCTTTTTGCTCAAACTTGTGCCATTGCTCTGCTTTTTGTTGCTGCTCTTGTTGCTCTTGGCTAAGAGCCATATTTGCTAGAGCTGATTGCTCTGCTTCTTTTTCTTCAAAACGACTAAATACAACTATCTTGTCATTAGCTTTAAGTTGTAAGTTGTTTTCAGGATTTTTAATAATCGCTTGAGCAACGTCGAACTGATGCGCTTCTATATCGCCGTTTACATTTATTTCGCGGATTACGAGGCCGTAGCTTAAATCAGCTTGCGGTAGTAGGTCACCGCGTATAGATTTAAGTACATCTGAAATACGCTTGCCTTGGTGCCATTGATAATTACCTGGGCGTGCTACTGCACCAATTAAGCTAATTGAATTTTGATATTGCGAGCTAACTGAATTAAAGCGAATACGGTCGCCATCTTGTGGGATATAGTTAATTTGTGGTTTTGAAAAATCGACCGAGAGTACTTCTTTACGATCGAAATTAAAGCGCTCTACAATTGCGCTTTTAGCGTATGCATTGGGTTTAAGGCCTCCGGCCATCGCTAATAACTGCTTAGCAGACTCGCCTTTTTTAAGTTCAAAAATAGCGGGACGTTTAACTGCACCTTCAACTGTTACTTGAGCGCCAACTGACGGTATAAATACTGCATCGCCCGGTTTTAATACGATGTCGTTGCTGCTATCGCCATTAATAAGTAAATCGTAAAGGTCAAAATTTGCTACAACCTTGCCTGCGCGTTTAACTTGAATATTACGAAGAGAAGCAATATCAGACACGCCACCGCTTACAAATAATGCGTGCGAAACGGTTGTTAATGATGAAACACTGTAGCTACCAGGCTTGTAAGCCTCTCCTAGCACTAAAATACGCATGCTACGAAGCTGACCAAGCGATACAAACGCTTTTACACCAATTACCTCTTGCTCTACTTTTACTTTTACTAATTCTTTAATTTCAGCAAAGGTCAAACCGGCCACTTCTACAGGGCTTAAATCTGGAATACTAATACGTCCTTCACGGTCAACTATAACTTCAAAACTGTCACTTTCTTTACCATAAAAGTTTATTTTTAATTGATCGCCAGGGCCCACAATATATGTATCTGGTACTGCGGCATTTTCGCTTGGCATAAATGTAGTTGGTTCACCTGCAAACAATTCGTAACCGTACGGCTTTAATTCGTCTGTTTTTGGTTTAAAGCGCTCTTCATCTGTAAGCTTTTCTTTTTCGGGTTCTGCGCGCTCACCAATACTATTTTGCTGCTGTGTATTATTTTGATTATTAGATTGGTTTGTACCAGTGATCGTTGCTATATCAACACCGTATTGTTTTGCGAGGGCTTCTTGTTGAGCTTTAGGTAACTTTTTAAATTGCTCAATTTGAGACGCTGTTGGCGTAAAAGCCAAAGTACTAAAACTACAAAGTAGAATAAAAGCACTAATAAATTGTGTAAAAACTTTCACGAGTAGGTATATCCCTAGGTCTACAACCAAAATTGGCCGCTATAATACCTTAATTTTAAGAAAATAAAAAAGGGACTTTCGTCCCTTTTGTCACTTTAGTGTCATTAACTTAACTACATTGGTTAAAAACTGTAAACCAACGTGAATGACGTTTCAGTGTCAGTGCTTTCTTTATCGTCAGCAACATCTGAGTTGTTAGTGACATTAAAAGCGACTTTCATTTGTAACGAGCCGTTTATTTTTGCAAGTAATGCAGTTTCAGAACGAGTTTTAGTGTTTGTATCACCGTACTCAACAGCAACTAATTGAGTAAAACGTGCATTCTCAGAAATTTGCCAGTTGTAATCTAACTTACCCAAGGCAATTACTTCGCCTTCAAATTCACCAGCAAGAGAGTTACCGTTGTCATCAACTTCAGTGCTGTCATCTGGGTATTCAAAGTATTTATAACCAGGACCAATTTCAGCACTTAGCCACATAGTTTTTTCGTTTAATAAACGTAAACCGTAACCTGCAGAAATTACTGACTCACTTCTATATGCTCCAAAATAATCTGAAACGTGTGAACCATAAATGAATAAATGAGAATGATCTTCATTTAATTTGTAATTACCTTGTGCAGAAATTGAATACTTCTCGTTAGTGCGCTGCTTGTTTTTGTCACCATTAGCATCTTCAACTTCATCTTCTTTGTAGATGCCGTCTAGCTTGTATTCGTTGTTCCAGTGTTCAAGGTTGTGCTGAACTTTAATGCCACCTTTAAGCGTGGTCGTTTCTGTATTACCACTTGTGACAATAGCACCTAATTCACTGGTAACTTCCCATGTTCTTTGTTCTGCGTCTGCAGCAAATGCGTTTGTTGCAGCAGAAGCCGCAACTAAAACTGATAAAAGCTTTAATTTCATTAAAAAATAACCTTTGTATAAATGTACATCTATTTTATTAAAGCGTTACTTGTTAGAGCAAGCTAAACAGCTAAGTAATAATGTAAAAAATTTTCATGCAGCAAATACCGCATGAAAATTTTATGTTTAATAGCTCTTTAGCACTATAACAATTAAAGATAACTTTAATTAAATAACTATTTAAAATTAGTCTTGCTTGTGAAAGTGAACATCCATTTGTGGAAATGGGATAGTAATATCTGCATCATCTAATGCGATTTTAATATTTTCCATTAATGACCAGTAAGTAGGCCAATAATCAGCAGCGTTAACCCAAGGACGAACAATAAAGTTAACACTTGAATCGCCTAACTCATTTACAGATACATTGTAAGCTGGATCTTTAAGTATGCGTGTTTCTGCATCTAATACAGATTTTAATACTTCTTTTGCGTGACGTAAATCAGCATCGTAGCCAACACCAATAACTAAATCGATACGACGAGTAGACTCTCGTGAGAAGTTAGTAATAGCACCAGACATTATTTGAGAGTTTGGTACGATAATTACTTTATTATCTGGAGTACGTAGTTCAGTTGAGAATATTTCGATTTTTTTAACTGTACCCATTTTATTACCTGCTTCAACAAAGTCACCAGACTTAAATGGACGAAGTAAAATAATAAGTACGCCTGATGCGAAGTTAGATAATGAACCTTGTAATGCTAAACCAACAGCTAAACCGGCAGCACCTAAAATAGCAATGAACGAAGTTGTTTCAATGCCAATTTGCGAAAGTGCCATTAAAATAGTTACAGCAAATACAAGTGTGTACACAATACTTGAAACAAATGAACCGACAGCTTTATCTACTTTCTTTTTAGCAAAACCTTTTTCAGTTAAGTTAGAACAAAACTTAGCAACACGACTACCAAGTAAAAAGATAACAAGCGCAACAACAGCTTGTATACCGTAGTGTAAAATTAGGCCTGAGTTATCGTTAAGCCAATTAAGTACTGAATCCATATTTACTCCAAATGTTTTTTATTAAGCGTTTTCGGGCATTATTATACATTAATTTACAATTTATTCTCATGAAATAATGAATTAATACTATTAAATGCAAGTATATTCTATTTTTTAGAGGCATTTATGCGATAAAACATAGCCTACTTTGAAAAAATATTAACGACTAAATACTAATTATATTTGCCTGATTTAAATTATTTTAATTTATTTCACTTTTGGGCTTCACAACAATTATTATTTTATGTATTATGCGCGCCACACCAAACAAGGTGTGTGTAGTGGCGGTTGTAGCTCAGTTGGTAGAGCCCCGGATTGTGATTCCGGTTGTCGCGGGTTCAAGCCCCGTCAATCGCCCCACTTTTTTCCTAGTAAGCCTTCATATTTATACCCTATCTTTACTCTGTAATATAAACTCTAAAATACCTCAATATATTAGCCTTACAACACAATTATTAATACTCTAGTTAAACCCACTAATTTACAAATCTCGCGCTGCGATTAAATCATCCCTAGATTAAAAAATTTCAATCCACAAAGATCAACACGCCCTAATTAGCAATAATATTTAATAAACAAGTATTTAATACCAATTCGCTTAATTAAGTGATCTATTTTGAGGATGGAAAAACATGTTAATAGCTTGGCAAAAAATTCGCTATTTAGTTGTTCTCGGCAATTGCTCCTGCATTGCTCTACCTTCTGCATCCATGCAGTCGTAAATGAGAATTTTTTAACACAGGTAGCGGCACGTTTAGCCCCGCAAAATGATTAAGTATTATCGCGGATTGGTATAACTCGTTACTTATCTACAATTAATTAACCAATGTGACTGTATTAACTATACTTAGCTACAAAAAGTGGTAGGTTTCTAATGTTGGCATCACTTTTTACTAAACATCAAACTTCTACTGGGATATAAAATTAAGCATGATTAAACAGGTTTTAGGAAATTTACTGTGTAGTTGTTTAGCTGTAATGAGCTTTAACTCATTGGCTCAAAGCAATGATGAATACAATAAGCTATTGATTGAGCTTCAAAAATTAGTTTCTGAAAAAAAATACACTCAGGCTTATCAAAAAAGTAATAGTGAATATCAGTACCTAGGCGAACCCGTATACGACTTTTTATTAGGGGTCAGTGCACTTAAAACAGGGCATGCGGCGCCAGCTGTATTTGCCTTTGAGCGCGTGGTTGAAAATAATCCTAGATGGTATGAAGCTCGCTTGTACTTAGTTCGTGCTTATTTAACAGTTAATAATTTACCTGCTGCCGATACTCAAGCTTTAATACTAATTAACTCACCTGACACACCTAATAATATAAAGTCTTCAGCACAGTCATTGCTAGAAACTGCAGCACTTAAGCAACAAGAGGCTGGACGCTCTTATAAACAAAATATTGAGCTTGCCCTTGGCGTAGATGGCAACGTAAACGCAGGTACTGCAGAAAATACGATTATAATTCCTAATATTGGTGAGTTTTTGTTATCGCCAGAAAGTAAAAGTACGCAGGACAACTATGCACGACTTAATTACAGAGGAAAGTACTCTCACCCTATTGATCAAAAAAGCTTAATCACTTTAAGTATTGATACCGGGTGGTACAAGTTTGAAGAACTCAGTCAATACGATCGTATAAATGCGCACATTAATGCCGCCTATCAATATAAACAAAATGACATAAGTTGGTTTGCACGAGTTGCTACCACTCCGTTGATGCTTGATGGCGAACTTTATCGTACTGAATCAGCTTTAACAGCAGGTGCTAATTATAAGCTGAATAAACAAGTTAATTTATTTAGCTCTGCGACTGCTGGTGTTTTAAACAATAGATTTGATGAAAAGCTCGATAACTCATTTTATGCGATGAATGCAGGTGCTAGCTATGCAGCTAAAAATTGGTTTCAAAGCTTAAGCATTAACGCTAAAAGCGAGGAAGCGGACATTACTGAAGGTGAATTTAATAGCCGTAATATTACGAGCTTGTACTACCAAGTGAACACTCAGTTGGCTCAACATTGGCAGTTGTTATCTCTTGCTGGATACCAATGGATTAATTATAAAGATGATCACCCTTTATTTTTACAAGAACGTGCCGATAACCTCTTTATGTTCTCAACTTCTGTTCGCTACTTAGTTAATCGCGATTTAGCCATACAGTTGGCTGCCAACTATCAAGATAAATCCAGTAATATTTCTTTATTCGAATATGACCGTTTAGATATCAATTTAAGCGCTTCTTACTCATTTTAATTTAAGGTATTTATGAAACATTTACTCCCTGTAATTACCACTTTACTTTGTGTAAGTTTTTATACACAAGCAAACGACCCTGCTGGTAAAACTATTTTAGCACGAGGCTCTGTACTCGCGGTTGATGGAAGCAATGAACAACAACGACAATTGCAGCGCAGAGATACTGTTTTTGGCGTAGATCGCATTACGACTGGAGAGAAAAGCAAAGCGCAATTTTCGATGTTGGATGGTGGTTTAATAGCCTTAAAAGAAAACTCAGAATTAAATATTGCTAACTACGAATTTAATGACAATACCCAACAGGGCTCTGCTTCTATTGAGTTACTTAAAGGCGGTTTGCGCTCTATTTCCGGCGTAATTAAAAAAAATGGCGGCTCTTATAGTGTAAAAACTCCCGTAGGCTCTATTGGTATACGCGGAACGCATTTTGAAGTTCAGCTGGTTAAAGGCGATGTATTTTTAGCGGTATGGGATGGCGCAATAGATTTAACGTTAGAAAATAATAACGTGGTTTCTTTGGGTGATAACGAAGCATTTTCGTTTGCACAAATTACAGCCACTGGTGAAGTATTTAAAACGACACGTGCGGCACGTGTGTTTGATCAAAATATAGTAGCAATTGACTCTAAAGACGACAACGAAGAAGAAACTGAGCAAGCATCGGTAACTGAAGTTGAAGTAAATGCTTTTGAAGCAGATACAGGTGTCATGGATATATATTCTGAACAACAATTTCAAACTGTTAGCAGCGCATCTTTAGTCGATCAAATAGCTCAGCGCCAAGGTGTATTTAACTATGAGGCATCAAGCTTTAATGTAAATTCGAGTATGGGTGCTGTTACTGACTTTGCTATGACTATGGCAGTTGATTTTGATAATGGCACCGTACCTGATGGCGAAATTAGTTTTAATGACGCCGGTGGAAATTGGTATGCAGCTTACAGCGGCTTAATAAATTTAAGCGAACTTGAGCTGGCCGTTACATTTGCATCCCATGGTAACAATAAAGCCGAGGGCGATGTTGATGCAATATTTTTGAATGACCTAGACAATATTACTGGCAACTTTAATCTTAACGAAATAAATAATCCTGATGTAAATGCTAGCGGTTCTTTTAAATTAGAACCATAAACACATTGGATACAAAGCTTTTATTATGGAGTATTTAAAATGACAGCAAAAAATTTATTTTTGCTTGGTTCTATGGTGTTTTTGTTAAGTGCCTGTGGAGGCTCAGAAGAAAGCCCCACTCAAGAGACAATACAATCACCTACGGCTGAAGTAGTACCGCCATCGGTGACTAGCTATATAAATTTGGCTGGTGTTATAGCGAGTAATCAAACCAAGAGTACAAAAGTTTTAGGTGCTGTCACTTCAAGTAGAGGTGTTGTTGGAGCAAGTTTAGCAAATACTCGCGCTGATATTGTTTTTTCACAAACAAACGACACCGTACAAGGTAATGTTTCTTTTTTACTTGAAGCTTCGGATACTGATGGCATTGCTGAAGTTGATTTAGTACTCCCTAGTGTTAATAAAAGCATATCACTTTGTTCTTCTGATTGTGGTGTTGGCTACGAAAAGTCAATTATAGGCCTCAGCCCTGCGCTTTATGGCGTAACTCCCGGGGAAATACGTCTCGAAATATGGATAACTGACACTTTAAATAATCAAGTACTTGCTGATGCAATCACTTTTAACTGGCAACCATATCAAATTGAAGGTGTTACAGCACAACGAGACGAAGATAATATTAATCTTTCGTGGCAAGCCAACCCCGAACTTAATCGTTACAACGTTTATATTGCAACTCAAGCTGGAGTCTCATCTACTAATATTAATGAATTAGAGAACGGGCAACAATTTTTAAGTATTCAAAATACTGCATTAAGCATTACCGAGTCACTTACAGATAAAAGTTACCAAGTACTTATTACCGGTGTTGAAGGCAGTGGTGAAAGTGGTTTTGCTAATATAATAAACATAGCACCAGTGGGTGGAGAGCTTGCATTTGCACCAAAGGCAAATGCCGATCAGTTTCAGATAAATGAAGATCAAACTCTGCAAGGTAACGTGCTAACAAATGATACGAATCAATACAGTGGCGATTTACGTGTAAATGCAGATGCATTAATTCTACCGCAGCATGGCACTCTTAATATAAATGAAAATGGGGACTTTACTTATATCCCTATTGCAAACTTTAATGGTGAAGATGCCTTTAGCTATCAAGTTGCTAACGAGCTAGGTATGACAGATACCGCAGTTGTAGAGATAACCATTTTAGCTGTTAACGACGCTCCTATTGCGCTTGATAATACTTACAGCATTACAAATAATGGAACCTTAGTTGTCCTATCGCCAGGCTTACTTATAAACGATAGCGATATAGACTTAGATGACTTAACTGTTGATACAACGCCGGTTAGCGAACCAACCAGAGGACAATTAACCCTTTTTGATAATGGTGGCTTTGAATACCAAGGCGAGCAAAATATGCAAGGCCAAGACAGCTTTCAGTATAGAGTTGTTGATGCACAAGGTGCTCAGGCTATTGCAAATGTAACTATTGTAAGCTCAAACACTAACGTAGCCCCTATTACAAAAAATGATAGCTATAGTTTAAGCGAAGATGAAACACTTGTGGTTACAGCAGCCAATGGTGTGCTTAGTAACGATACTGACCCAAATAATGACAGTTTTTCAGTTGATGAAACGTTTATGGTGGCACCCACACATGGCCAACTATTATTAGCAACTGATGGCAGCTTTAGTTATGTGCCGGATGCTAACTTTAATGGTGTTGATCAATTTCAATATCAAGCTATAGACTCATTAGGTGCAACCTCTACAGCCACAGTAACTTTAGTAATAAACAGCGAACCCGATAACCCTGTTGCACAAAATGATGCCTATCAATTTAGCAAAAATAAACTATTTGAAGTAACAGTACAAAATGGCTTGTTAATTAACGACTTTAATATTGAGGCTGGTGATTTATCGGTTAATACCACGGCAATTAATGCAACTCAAAATGGCGAACTTACATTAAATGCTGATGGCTCGTTTACCTATCAGCCAGACTTAGGTTTTATTGGTGTAGATAGCTTTACCTATTCAATTTCAAATGAGCAAGGCTTAACTGCAACAGCTCAAGTAACCTTAAGTGAAAGCGGCGTTAATACTTTTCCAGAAGCCAATGACGATCAATATACGTTAGACGAAGACAGCTCTGCATCTTTATTAGATGTGCTAGCTAACGACACTGATGCAGATGGCGATACAATAAGTATTTCTAATATAGAAAATACTGCTGGAGAAGCGACTATTGTCGCCGGAAAAATACAGTTTACTCCACCAGCAAATTTTTCAGGTGAAATAGTATTAACTTACACCATTACTGATGGTTATAGCACTGGTAATGAAGGTATAAACGACAGAACAGCAAGTGTGACGATTACTGTTACACCCGTTAATGATGCCCCTACTGCAAATGCTGACTCAGCAACGATGAGCGAAGATGCTCCTGCGTTATTAGTTAACGTATTAGCTAATGACTCCGACATTGACGGCGATACTCTTGTGATAACAGCTGCTACTGCAGATAGAGGTTCTGCATCTGTTGTTGATAATAAAATCCAATATACGCCTGCTCCTAATACAAATGGAACAGCAATTATTAACTACACAATAAGTGATGGTAACGGCGGTACTGCAACTACTAACTTAACAATTACTATTATTCCCGTAAACGATGCTCCAATAGCAAACGCAGACTCAGCTACAATAGATGAAGATGCAGCGCCAATACTAATAAATGTATTAGCAAATGACTCAGACGTGGATGGCGACAGCCTTGCCATAAGCGCAGCATCAGCTGATATTGGCTCTGTATCAGTGGTTGGCAATCAAATTCAATATACACCGGCAGCCGACGACAACGGCGTAGCAACAGTTACTTATACTGTAAGCGATAGCAGCGGTGGTGCCAGTACAACAACGTTAACTATCACTATTACACCTGTAAACGATGCTCCAATAGCAAATACTGACACAGCAACGATGGATGAAGATGCAGCGCCAATACTGATAAACGCATTAGCCAATGACTCAGATGAAGATGGCGACAGCCTTGCCATAAGCGCAGCATCAGCTGATATTGGCTCAGCCTTGGTCGTTGGCAATCAAATTCAATACACCCCAGCTGCGAATACTAATGGACTCGCCACGATAACTTATACTGTTAGTGATAATAATGGTGGAACAGATAATACCACGGTCACTATTACTATAACGGCAGTGAACGATACACCTGTTGCCAACAACGATACTGCTACTATGGCTGAAGATGCAGCACCAATACTGATAAACGTATTAGCCAATGACTCAGATGAAGACGGCGACAGCCTTGTCATAAGCGCAGCATCAGCTGATATTGGCTCAGTCTCAGTAGTTGGCAATCAAATTCAATACACACCGGCAGCAGACAACAACGGCTTAGCAACAGTTAGTTATACCGTTAGTGATAATAATGGTGGAACAAATACTGCCACGGTCGCTATTACGATAACTGCCGTGAATGATGTACCTGTTGCCAATAACGATACCGCTACTATGGCTGAAAATGCAGCGCCAATACTGATAAACGTATTAGCCAATGACTCAGATGAAGATGGCGACAGCCTTACCATAAGCGCAGTCTCAGCTGATATTGGCTCAGCCTCAGTAGTTGGCAATCAAATTCAATATACCCCAGCTGCGAATACCAATGGACTCGCCACGGTAACTTATACTGTAAGTGATAATAATGGTGGAACCAATACAGCCACAGTCGCTATTACCATAACTGAGGTTAACGATGCACCTGTAGCATCGGTTCAAAGTTTTAGTATTAGTGAAAATGCTACAGATGGCGACATCATTGGGACTGTTAGCGCGTCAGATATTGAGAACCAGACCTTAACTTATAGTTTAACTGGTGGTGACACTGCTTCATTTGAAATTAATAGTAGCTCTGGTGTTTTATCAACCGTAGGTGAAAGCCCATTTGATTTTGAAACAACTAATCAATATATCTTAAATGTGACTATAACTGATGATGGCACACCTAATGAAAGTTCAAACGTTAACATAACCGTTAATATTACTGATGAAGTTGAACTTCTTATTCCAACTGAAGATGTGACATTTGGCCGCCCAATTACAGGAGAGCTTGATCTTTCGAACATTTTTTCTGGTGGTGAGTTTAAAGACAGTATTGAGCTTAATGGCAACCTATATTTTGTTGGTTTTACCAACAATGCTGATAAAGACCTTCTTATTGTCTCTTACTCAAATAATGGTGATATAAATACTGCCTTTAATAACACCGGCACTAAAATACTCGATTTAGATCAAGATGAGGAAGCCACAGCTATTATTTCTGACGGTACAGATCTTTTCATTGCCTATTCGAGTTTTGATGGCACCCATAATGAAGCTTGTATACTTAAAATGGATCTCGCTGGAACGTTAAGCACTGGTTCGGATGATGACGATGATGATGACGACGGTGAAAGTGGCGCAGGTATTCAGTGTACAACGCTTAATAGTACTACCGTTATTAATGACCTTGAAATTGATGACGATAAAATACTGGCTGTAGGTAAACACTTTGATGGGATTCAAAACGATAGCCTATGGATACATTACAAAAAATCAGATCTAGATTTTGAGAATTCTACTCCAGCTATTGTCGATGTTAGCGGCGCTAATCGAGATGATGAAGGCTTTGCAATTAAGAACTTTGATAAATCCGACTACTTAGTTGTAGGGACTGTTACCAGTGCAGAGGGAACAAAAGACTCTCTAATTCGTTATTTAAAATCTGATGGCGATAATGACAATAACTTTAATGGTGGCGCAGCACTAATAATTGATATATCAGATAATAATAAAGACGACGAACTTTTTGCTGTAGGCGGAGTTATTGATTCTGAATTTACTGCCTTCGCAGGTGGATATGTAACAAGAACCAGCGGTGAAAAAGAAGCGGTAGTATTAGCTATTAATAAAGATGGGGAGCTGATCACCACCTTTGGTAATGCTGGTATAGCAATTTATGATATTGATGGTAATGGTGGAAATGGCAATGGCGGCGCTAAAATTACAGGTATTAAACACGAGCCTAGTAACAATGGCATTAGTTTGTCGGGGACGACTGGCGTATCAGCCTCAGAAAAATTATTTTCAGCACGGATTAATAATCAAGGTACTTTAGATAGTGCCTATGGCACCTCCGGCATTAATATAATTGATGGTATAAGTGGTAAGCAATTTGCCAACACTTTAGCTATCGACCCTAATGACACTATTTGGGTAGCTGGTGTTAATGATGATTCAAGTACAAAACCGTTTATTGCAGCAATAGATAGTCAAGCCACATTATTTAGTAACTTTGAAACCAGTGGTTACTCTACCTTTAATAATTTAGTAGATGCGACTAACGATGAATCAATGAACGTTTTACAACTTAGCAATGGCCCTCAGGTCGGTAAGTATATTCTTGCATCAACGGCTAAATCGAACTCAATTACTAAGTTAGTATTAACACGCTTTACGAGTACGGGTGCTATAGATACTAGCTTTAGCGAAAGTGGTCATAAAGAAATTGCCATAGATTTGAGCGTACCTAATATAGCGTTGGTTGAACACAATAGCGGCAGCTTATTTATTGCGGGATCTAAAAGCAAAACTGACGGTGAAGAGGGCTTTATAGCTAAAGTTGATCAAAATGGTGATTTAGATACCTCATTCGCCAGTGATGGTATTTACTCTACTTCTATTTCAGGTGCTGAAAAGCTTAACTTAACTGATTTAGCACTACATGATGGCAACGTTGTAGCAGTTGGCTCTGTAGTTATAGCCGATACTCCTAGTTCGTTTATCATGATGCTAGATTCTGACGGTACACTTGACGATGACTTTGGTAGCAATGGAAAAATTATAGGAACACCTTTTGAATATTATGAAAGTGTTTTTATCAGTGATGATAGTATTTTTATTGGTGGTAAATCTGTATCAGGTGCCAGTTCAGAATTAATAGCATTAAAGCTCGACTCTGACGGTGAGCAAACCTACAAATACATAGGTGAAACAACCATTGATTCCGAGAATAAAATGGTAAAAGTATTAGTCGACGAATCAAATAAATTATATTTAATTGCAAACGTTGTAGATACGCCTAATAAAGCCAGTATTACGCGATTACTCGCATCTGGAGTAATTGATGACAGCTACCCTTTAGACCAATATACATTAGCTTCAACGGGAGATACCGAAGTAAAAAGTGCCGTTTTTGATACCAACAACAATATTGTTTTAGTTGGTATGGGCAACAATAAAGGAATGTTAGCGCGCATTTTAACTGACGGTACTTTAGATAATACGTTTGGAGCCAGTGGTGTCGGATTTTATGAAGCAAGCCAATGTGTCAGTACACATGTATTTACTTCAATTATCCTGCAAAATGATACCCAAGTTGTTGTAAGTAGCACTTGTAATGACACTAACTCTAACAATGTTAGTATTTCTAAATTCAATTTTTGAAGCAGATGGAGCTTAGCCTTAAATTATGAAAGTTGAATTTTTTGGTGTTAGAGGCTCGATGCCTTCAGCTGGAAGTAATACACACATTTTTGGGGGAAATACCTCATGTGTGTACATTGAACAAAACAACGGTAAAGATCTTATTTTAGACTCTGGTACCGGTATTGTAGAACTCGGTACACGTTTACTAGAAACACAAAGTCCTATCAATATTTTGCTAACGCACAATCATTGGGATCATATTCAAGGGTTTCCTTTTTTTAAACCTATCTACCAGCCCAACCGCAATATAACCATTGTAGCTGGCAACGTTGATGATAAAAAAAGCCAAGATGCCATATTAAAGCAAATGAGTGGTTCGTACTTTCCTGTGTGTTATCAGGATTTACCTGCCAATATTACGCTTAATACTGATTTATCGTCTCAAAAGCAATTTACACTTAACGGTTTTTTGGTTTCTACTGCTCCACTGAATCACCCTGGTGGCGGTACTGCTTATTGCATTAAAGCAGATGAAAAAAAGATAGCTTACGTTACCGACAATGAGCTAAACCCACCAGACAAGCTAAACACAAGTATTTGCGAATGGAGTAATTTTATTGAAGGCGCTGATTTACTAATTCACGATGCTCAATTTATAGATGCAGACTTGCCTCTTAAGCATGGTTGGGGTCATAGCACCATAGATCAGGTTGCTGAGCTTGCTATAAAAGCGAGTATTAAAAATGTGATTATTATTAGCCACGATCCATCAAGAACCGATGAACAGTTAGTCTCTATAGAAAAGTATTTACACACGCAGTACGCTCAACAGGTAAAAATAGAATGCGGCCGAGAAGGACGAGTTTTTGATTTTTAGTCTATCAAGGAGCGTTGCTCATTAGCTTCTTAAAACCCATTACCTCAAAGCACTTTTTTATTGGCGCTGTTATTACGTTAATAATTGCATCAATAGAGTTATTTTCAACTGGGTCGCTTGCAAAGTTAGTTAACCGTGTAGAAGGTATAATATACGACTCTCGATTATTACTGACGCTTTCAGAGACGCCTAGGCGCATAGATGAAACCGTTGTAATAATTGATATCGATGAAAAGAGCATGCAAGAACAAGGACGCTTTCCTTGGAGTCGCTCAAAAGTAGCTGACCTTGTTACAAAGCTTACCGATGCAGGTGTTATTGTTATTGCATTCGATATATTTTTTTCTGAACAGGAAGAAAACCCTGTTACAAAAATTATGTCTGAAATTCCTGGCTTATCAAAAAAGTACACCATCCCCTTTGCTGAAATTACTAAACAAGTCGATGCAGACACAAAACTAGCAAGCGCATTATCTAAAAATGATACTGTTCTTGGTTTTTTACTAATTGATGAACAACTGACTAATCAAAACTTGCCAGCTAAAAACAGTGTTGTATGGGCAAGCGAAGAGCACACTAATTCACAAATAAACCAGTTTCCTGGTGCTATTGTAAATATTCCACAGTTACAAAATGCTGCAACGGGCACCGGCTTTATTAATGCACATATTGACGAAGATGGCTTTATACGTAAAGCAGCTCTTATAAATCGAGTTGGCGATAAGCTTTATCCTTCTTTAGCACTTGAAGTTGCTCGACTTTATACCCTTGCTGAAAACATAGAAACCCGTTCCAATAGGTTAGATGGTATAACCTTATTCGAAGGTATAAAGTTTCAAGATAAGTGGATTCAAACTGATGAGTATGGGCAAATATTAATTCCTTACAAAGGGCGTGCGCATAGCTTCCCCTATTATTCGGCTACCGATATTTTGACCAAAAAAATTGGTTTAGATGAATTAGAAGGCACAGTAGCCTTTATTGGTACTTCCGCCGTAGGGCTTGCTGATTTAAGATCAACACCTGTTGGTTTGCAATACCCGGGTGTGGAGGTTCATGCCAATATATTTGAAGGGTTAATGCACCCAGAGCTACTGCCATCTAAACCTAATTGGTCACAGGGAGCAAGCTTACTCATCATTGCATTGACGGGTTGCGTACTGTCGTTTTTTAGCCACGCTAAGAGCGCACGTTTTATTATTGTTTTGTCTCTTACAGTCACAAGTGTCGTTATATTTTTAAACGTTTATTTATGGTCAGTACAAAAAATTAGTTTACCTTTATTAATGCCTCTTTTACTTATCATTATATTAGCCGGTTATTACATCATTGTAGGCTCTATCGCTGAAATGAAACACAGCCGAAAAATAAAATCTATGTTTGACCAATATGTTCCTCCTGAGCGAATAAACCAAATGATACTTCAAGGTAAAAGTTTATCTCAAAAAAGTGAGCGAAAAAATATGACGGTGTTGTTTGCCGACATTCGTAGTTTCACTTCACTATCAGAAAGTATGTCGCCTCATCAGTTAAGTGAATATTTAAACGAATATCTTACAGCTATTACCAAAATCATATTTGATCATCACGGAACTATTGATAAGTACGTAGGCGATATGGTGATGGCATTTTGGAATGCCCCACTGAAAGATGAAAACCACGCTCGCCATGGTGTTGAAGCCGCAATGTCTATGATCAACGGGATAACGAAAATAAATCAGTTATTTGCAGAAAACAACCAGCCTGCAATAAAAATAGGTATCGGTTTAAGTACTGGCGACATGAATGTAGGTGATATGGGTTCGGTTTATCGTAAAGCCTATACAGTTCTTGGTGATACTGTTAATTTAGGTGCTAGAGTAGAAAGCTTGACCAAATTTTATGGCGTAGCTATTCTTGTTACAGAAGAGACGATGAAAAAATGCCCTCATATTTCATTTCGTTTAATAGATAAAGTGCAAGTTGTTGGTAAAACAGCCGCTGTACAGTTGTTTGAACCTATAAACTTTACAGATAAGCTCGATGAAGAGCAGTTAAATGAAGTTAAAAAGTCGCAGCAGGCCATGACGCTTTTTTATAATAAAAACTGGCCACAAGCACTTAGCTTATTTAAAGAACTACGCAGTACAACCGTATTTAGCCCCAACATTTATGCCATTTTTATTGAACGTATTAAGGGCACTGATTTGCAAACACTAGCTAAGGATTGGAATGGTGCCTTCAAACATACTCAAAAGTAGTAAACATATGCGACAGCACATTAAAGACAAAACAAATCTTCAGCACTTTATCGATATTAGCATTAGACTAACAACCGAAAAAAACTCGTCTAAGTTACTTGATGAAATACTGCAAGTTGTAATGTCGATAGCACATTCTGATGCTGGCAGCATTTACTCTATTACCCCAAACAAACAACTCAAGTTTGAAACGGTAATAAACAAGTCATTAAATCTTTATTTAGGTGGCACGTTAGGTGGTCCTGTTGATTTTCCTAATATAGATCTTTTTATTGATGGCAAACCAAATGACACTGCTATTGTTGCGCATTCTGTTAATACAGGGGAAGTGATTAACATTCCTGACGTGTATGATGCCTTGCCTTTTGATATGAGCGCTGCACGCAAAATGGATGCACGCACGGGTTATCGCTCTGAGTCCATGCTAACAATTCCTTTAAAAGATCATGAAGATGACATTATTGGCGTAATCCAGCTTATAAATGTAAAAGATGCGCAAAATAAAAACATTCCTTTTAGTGAAGAGCTCGTCACTCTAATTCGATCTTTTGCCTCTTTAGGCGCTATTTCGCTAACTAACTCAACACTAATTAAGGGAATGGAAGATCTCTTTTCGACCTTTGCTGAAACAATTGCGATGGCAATAGATGAAAAGTCTCCTCATACCGGTGGCCATTGTAAACGAGTGCCAGCACTCACGTTAATGCTAGCTGATGCCGTTAATGATATAAATAAAGGTCCTTTGGCTTCATTTTCGATGACTGAAGCTGACCGACATGAGCTTGATATAGCTGGCTGGTTACATGACTGTGGGAAAATAGCGACCCCCGATCACATCATGGAAAAGTCGACAAAACTAGAAACTATTTTTGATCGAATAAAATATGTAGATGCTAAATTTGAAATAATTAGCCGAGATTTAAAAATAGCGTATCAGCAAAAGATCATCTGTGCGATGAAGCTGAAAAAACCTATCGAAGTTCAACAATTTGAACGCCTACTTGATACCGAGCTTAAACAGTTGGCATTAGACCGTGCATTATTACAGCGTGTTAATGTAGGGGGCGAGTTTTTAGGTGATGCAGAACTTGAGCACATTGAACGCATTGCAAACAAATACCAACTCGTTATTAATGATATTAATACACCATTGCTCTCAGCTGATGAAGTTGAAAACTTAACAATACGAAGAGGCACGCTAACCGAAGCCGAACGTGAAGTAATGAAGCGTCATATGGATGTAACTAAAAATATTTTAGATGCCCTGCCGTTTCCTAAACACTTAAGCAATGTTACTGAATATGCTTTAGGTCATCATGAAAAACTTGATGGTACTGGTTACCCAAAAGGTTTAACCAAAGAGCAAATGTCGGTGCCTGCAAGGTTAATGGCTATTACGGATATTTTTGAAGCGCTATCTGCAGTAGACAGACCCTACAAAAAAGCAAAACCGGTCAGTGAGTGTTTATTTATTTTAGGGTCAATGGTTGCTAAAAACCATCTTGATGGTGATATTTTTGCTATTTTTATTGAGTCAGAGGTTTATAAAAATTATATCAACGAGTATGCAGATCCAGAGCAGTTAGATGAGATAGATTTTGATAATTTACCCGGTTACACACCTATAAGTTAGCACCTATAAGCCATGCCTTTATTCAAAATGCGCTTATTACAGTCTATAACTATTGAAACAAAAAAATGCCACCATACGGTGGCATTTACACACGGGGTTATTTCTACTTATAGAAATCCTTTTACTTTTTATTTGTTTTTTTATGTTGTTTTATTAACAAAAAATATGGCTCCAAAGGTAGCATTTAGTGCTCTGTGTAGCAACAGTAAAAGATAAAGTTCATATATCTGCCATATTAACGTCATAAAAAAGCGCGAAGTAAATTCGCGCTCATAAACTTAACGGGCGTTATATTTTAATACACACGTACTTTTCTTCTAAGTACTCATCAAGCCCTTGATGACCGCCTTCTCGGCCTAAACCAGATTGCTTAACACCACCAAATGGCGCTACTGGGTTTGATATAACACCTTCATTAACGCCGACCATACCAAATTCAAGCCCTTCACTAACTCGGTAAATTTGCTTAATATTTTGGCTGTAAAAATAGGCTGCTAGACCAAATGGTACATCGTTAGCAAGTGCAAGCACTTCACTTTCTTCATCAAAAGGAATAACCGTTAATACCGGACCAAATACCTCTTCGTGATAAATATCCATTTCTGTGGTGACATTGTTTACTATTAATGGATTTTGAAAGCTGCCACCTAAGTCACTATTATCGCCAATCAGCGTCGCGCCTTTATCGAGTGCGTCTTGTACTAACTGCTGTACTTTCTCTTTGGCTTTAGGGTAAATAAGCGGACCAATATCAACATCGTCTTCAAGACCATTTGCCACTTTTAATGCTGCAACCTTAGGCGTAATTTTTGAAAGTACTTTGTCGAGAATATTACGTTGTATAAAAATACGGTTTGCAGCAACACATGCCTGCCCACTATTTCTAAATTTAGCCGCCATTAGCCCTTCAATAGCTTCATCTAAGTCGGCATTATCAAAAATAATAAAAGGCGCATTACCGCCAAGCTCCATCGAGGTGCGTTTAATTGTGTCTGCACATTGCGATAGCAACTGCTTACCAACATCGGTAGAACCGGTAAATGTAAACTTACGCACGACTTCTGAGTCAGTCAGCATTTTACCTACTGTTTTGGCATCTCGAGAAACCAGTACATTAAATGCACCTTTAACAAAACCAGCTTGATCGGCTAGATGAGCAAGCGCAATAGCACAAAGTGGCGTGTGTTCAGAAGGTTTAAGTATAAAGCTACAGCCCGCAGCGTAAGCTGGCGCTACTTTACGAGTAACCATAGCAATAGGAAAGTTCCACGGCGTTATACCAGCTACAACACCGACAGGCTGCTTAAAGCTAGTTAAACGATGCGAGTCATCTGTTGGCGGAATTACATCTCCGTAACTACGTTTGGCTTCTTCTGCAAACCATTTGATAAAACCTGCACCGTAATCAATCTCACCAAGAGATTCTTTGAGTGGCTTGCCTTGCTCTTTGGTCATTAGCTCTGCAAGTGTTTGCTTGTGTTTTATTACTAGCTCATACCAGCGCATCAAGGTTTCGCTTCGCTCAGTGGCATTTGTCGTTTTTAACTTAACAAAAGCCCCTTGAGCTGCGTTTATTGCGCTATTTACACCCTGCTCGTCAATATCACTTACTTCAACAATACTTTTTTCGGTAGCGGGATCGTTAACGCTAAAGCGCGTATCGGTTTTATAAAATTCGCCGTTAATAAATGAGTCAGAAAAAATAAGATTACTCAAAATAAACCTCCAAAATTACGTTTTAAGGTGTTAGCTTTTAATGCGTGGCATAGAGCCAAGGCTAACATTTTAGGATCTTTGCTCACGTGAGAAGCGCAGCTTCTATATTTATAACCTAGAGTTAAAACACATAACGCCAGCAAGCTTTGCTTGCCTGCAAAATAACTTACGAGCTTTGCTTGTCACGCCTACAATTCACAAACAAAAAAGCCGCTATATCAAACAGCGGCTTTTAATATATACATCGTTAAAAACTAGTGCTCTTCATTAACGATATTGAGATTGTACTTAGGTATTTCAACCACTAGGTCTTCATCTCTTATAATTGCTTGGCAACCAAGGCGTGACTCAGGCTCTAAGCCCCATGCTTTATCTAGCATGTCGTCTTCTAGCTCATCACTTTCTTCAAGTGAGTCAAATCCTTCACGAATCACTAAGTGACACGTAGTACATGCACAAGACTTTTCACAAGCATGCGCAATGCTAATACCATTTTTAAGCGCAGCGTCGAGTACCGTTTGACCTGTAGGAGCTTCAATTGCAGCGCCGTCAGGACATAATTCAGGATGTGGAAGAAAAACAATTTGTGGCATTCTAATCTCTCTTAAATGTTGTCTACTGACTGCCCTGTAAGGGCCTTTTTAATTGATGCATCCATTCTACGCGATGCAAAGTCGCTACTCGCATTATCGACTTTTTCGATAGCTGCTTTAATTTCGCCAGGCTCTTGTGCATTTTCGCGCACTTTTACCAGTTCTGCAATTTCAGCGCGTAAGTTAGCTAGTTGCGTATCGTCAAGTAATGCACCATCGGCTTCAAGTGATGCGTTAAGCGCTTCTATTACGCGCAACGCTTCTACTTGTTGCTCTTTAAGCATACGCGCTTGCATGTCGCCTTTAGCGTTGCTCATTGATTCTTTTAGCATGTTAGCTACTTGGTCATCAGATAAACCAAACGAAGGCTTAACTTGAATCTCAGCTTGTACACCTGTTGATTTTTCCATAGCTGAAACACTTAATAAGCCATCAGCATCAACTTTAAAGGTTACACGAATATGCGCAGCGCCTGCCGCCATTGGTGGAATACCTTTTAAGCTAAACTTAGCAAGCGATCGACAATCATCAACAAGCTCACGCTCACCTTGCAGCACATGTAATGACATGGCTGTTTGACCGTCTTTAAACGTTGTAAATTCTTGTGCGCGTGCTACCGGAATCGTTGTATTACGCGGAATGATTTTTTCAACCAAACCACCCATCGTTTCAAGGCCTAGCGATAACGGTAATACATCAAGCAATAACATGTCAGAATCGGGCTTATTGCCAATTAACACGTCGGCTTGAAGCGCGGCACCTAAGGCTACAACACGATCAGGATCGATTGAAGTTAGCGGCTCTTTATCAAAAAAGCTTTGTACTTGGCTACGTACCAATGGCATACGGGTTGAACCGCCTACCATAATAACTTGCAGCACTTCTTCATTTTCAATGCCAGCATCTTTTACAGCACGACGACACGAGCGCAGCGTTTTTTTAATTAGTGGCATAGCCATTTCATCAAACGTTTCGCGCGTTACTTCAACGGTGTATTTCTGATCGTCAAACTCAAGGCCCACGTTTACTTTAGCGTATTGGCTTAATGCTTCTTTACACGCTTTTGCTTTATTGATGAATAAACGTAAAACTGAAGGTGATAATGCTGACACACCTGTTTGCTGCTTAAAGTAATCAACAAGGAGCGAATCAAAGTCATCGCCGCCGAGGCTAGAGTCGCCACCGGTTGCCATTACTTCAAACACACCTTGGTGTAATCTAAGTACTGATATATCGAACGTACCACCGCCTAAATCATAAACAGCAATAATACCTTCTTGACCTGAATCTAAACCATAAGCAACCGCTGCTGCTGTTGGCTCATTTAATAAACGTAGTACGTTAATACCAGCAAGCTCTGCGGCATCTTTAGTACTTTGGCGCTGCGCGTCATCAAAGTACGCTGGTACTGTAATTACAGCCCCTAAAATTTCTTGGTTGCCAAAACTTTGCTCAGCTCGTGCTTTTAATGCAGCTAAAATATGGCTTGATGCTTTAATTGGACTAATTTTACCTGCCGCAGTTTCTATTGCTAGCGCACCATTGTGCTCACAAAATTCATACGGTAGTTGCCCATAACTTTGCTCTATTTCAGCCTGAGTTTTACCTAAAAAACGCTTAACCGAAATAAGTGTGTTAGCAGGGTCTTGCGTTGCTGCTTGTGCAGCTTCTGCGCCAACAGTAATACCGCCTGCTTGATAACGAACAACCGACGGTAACATAGCCGCGCCAAGATCATCAGTTAACGTGCGGGCTTCGCCGCTTTGCACTGTTGCAACTAATGAATTAGTTGTACCAAGGTCAATACCAATTGCTAGTTTATGTTCGTGTGGTGCCGCGCTTTGCCCCGGCTCAGCAATTTGCAATAATGCCATAATGCTCTTTAAACTCGTGTTGCTCGCTTTGCAGCAAGTAATTAATCGTCAAATAAACTGTCTTCGATACGCTCTAGTTCTTCACGTAACTTATAAACAAACTTCAGTTTACGAATATTATCTGCGGCAAGTTGATATTGCTGCTCATCATTACTTGCTAATTGCTCAGCAAGTTGTGCACTGTATTGCGCGTTTAATTGCTTAATTTGTTTTTCAAAATTTGCAATGGCGGTATCAGGATCGCTAGCTGATGTTAGCTCTTCAAGTTCTTCGCGAAGTTCCATTTGCTGCATTAAAAACATTGGATCTTGCAAGGTTTGCTGCTCTGCACGAATATCAACGCCTAGCTCGCTCAACATATATTCAGCACGTTTTACTGGGTGCTTTAATGTTTGTAGCGCATCGTTAATTTCGGCAGTGCTTTGCACAGCCATTAACTTATCGCGGCTGCTCGCATTCGCGTGGCGATCGGGATGTACAGTACGCTGTAATTCCAAGTAGTGCTTGTTAACCGTTGCTAAATCAATACTGTAATCAACGGGGACTGCAAATAATTCAAAGTAACGCATAACTTCAACCAATAATATTCAGAAATAACAAAGCCCTACATTAACTGGCAGGGCTTATTTATACTACAAAGATATTTAAAGCTTAAACGGTAAAGCTTTCGCCACAACCACACTCATCTGCTTGATTCGGGTTATTAAATTTAAACCCTTCATTTAAGCCTTCTTTAGTGTAGTCGAGCTCTGTGCCATCGATGTAAACTAAGCTTTTAGCGTCAACAATTAAGGTGACACCTTTAGCCGCAAAAGTTTCATCGTCTTCGTTTAAATCGTCAACAAACTCAAGTACATAAGCAAGACCTGAACAGCCCGTCGTTTTAATGCCAACGCGCAGGCCTAAACCTTTACCGCGGTTTGCTAAAAATGATTGTACGCGGTTTGCTGCCGCATCTGTCAATGTCACTGCCATGAGTTTCTCTTCTTACTTCGCTTGTTTGCTTTTGTAGTCTGCAATTGCTGCTTGAATTGCGTCTTCGGCTAAAATTGAACAGTGAATTTTCACTGGTGGCAACTCAAGCTCTGCACTGATATCAGTGTTTTTAATTGTCGCTGCTTCGTCTAGCGTTTTGCCTTTAACCCACTCTGTTACAAGTGAAGATGAAGCAATTGCGCTACCACAACCGTAGGTTTTGAATTTTGCATCTTCAATAACGCCAGTGGCAGATACTTTAATTTGCAGTTTCATTACGTCACCACATGCTGGTGCGCCTACCATACCCGTTGCCACTGACGGATCGTTCTTATCTAGAGTACCTACGTTACGTGGGTTTTCTACGTGGTCGATTACTTTATCACTATAAGCCATTATTCTATCCTCATTACCTGCTAGGGTATGTGCTCACACTATTAGTGGTGAGCCCATTCAACTGAATCTAAATCAATACCTTCTTGATGCATCTCCCAAAGTGGAGACATCTCACGTAGGCGACCGATAGAGTTTTTCATTAATTCGACGGTGTAATCAATCTCTTCTTCGGTAGTAAAGCGACCAATACTAAAACGAATTGAGCTATGTGCTAATTCGTCGTTACGGCCAAGTGCACGTAATACATAAGAAGGCTCTAAGCTTGCAGATGTACAGGCTGAACCTGACGATACTGCAATGTCTTTTACTGCCATAAGTAACGACTCACCTTCAACAAAGTTAAAGCTGATGTTTACAATACCCGGTACTGATTGGTCTTGTGTGCCGTTAAAGTATACTTCGTCCATATCAGCCATAATGCCGTCGATTAAACGATTACGTAAGGCGCTGATGTGTGCGTGATCTTTTTCGAAATCTTGCTTAGCAATTTTAAACGCAGTACCCATACCCACTAATTGGTGAGTTGCTAGTGTACCAGAGCGCATACCGCGTTCATGTCCGCCACCGTGCATTTGCGCTTCAAGGCGAGCACGTGGTTTACGACGAACGTAAAGTGCACCAACACCTTTAGGGCCATACACTTTATGTGCAGAGAACGACATAAAATCAACTTTAAGCTGTTGCACGTCGATTAATACTTTGCCCGCGCTTTGCGCTGCATCTACGTGGAACATAATTTTACGTTCGCGACACATTTCGCCAATAGTCGCGATATCTTGAATCACACCTAGCTCGTTATTAACGTGCATGATGCTTACAAGTACTGTGTCGTCACGCATTGTGTCGGCAAGTTTTTGTAAATCAAGTAGGCCGTTTTCTTCAACGTCCATGTAAGTTACTTCAAAACCTTGGCGCTCAAGCTCACGACATGTGTCGATTACAGCTTTATGCTCAGTTTTAGCGGTAATAACGTGCTTACCTTTTTTCTTGTAAAACTGTGCTGCACCTTTAATAGCAAGGTTATTTGATTCTGTTGCACCCGATGTGAAAACAATTTCACGTGGGTCTGCATTAATTAAATCAGCAATATCTGTACGCGCTTGGTCAACAGCTTCTTCTGCTTGCCAACCAAAACGGTGTGAGCGTGACGCAGGATTACCAAACTTACCGTCCATTGTCAGGCACTGCATCATTTCTTTAGCAACACGTTCATCAACAGGCGTGGTCGCTGCGTAATCTAAATAAATCGGTAACTTCATTTCTCTCTCCGCTGCAGGTCAACCTTAAAGTTGACAGCTTACTTGAATGTTTTCCAACTGCTTAATTGCATTATTGATACTGTTATCTTGGCGCGATGCTATTTCTTTCACATCTGATTTTTCCACCAATTCAGCAAGGGTAATATTATTCAAAAATTCTTCTATGCGTGCGCTTAAGTCTGACCACAAATTATGTGTTAAACAACGCATACCACTCTGACAGCCGGTATCGGCACCTTGGCAACGTGTTGCATCGACCGATTCGTCTACGGCGCTAATAATATCGCCAACAGAGATAATGCCCGCTTCACGCCCTAGTAAATAACCACCACCAGGTCCACGAACAGAACTTACTAGGCCATTTTTACGTAAACGAGCAAATAATTGTTCAAGGTAAGACAAAGAAATTTCTTGTCTTTGTGAAATATCAGCAAGGGCTACAGGACCTACACCTGTGTGTAGTGCAACATCCAGCATAGCTGTAACGGCATATCTGCCTTTTGATGTTAACTTCATAACGCCCCCTGCACAAAAGAGTGCAAATTTTAATTACCAGAGTAAATTAGTCAAGTATTATCACTTGATAAAAATTTGATTTATAAACTCTTACTTTTTAAATTGTAGAGTTAACAAACTTTCAATACTTGACCTCTTTGGTCAAGTATTACAGCCATTGTAATTACCTGAGTATTTTAGTCAAGTATTAGCTAGTTATTTACCCATTGGTTTTTATAACTAATAGCTATACCTAAGTTACTTAGGGATAGACTTATTAATTGAAGTGAGAATACCGCGTAAAATATTCATTTCGGCATCTTCAGGGTGAGCTCGGTTAAATAAACGACGTAATTTAGTCATAACTAACCCAGGGTGCTGTTTGATAATAAAACCGGTTTTGAAAAGCGTCTCTTCAAGGTGCTCATAAAACAGTTCTGTTTGTTTTGAGCTTGGGTAAACTGCATCGTCTTCTTCAACCTTTTTAGGTTGTTGATTTAAAAACGCCATACGTGTTTCGTAACTAAGTGTTTGTACGGCCATAGCTAAATTAAGCGAGCTGTACTCTGGATTAGCAGGAATACATACGTGGTAATTACAAAGCTGTAATTCTTCATTAGTTAAGCCGCTGTTTTCACGACCAAATACTAGCGCTACAGGACCATTTACGGCTTCAGCAACGAGTTTTTCACCACATTCACGTGGTTCAACCATTGGCCACGAAAGCGTACGAGAACGCGCACTTGTGCCAATTGTTAATGTACAGTCAGCGATAGCTTCTTCAACAGTACCTACAATAACTGCATTGCCTAAAACGTCAGTTGCGCCTGCAGCTAAAGCACTTGCTTGGCTGTCTATTTCACAAGCAGGATCAACTAAATAAAGCTTTGATAAACCCATGGTTTTCATGGCGCGAGCCGCCGAACCAATATTGCCCGAATGTGACGTGTTAACTAAAACAATGCGAATATCATCTAAGATCATTACTGTGCTACTTTGCTATGCCAAAAAATTGCGCAAATTCTAACATGAAAATGTAATAAGATCCTAGATTCAAAAGGCTAGATCCTAAGATCCAAGCCAATATAACGATTCTTACATGGGTAAATTCTAGGGATATACCACCAATTTGTTTTGATGTTTAAACCATTGCCGCCTTTACATAAACATCAAAACGGTTCTTTTTGGTTTTAATTTGCATACTTGGGGTTTTTTCGTTTAAGAATGGCGCATAATCGGGGCGTTTTACAACGACACGCTTACTGGCAAGTGGATAGGCAAAATCAAGTAGGTCGTCTGCGTCGTTGTCTGCACCAACTAGCTCTTGAAATACGCGCATTTCTTTTTTAACTAATGCTGATTTTTCGCGATGCGGAAACATGGGATCTAAATAAACAACATCGGGCATGCTTTCGCACTGAGAGAGCAAGGTATGGCTTGAGCCAAATATTAGGCTCATGTTTTCTTTCATCCACACACCAATTTCAATATCGCTATAGGCTCGCTTTAACCCATCGTATAAAAGGGCTGCAACAACCGGATGACGTTCATGTAATATAACTTTGCACCCTAGCGAGGCAAGTACAAAGCCGTCTCGCCCAAGGCCTGCGGTAGCATCAAGTACAACAGGCGTTGCACCTTTATTTAAACCAACCGCTTTGGCAATAGCTTGCCCTTTACCACCGCCAAACTTGCGCCTATGGGCAGCAGCACCGGTTACAAAATCAACATTAATTGCACCTAGTTTAGGCTCATCGGTTTTAAATAGGCTCAACCCTTTATCGTCGTAATGTAAGCTAAAGCCACAGCAATTTTGCGCCCATTGGGCTAAACCAAAGCGTGTTTCTAATTCATTTAAATAAGGACGTAACTCTTTAAAAGCACACTGAATAACCACAATAAACTCCGACGATAAAATACGCCTGTAGTATATCAACCGCTTTACTTTAAAGCACTAAAATAGCTCTATATCACTATGATGATTAGTATTAACCTTTGCGGCTTCCGCTTTAGTGCGTAAATTAGATATAAGTTCATTGCGGCTTTCGGCAACTTGTTTAAGCTGATATTTGATAAAGGCTAAATCGCTATTAGCCGATACAAATAACTGCATTGTTTGATCTAATTGAGATATATATAAAGTGAGATCGGCAGGATTTGCTTGTGTTTGTTGTAGCTTAATGGCGCAGTCAAGCTCATGTAGCTGCTCTATAAACACTTTAGTACTTTTGTTTTGCTCTATATTTTGTGTAGTTAACTGCTTAACAATATCTTGAAGGGCTGTACTTATTTGAGCTGCCTGCTCATAACTGCTTTCGCTTCTTTCCATGGTAATAACCTTCTCGTTGGTTACTTCTAATATATGCGGGAACAGATCTTTATAACGCCCGTACAAAGCATCATTATCAACTGGCATATTTTTTATCAAAAGGGATACTTTGGGGTAATTAATTATAGTACTACTACCAATATCAACAAATCGTTGAGCTTGTCTGTGTTGCTCCAGTAGCTCTTGCTCTAACGGGCAAACACCACTTTGCTGGCTGTAAAAAACACCTGTTCCTTGATACCAAAACACAACCACAACATCTAAATTTAAAGGAGCAAAAAAGGTAAAAAAGTGTTCACTCAACGATTGAAAGTTATTAGCGTGATAGCTTTGTCCAACGTAGCGCATTATACGGCCCATATCGCCCGACTCTGTCATCGCTATTTCCGCTGTTTTATTCGCTTTTGCTATATCCAATTTTAGCTTTGCACATTGCTGTCGATATTCGTAAAGCACTTTTATACGCGCTATTAACTCTTCTGCGTTAAAGGGTTTAGTAATGTAATCAGATGCGCCAACACTATAACCTTTTACCCGATCGCTTAACTCTATTTTAGATGAGAGAAACATAACGGGAATATCTTGAGTGCTTTCACTTTGCTTTATCGTTTTACATACGTCATAGCCTGACATACCTGGCATTTCAATATCGAGTAAAATAATATCAGGGTTATATTTATTGGTTAGCCTTAATCCTTCATCGCCATCTTTTGCATGAATTATTTTACAAAACCCTGCTAAAGACTCTTCAATTATATGATGAACATATTTGTCGTCATCAATTGCTAATACCAACTTTGCCATGCCTTAATCCATTTTAATAGGTGTGCTAAAAGCATAGTACGACAGGATGAAATTACTAAAAATTATTAGATAATAATTTACAAATAATAAAAAAGCGCCATTTAGGCGCTTTATTTTGGTTTGTGCTAAATATTAGTTTTTAAGCTGCAATACCGCTGTGGCGTAGTAACGCGTCAACATTAGGCTCACGACCACGGAACTTTTTAAATAATTCCATTGGCTCTTCACTGCCGCCTTTTTCTAAAATATTTTGCATGAAGGCTTGACCGGTTTGCGGGTTAAAAATACCTTCTTCTTCAAATTTAGAATAAGCGTCAGCAGAGAGTACTTCAGCCCATTTATACGAGTAATAACCAGCGCTGTAACCGCCTGCAAAAATGTGGCTAAAGCCATGTTGAAAACGGTTAAACTCAGGAGGCTTTACGACCGAGGTACGACTACGTACGTCATCAAGTACAGCTTGAATTTGACACT
The DNA here is from genome assembly GCF_014163835.1 of Pseudoalteromonas sp. SR43-5. Lineage (NCBI taxonomy): Bacteria > Pseudomonadati > Pseudomonadota > Gammaproteobacteria > Alteromonadales > Pseudoalteromonadaceae > Pseudoalteromonas > Pseudoalteromonas sp. SR43-5. The sequence goes on from NZ_JACJEA010000001.1 coordinate 266,688, forward strand.
CTTCACCTGCTTTATAATCATTATGGATTTTAAAGTCGAATAACGAGAACTCAATTTGACGTAGCATCTGCATGCCTGAGTTGTAGTTTTTAGCCGCTAGTAGCTTATCAAGTAGCTCTTTAGGTAACGCCTCACCCGTTTCATAATGACCTGAAATAAAGCTCAGTGCTTCTTCTTCATAACACCAGTTTTCTAAAAACTGACTAGGAAGCTCTACCGCATCCCACGCTACACCATTAATACCCGCAACAGGGGCAGCATCAACTTGTGTAAGCATGTGGTGAATACCATGACCAAACTCGTGGAATAAGGTAGTCACTTCGTCATGAGTAAACAATGCAGGTTTATCGCCAACCGCTTTATTAAAATTACACACTAAATAAGCCACTGGAGTTTGTAGTTCGCCGTTAGCACGTACTTTACGACCCATACAGTCGTCCATCCACGCACCACCGCGTTTACGGTCGCGTGCATATAAATCGAGATAAAAACGTCCACGTAAGGTATTGCTGCTATCTACAATTTCAAAAAAACGTACATCTTTGTGGTAAGTATCAAAATCAGTAACTTCTTTTACGCTAATACCAAATAAGCGGTTAACGGTTTCGAATAAGCCACTTAATACTTTATTTGCAGGGAAGTAAGGACGTAGTACTTCATCTGAAATAGCGTATTTTTCTTGCTTAAGTTTTTCGCTGTAGTAACCAAAATCCCATGCCTGTAATTCAGAAATACCATGTTTTTGCTCAGCATAGGCTTTTAACTCTGCCACTTCTTGTTCTGCTTGTGGTTTTGATTTAGCCGCTAGGTCTTCTAAAAACGAGAATACTTGCGCCGGTGTTTCGGCCATTTTAGTTGCCAATGACTTTTCAGCGTAGCTGTTAAATCCTAGTAACTGTGCAAGTTCATGGCGAAGCGCAAGCTCCTCACTCATAATGTCAGAGTTATCAAATTCACCAGCGTTAGGGCCTTGATCTGATGCGCGCGTAGAAAACGCGGTGTAAGTTTCTCTGCGAAGTTCGCGGTTATCTGCATAGGTCATAATTGGTAAATACGACGGGAAATCAAGGGTAAATACCCAACCGTCTAACTCTTTACTTTTTGCAGTATCAGCTGCAAGCGCTAAAGCAGATTCTGGCAAGCCAGCTAAGTCGCTTTCATCAGTAATATGTTTGTGCCAAGCAAGTGTGGCATCCATTACGTTGTTGCCAAATTTTGAGGCAAGTTCTGATAAACGCGCGCTAATTTCGCCGTAGCGTTTTTGCTGCTTCGGCGCTAATGCAATACCCGATAATTTAAAGTCACGAAGCGCATTAGTAATTGTTTTTTGCTGTGCTGTAGTCAGCGTTTTAAATTCGTCGCTGTTATAAAGCGTATTATACGCGTTGTATAATCCTTGATGCTGACCTACAAATGTTGAATATTCAGATATTAACGGTAAGCACTGCTCGTAAGCTTCACGTAATTCGTCGTTATTCATTACTGAATTTAAATGCGATACAGGGGAGAACATGCGCGATAATTTGTCGTCGGCTTCTTCAAGGGGTAATACTAAGTCATCCCACGTGTACGAACCTTTCGCTAACACGTCATCAATGGCTTTACGACAAAGCTCAATACCGTCTTTTAGTGCTGGTACTACGTACTCAGGCTTTATTTTTGAAAATGGTGGTAAGCCTTCAAGGCCAATTAGTGGGTTGCTCATAAATACTCTCTTTGCGTTAATGCATTACGTTTTAAATTGGGTCTAAAAGTAAAAAAACAACTCAGCCGCTTCTAAGTTGTTTAATTTTAATAGGGTTGCTCTAAAGCAAAACACAAATAACCCATTAATGAGTCGGCCACTTTATAACGTTCTAGTACCGTATCAACTAGGTTATTACTGCATATTTGCTTTTGAGTAAGTGGGCTAATGGCTATAAAGTCTTTTCGTTTGAGCTCATCTATTAAGGGATGATCTTTTTCAAAACCCCTTGGTGGGCGTTTTAGCGACTCTCCTGACATTTCAAATATAGATTTAAATTGCTCATCATAAATTGCTTTTTTATAGCTATTTGGGTTTTCATCTATGCAGGTTCTAATTGCATTAAGCGCCTTTGATTCTGGTCGCCAAATACCAGCACCTACAAAACATTCGTCATTTGCTAAGTGAAAATAAAAACCAGGGGCGTGTACGTCTTTTCCCATAAAATGGCGAAATTGAATTCCTACATTAATTTTATATGGGGTTTTATCTTTACTAAAACGCGCGTCTTTATGGATTCTCATTAAACTACCGCCGACTTTTTTATCTGATGCGACAAAATGGCTAGAAACCTCAGCAAGTGGTGCTTGCATTTGCCTAATGAAATCTAAAGCGGGCTCTCTTACGTATTCCTCATACTGTGATTTATGGTCGTTAAACCAGTCTCTATTATTGTTTTGATCAAGCTGAGCAAGAAATTCGAATGTTTTTTTACTAAACATAGGTCACCTAAACACTCTTTATTTTTAAAACTTAATGTTATGCTAATGCGCATAAAACTCAACGCCTAAGGACATAAAATGACACAACACTTTGATTATATTGCAATCGGTGGTGGCAGTGGTGGTATTGCCTCTGCAAATAGAGCGGCAATGCGTGGCGCTAAAGTAGCACTTATAGAAGCAAAACACATGGGCGGCACGTGTGTAAACGTGGGCTGTGTACCTAAAAAAGTAATGTGGCACGGTGCTCAGGTTGCTGAAGCAATTAATTTATATGCCCCAGATTACGGCTTTAATGTTGAAGTTAAAGGCTTTGATTGGAGCAAGTTAGTAGAAAGCCGTGAAGCCTACATAGGCCGAATTCATAAAGGTTACGACAGTGGTCTTGCTAGCAATGGCGTTACTGTAATTAAAGGTTTTGCTAAATTTGTAGATAATAAAACAGTTGAAGTAAACGGCAAGCACTACACAGCCGACCATATATTAATTGCAGTAGGCGGCCGCCCAAGCATTCCGCATATTGAAGGTGCTGAACACGGTATCGATTCAAATGGTTTTTTTGAGCTAAAAGAGCAACCTAAGCGCGTTGCAGTTATTGGCGCAGGCTACATAGCCGTCGAGCTTGCTGGTGTATTACATGGTTTAGGTACTGAAACACATTTATTTGTTCGTAAGCATTCTCCACTTCGTAACTTTGACCCATACATAGTTGAAACACTTGTTGATGTTATGGCTGCTGAAGGCCCTACTCTTCATACAGAATCTGTACCTCATAAATTAGTTAAAGAAGATGATGGCTCTGTAACGCTACATTTAGATAATGGCAAAACTCATAACGTTGACCAAGTAATTTGGGCCATTGGCCGCCAGCCAACAACAGATGCAATTAATGTTGCCGCTGCCGGCGTAGAAGTTAACAGCGATGGTTTTGTTAAAGTTGATGAGTTTCAAAATACCACAGCTAAAAATGTATACGCGGTTGGCGATATTATCGAAAACGGTATTGAACTTACGCCTGTAGCAGTGAAAGCAGGGCGTACTTTATCAGAGCGTTTATTTAATAAAGAACTACCTGATGATTTAAAAATGGATTACAGCCTAGTTCCTACTGTTGTATTTAGTCACCCACCAATTGGTACTATTGGCCTTACTGAACAAGAAGCTATTTCTCAATACGGCGAAGAAAACGTTAAGATTTACCAATCTGGCTTTACGGCTATGTACACAGCGGTAACTAAACATCGCCAGCCTTGTAAAATGAAGCTTGTATGTGCCGGCCCAGACGAAAAAGTAGTTGGCCTACATGGTATTGGTTTTGCGGTTGATGAAATGATTCAAGGTTTTGCAGTTGCCATGAAAATGGGCGCTACTAAAGCTGATTTTGATGCCGTTGTTGCGATTCACCCAACAGGTTCTGAAGAGTTTGTTACTATGCGCTAGGCGCTAAACTCTAAGCGCTCAATTATAAAAAGCCCTTGTTAAGTAATTAGTAAGGGCTTTTTAATGCTTGTTATATTTTGCACAATAAACCACTTAAAACGTCACATTAAAAACATCCATTCAACATTAAAAAAACATCTAAGCCATTATTTTAACAGCAAAAATTTTAGACCAATAAAAAGGTTAAAAGTTTAAATTTTGTTTTGGCTTTAAAGCATTTTAACGATTAGAATCCCGCGCATTTATAGTTTCTCTTGGTTATTTATGTTTTTACTGCGATCTTTTATTTATTTATTATGCCTAGCGGGTGTTGCTCATTTAATTCAACTTGAAGGGTTTGAATTAAAACAGTATGCACTTTACAGTGAAGAAACTCTTACCGAACATATGCAAGATGTTTTAACTTTTTTAAGTTGTATTTTATTTTTTTATGCTTCGCGAATTAACTTTCAACTCAAAATACCGGCTGTATTACTAGCTGCGTTATCGGCAATGATGTTTGTGAGAGAGTTTGATACCTACCTCGACTTATACTTTTTTGATGGCGCTTGGCAAAGTATCGTCTATTCAATTTTAGCTGGCGTGTTTGTTTATTTAATAACAAACAGAGGAAGTATTTTTAACTCTTTAAAAGCCTATAGCCTCACTCCTAGTTATGGAATTTGCTTATCAGGCATGGTTACTTTACTCGCATTTTCGCGAATGATGGGCAAAGGCGCATTTTGGCATTCAGTAATGGGTGATGACTATGTACGTGCGGTAAAAAACATTGTTGAGGAAGGTATAGAAACGCTTGGCTATACTTTGATTTTTATTTCAGCCATTGAGCTTGTACTCATATGCCGAAAAAGAATGGCTAAAAATCACAAGCATTGCACTGATCAAGTAACTCAATAACATAGCTACATTTTTTATTGGTTACTTTTTTTACACTAAATTTGCTAATTGGTTTAATAAATCAATATACTGAGCCTGTTTTTATCAACTCACATTTAATTGGATACCATGACTAAAGATATATTGCTGCATCCGTTTCTTCTTTCAATTGTAATGATCACAATTGCATTTGTACTAAAAGTGCTTGTTGATAAGCTTGCTAAAAGTCGCGCAGAAAAAAAAGAAAAAGACATCCGTTACATCGCACACAATATTAAGCACTTTATTAATTTTGTAATGATGATATCGCTGCTATTTGTGTGGTCTACTGAAATTCAAAACTTTGCACTTTCTATTGCTGCTTTTGCCGTGGCGATTGTACTTGCAACGCGTGAGTTTATTCAGTGTGTAATAGGCTTTTTTTACCTCGTAACAACTCGCCCGTTTAGAGTGGGTGATTGGATACAAGTTGGTGATTACTTTGGTGAAGTAGCTGAAACGGATTGGATAAAAACAACCATGCATGAAATTGATATACATACTTATCAATTTTCTAGAAAAACCATATACATACCTAATAATAAGCTGATTACCAGCTCTATTAAAAACTTAAACTTTGTAAAACGCTTTGTTACACATCATTTTATTATTGTCCGAAGAGAGAGCTTTAACCCGTACCCTATTCACGACACACTCACTGAGCAAGCTAAACTGTACTGCGAAGAGTTTCAAGAAGTAGCAAGCCGTTATAATTCGATGATTGAGCGTAAACTTGATGCAAAAATATCTGGCCCAGAGCCGGTAATTCACTTTGGTACAACCGATTTAGGTGAATTTAAAGCAAGCTTTACCTTGTTTTGCCCGACAGAAAAAGCGCTTGAGATAGAGCACAAATTAACAGAGTGCTTTTTTGCGTTATGGTACAAAGAGGCTGAAAAAAATAAAGAAGGTGAAGGAGAGGCATAAACCTCACCTACACAGTGTAAAAATACAAATCGTAGGTGCGAATTTATTTCGCGCTCTATTTCTGAGCCTATATTTAAAAAGCGAGGTGTAAAACCTCACCTACCCAAAGTAAAAATGCAAATCGTAGGTGCGAATTTATTTCGCGCTCTATTTCTGAGCCTATATTTAAAAAGCGAGGTGTAAAACCTCACCTACAATAAACATCAAGCATGTAGGTACGAATTCACTTCGCGCTTGAGTAATATTTAAGCTGTACCGCCGACCGTTAACTGATCAATCTTAAGGCTTGGTTGGCCTACGCCTACCGGTACGCTTTGACCATCTTTACCACAAACACCAACACCTTTATCAAGTGCTAAGTCGTTACCAACCATAGATATTTGCTGCATTACTTCTGGTCCATTACCAATAAGCGTTGCGCCTTTAATTGGTTGGGTAATTTTACCATTTTCGATTAAATACGCTTCTGATGCACTAAATACAAACTTACCTGAGGTTATATCAACTTGTCCGCCGCCAAAGTTAGGCGCGAATACCCCTTTTTTAACTGAGCTGATAATATCGGCTTGGCTGTGCTCACCACCTAACATGTAGGTGTTAGTCATGCGAGGCATTGGTAAATGCGCATAAGACTCACGACGTGCGTTACCGGTAGGATTTACACCCATTAAACGCGCGTTTAGCTTATCTTGCATATAGCCTTTTAAAATACCGTTTTCGATAAGTACGTTGTAAGCGGCTGGTGTGCCTTCATCATCAACATTAAGTGACCCACGGCGATCAGCCATGGTGCCATCATCAACAACAGTACACAGCTCAGATGCTACTTTTTGGCCCACTTTACCACTAAACGCAGACGCGCCTTTGCGGTTAAAGTCGCCTTCAAGCCCATGCCCTACTGCTTCATGTAAAAGCACGCCAGGCCAACCATTACCAAGTACAACTTCCATCGTGCCTGCAGGTGCATCAATAGCTTCAAGGTTTACTTTAGCTTGGCGTACAGCTTCTTCTGCAAATTCCATCCAACGTGGTTTACCATCAACAAGCTCTTTAAAGTAACCATAATCTAAACGTGCACCACCACCTGCGCCACCGCGTTCACGGCGGCCATTTTTTTCAAGCAGCACTGAGCAGTTTAAACGAATAAGCGGGCGAATATCGGTGGCAAACGTACCGTCACTTGCTGCGATTAATACTTCTTCGTATACCGCAGACATTGAGCTAATTACTTGCTCTGCATCGGGTGCTAGTTCACGAATATAGTTTTCAAGTTCGCGTAATAAACTCACCTTGTCGGTATCGCTCATACTCGAAATTGGCTGATGCGCTGCAAACTGCTCTTTAGCTTTAACATCACTAAATACTTTAATCGCTCTATCTTCGCCAGCATCTGCGATGCTACGAGCCGCTGTAGCCGCTTTATTAAGTGCTTCAAGATTTATTGCATCAGAGTAAGAAAAACCTGTTTTTTCGCCGCTTACAGCACGTACACCAACGCCACGTTCAACGTTATAAGAGCCTTCTTTAACTAAGCCGTCTTCAAGCACCCATGATTCGTGGTGGCTTGATTGAAAATATAAATCGGCGTAATCCACTTTATGCTGATGTATGTAAGCGAGCGTTTTTTCGAGCTCTTCTCTATTTAGCTGGCTGTCTTGTAGTAAATGCTGTTCAACCGAATTCATAATAAATGCTCTCTAAATCGTTGATGAGACTGCACGGGCATATCTCGTCTAATTTTTTGTAACTGGTCTAAATCTGCGTTGCAGCTTATAAAACCGGTGCCTGTTGGCAATTCACTCAGGGTATTGCCCCAAGGCGAAATAATAATACTGTGGCCATATGTTTGTCGGCCATTTTCATGTGTACCGTACTGAGCAGCTGCAACTACATAACATTGTGTTTCTATTGCGCGAGCTGCTAATAGCGGTTGCCAATGCGCTTGCCCTGTAGGGACTGTAAATGCACTGGGTACTAAAATAATATCGGCGCCTTGGCGTACTAGTTCGTTAAATAAGCCACTAAAGCGCAGATCATAACATACTGTTAAGCCAATTTTACCAAAGGGAGAATCAACAACCACTACATCGCGACCTGCTTGGGTAAAATCTGACTCTCGATAGCTACCTGTTTTATCATCTACGGTTACATCAAATAAATGTATTTTGTTATACGTTGCAACCAGCTCGCCTTGATTATTATATAAGTGCGATGCTGCGTAATACTTATGTTCGTTAAATGGCTCAGGCATTGTGCCTGCATTTAACCAAATATTATGGTGTTGGCACAATTCACTAAGTTGTAATTTGTATTGCTCAACTTGCTTAGCAACACGTAACGTATCGTTACCAGTTTTACTAAACACTAAAAAAGCCTCAGGCAAGCAAACAAGTAATGGTCTTGTTGCTGGCAGGGTTTTAAGTGCGCGCTTTAAGCTTGTTATATTGTCATCAGGGTTTAGCCCTGAACACATTTGTAGGGCAACTATTGTGGGTGTGCTTATGCTTGCTGTTTTGTTCATTGCGTTACTGTTACTTGTGCATCTTTAAGTTTTAAATCGACTGATGCTTGTGGCTGATTTTGCGCAGCTTGAGGTAGTGTAACTTCACGACTTTTTCTGTCGAGTTCTTGAACAATAGGATCGTTCATTTTACCCGTTACTTTAAAATTGATCTCTGAGATGACGCGCGCAGAATGAATAACTTTATCAAGTGCTAAAGCAGCAAGCCCTGTTACTGGATTAACCATCCACGCAACTATAACCGGAATGCTTGAGGTTACTTGTGGCGCTACAGCAAGGTCGTAATCTATATCTAGCGTATTTAAGTTTGCGTAGCCTTTAATAGTCAAATCGGCAGGCACACCATCCATTTTAGTATCTTTAGTGTAAGCGATACCGTTTTCTAACTGCATAGAGCCTTGCATGCTGTTATAAAAAAAGCCCTTTGAAAATACATCTCTAAAATCAAGTTTCAGTTTGCGTACGAGTGAATCAAGGCTCAACAGCGAAAATACGCGTGCACCACCATCACTTATTTCAGTTAAGTGACCTTCCCCTAAATCCCAAGTAACCTCACCACTTAAAGTTTTCACATCAAAATCATAAGGTGCTGCTTGCCAAGTAAGATCATAATTTAGATCAGCTTTAGAGTCCTTAATTGCAGAGGTAATATCAAACTCGCCAAACAATGCGCCTATATCATCACTTTTAAGCTCACCACTTAGCGTTGTTAAACCATTTTGCCACTGCCCTTTAGTGCGCAGTACATGATCTCCTTTATCGATTACAAGTTCTGATATCGATAAGCGCTCGCCATCACCTAATAATGACGCACTCACTTTATCAAGCTGATAGCGATCAATTTTGCAGTCACTACATTCAAACTCAATGGCAGGTATTTTAGTAAGCCAGCTCAAGTCTTCCTCAGGAAGTACATCTGTTATTTCAATTAATTGCTCGCTAGGCTGTGCAAAATTAAGCCTTAAGTAATCGGCATTAATTCGTATAGGCTGGCTAGGCTGTGATGTAGGAATAAAAACCCCAGCTCTAAGTTCTTTAGCATTTAGCTTTAGGTATAAATCGTCTTTTGATGGTGCTAAACGCATTTCAAAATCATTAAAGATGATGTTACTCGCATCAAGCATACCTATATTTGCGACCACCTCATTAAGCGGTGGCATAATCCCTTTTGATTCTTTATCTGGGTTTGATTTACCTGCTTTAATTATTTGATCAATCAGATCAAACCAAGGCACTAATTCACTCTGCTCAAGATTTATATTTACGCTTAAGTCTTTTTGGTTTAATCCTAAATCTTGTTTTCCGAGCACAAAATGGACATTACTAAACTGTGATTTTCCATTTTCTAAAATAGCATTAAAGTAAAACTGTTGATTAGCGTTTGCTGTAATGAGATTAGAAATATCATCACCTTGAACTACTGCATCAAGTGCCCACGCTTGTTCGCTATTTTTATTATAAGGTGCGGGTAAGTTACTCGTTAAGCCAAGTAGTTCTGAGTTTACCTGTGCACGATAATTAAAGCCTTGTTCGGTAAAATTAAGTACTAAACCAATATCAACATCGCTTTGCCCGCTTAAATAATTTTTTAATATACCTTGTCCACTATCAATTAGTGTATCGGCGTCAATTTTGGCGTTTATATCTATGTTTGCTTGGTAATTTTTAGCATCACTTTTGCTGCTGTAATTAATATTTAGCGGCATGCCCAACCACTTCGCAGTCGCATTTTTAAGTGTAATATTGTCGTTTTTAAAATTAAGCTCGCCAGTTAAGTTTTTAAGCTCAATACCTGGCGTTGCTATAAATACTGGTAAGTCATTTAAATTAACTTTGCCGCTAACACTGGCTCCGCCTTTAAACTTAGAGCCTACTAAAAGCTCAATACTGGCATCGGCTTCGCCTTTGCCCTGTACAACTTTAAAAATTTCAGCAAGAGGTTTGGCAATAGGTGTCGCTGCAAAAAAATCATGTAACTTTTCCATCTCTGCTTTTTTATCAATTTGCACAATAAGTTCATCAGCATTCATTAAATTTGCAATGCTCACCTGTACACTATTACCAATATCTAAATTAACCAACTTGCCTTGCTGGCTATATATGTCCATCCGCTCATTAGCAAAATGTAGCTGCACATTAGCATTAGTGACCGCAGGCCAATCAGGGTCAAACTCATAGGTTGCATTGTCTATTTGTGCTAATACATCAAACTGACCACTACCATCAGTAAATGGGAAACCAGACAAAGGCCCTGCAAATAAGACCTGTGCTTTAGATACTTCTCCGCCTTTAATTGCATCATTTAAATAGCTAACAAGTTCAGGGCTCATCGCTTTTAATGGGAAGTAATGATCTGCAATATTGGCATCTGGGGCGAACGCTTCTGCGTAAAGATCTAATCGAGGATCATCTGTTAGACTAATTTGTAATTCTGCAGCAAGAGTAACTTCATCATTATCAAACCAGATATTGTCACTACTTATATGCCAGCCATCATCTCGCTTAGCTAAATCTAGCTCTACATTTAGCTGATTATAATTTATGTCGTTACTAAAGCTTTCGCCTGTAACTAATGTGCCACTTTCACCAAATAAATTAACACGCCCCGCGTTTTGAGTCAGCAAACCATCCACTCTAAGTGCTTGTGCGGCAGGTACTGAGTTTAATTCTTGCCAGCCAATATTGTTAGCCTCAAACCATAACTGCCATTGCTGTTCATTGGTAAAGTTTAGATAAGCTTGATCTATTTGCCCACTAGGTTGGCGTTCTAAAAATGGTTCAAGTGCATTAAAATTACTTAGCCCGGCTAGGTTACTCAGTAATTCAAAATCAACTTGATGCAGCCACACTTTATTTTGCAGCCCTAGTTGGGCTTCAAACTCTAAACTTGGCCATGCTTTATCGTTACTATTAAATGTTAAACCGGTACTTTTTAAGTGCCAGCTATTTTGTTCTGGATATAGATGGAATCCACCTTCACTCAAACTAACTTGGTGGCTTTGCTCTTCTCGCTGCCAGCGTACAAAGCTTGGTAACCACTGCATTTTCACATCGCTTACAAAACCTTTATCTAGTTTTAGCCATGCTTGTAAATTAATATCACTATGTAGTTGTTGTTTTTGCGTATTTATATATTGCGCTAACCAGTTAGATACATCGACCTTATTGGCCTGCACATAGATGTCACCCGCAACCTGCTCTAGAGTATCCCCGGTAAGTGCTATGCGCGCGTCAAAGTCTCCGACCGAAATACCCGGTAGTGCTAAGCTTCCACTGCCAAGGTGCTGCTCATCTTCATTTTGCCAAACAATGTTTTGAAGAAGTAATTTACGTTCTTTACCATCTTCTAAAATAAAGTTAATACTGGAATTTTCTATTGCAAAATGACCCGTTTCACCCAAAAACAGTTCTTCAATTAGCTCTTTTTGCTCAAAAGAAACTTCGTCGTTATCACCGGTTTTAAATAAGTTGGTGATATTTACACTGGTATGAAAACCATTAATAACAAAATAATTAGATCTAAGTTGCAGTGCTTTTAAGCTTTCCCATAGGTTTAGCTCTAAGCTGGTTTTAGCAATGGTGAGTGATATTGGCGCGGTTTCGTTATCTTTAAACGATAAATTTTCTAGCACTAATGCAGGACCACTGCCCTGCCAACTAGCTGATATTTCGCCAATAGATAAGCTTATTTCAAACTTTTCGTGTAAATAGCTTTCTATGTCACCTTTATATTCGTTTGCATACGGGAGGGTATATTTTAAAATTGAAACAATAACGGCCAGTAATACCAAAATTATGGCGCAGGTCTGCCATAACTTTCTAAAACAAAAAAAACAGACCGCTTTTGCTTTCATTACATCATTACCACATCAAACTGTTCTTGGCTGTATAAGCTCTCGGTTTGAATATTGACTTGCTTACCAATAAATAGTTCAAGCTCAGCAAGGTTATGATACTCATCGTTTAGTAGGGCCTCACTTACAGCCGGCGCTGCATACACCATAAACTTGTCTGCTGCGTATGCTCGGTTAACACGCACTATTTCACGTAGTATTTCGTAGCAAACCGTTTCAACTGTTTTTTGTGAACCACGACCGGAACATGCTGGGCATACATCACATAAAATATGCTCTAAGCTTTCGCGTGTACGTTTACGCGTCATTTCAACAAGGCCAAGCGCTGAAAGCCCATTAATATTCGTTTTAGTGCGATCTTTTGCAAGGGCTGATTCAAGTGAATGAAGCACCCGCCTTTTATGATCCTCACTTACCATATCGATAAAGTCGATAATGATAATACCGCCTAAGTTACGCAGCCTAAGCTGGCGAGCAATTGCAGAGGTTGCTTCTACGTTGGTATTAAAAATGGTTTCTTCTAAATTACGATGTCCTACAAATGCGCCAGTATTAACATCAACAGTCGTCATTGCTTCTGTTTGGTCAATAATTATATAACCACCCGATTTTAGCGTAACTTTACGATGTAGTGCTTTTTGAATTTCGTTTTCAACGTCAAACAAGTCAAATATAGGCCGCTCGCCTGGGTAGTATTCAAGCACTTGAGAAAGCTGTGGAACAAACTCTTCAGTAAATAACTTTAGTTCTTCATAGCTGAGTTTAGAGTCAACGCGAATGCGCTCCATATCTTCGCCTACGTAGTCACGCAGGGTTCTAAAGGCAAGCGTTAAATCTTCGTGTAGGATACTGGCTTTACTCGTTTTTCTACGACGTGATGTTATTTTTTCCCATAATTTTCTTAAAAAGCCGGCATCGTGTCGTAATTCAGCTTCGCTAGCACCTTCAGCTGCTGTACGTACGATAAAGCTGCCATTTTCATCGCCATATTCTGCGACTATTTTTTTAAGACGTGAGCGCTCTTCTTCAGTTTCTATACGCTGACTAACCCCTACATGGGTCGCATCAGGCATAAACACTAAATAGCGAGAAGGGATAGTTATATCAGTGGTGAGTCTTGCGCCTTTAGTGCCTAGCGGATCTTTTACCACTTGCACCATAATGTATTGGCCTTGACGAACTAACTCTCTAATATCTTGTACTTTTTTTATTGGTACGTCGTCTACGCCTTCAACAATAGAGGCACTATTTACAATATCGGATGCATGCAAAAATGCAGCTTTTTCAAGGCCGATATCAACAAAAGCAGCCTGCATACCCGGAAGTACACGGCTTATTTTTCCTAAGTAAATATTGCCTACAATACCTAGATTACCGATTCGCTCTAGCTGTATTTCTTGCAGTACACCGTTTTCTATTAGGGCAACACGACTTTCGCTCGGTGTGACATTGATCAGTAATTCTGTACTCATGTTACCTTCTTAAGAATGTTTTTAATAATTGTTCGGTTTCATATAAAGGTAAGCCTACAACAGAAAAATAGCTACCCGCAATGTGAGTTACAAAGCGGCCGCCTAAACCTTGGATACCGTAGCCACCGGCTTTATCTTGTGGCTCACCTGACTCCCAATAAGCATTAATTTCTTCATCTGTTAAGGTTTTAAAAGTAACATCTGTGCTTACAACACAGCTAAGCACATCATTTTGCGTCGCAAATGCAACTGCGGTAAGAACTTGATGCGTGTTACCCGATAGGCGTTTTAACGTGTGTGTAAAATCGTTTTTATCGCGAGGTTTACCCAATGACTCGTTATCTATAACAACCACGGTATCACTACCAAGTACAGGGCGATCGGTATATCCAAGCTCTACACCGCTTTGGGCTTTCAAGCGCGCTAAACGCTCAACAAGTGCTCTAGGTTGCTCGTTTGGAAGTGGGCTTTCATCTGCATCAACACTAAATTGTGTAAATTCGACACCTAATTGGCTTAATAACTCTTTACGACGGGGAGAGGCTGATGCCAAATATACTGCGGTAGTCATTACCTGATCCTAAAATGTCTGCGATATTTACGAAGTAGTAAAAAGACCCAAAACCAGCTAACCATTCCGGTTGCTACTGGCCATAAGTACTGTGGATTAAAATAAACCCCTAACAAAAAGTGATTTAGCCAAAACTGCATTAAGTGATACAGCGTTAAAAATAAACCAATTAGTAGGCTTTGTTGCCAAAGCGAAAAGTTACGAATTTTTTGAAAGTTGCTCGCGGTTACAAAAATACATACCGAGAATGTAAGCGAGTTCACGCCCAGCGGTGAGCCAGACGCTAAATCTATTAATAAACCAACAACCCAAGCAGTACCAATATTTAAACGATGCGGTACTGCTAGCGACCAATACATAAGTACAAGTAAAACCCAGTCAGGTCTAAATGGTTCAAACGAAAATGGAAGTGGCATCAGTGCCATTATTAACGCAAAAAAGATGCTTAGCGCAATTAACAATGAATAACGGTTAATCATCGCTGATTTGCTCCTGTTGATTACGCCATAAAATAACCAGCAAACGAATGCGATCTAGTTGCGCAATAGGTTCTGCAAAAACTTGTGCAAACGGTCGCCCTTCATCACGATTTATTTCAGTTACTACTGCCACCGGGTATCCTTCAGGGAATGTGCCCCCTAAACCCGATGTAACAAGTACATCGCCAATTCGCACATCTAAACTGTGTGGAACGTGAGAGAGCTTAACGACGTTAATTTTACCTATGCCTTCAACAACCGTTCGTACATCGTTACGAAGTATACGCACAGGTGTGGCATGTGTGGTGTCGGTCATTAGTAGCACGCGTGAAGTTGTTGAACCAACCTTTGTAAGCTGCCCTACTACACCCATTTCATCAATTACAGCTTGGCCTTCACTAAGCCCGTCAGTTGTACCACGGTTAATAACAACCTGATGACTATACGGGTTTGAATGTACAGAAAGTACCTGAGCAATAATTTTACGATTTGATTGCTTTGCAGATGAGCCTAATAAGGCGCGCAGTTTTTGATTTTCTCTGGCTAGAAATTGATACTGCTGAAGTTGCTCGCTTTGTAGCATTTGCTTTTTTTTCAGCGCTTCGTTTTCAGTAAGAAGTTGATCCCGCGTATGCAGGCTTTTAGCACTTAAGCTAAATAATTCGTAGGGTAAATTAGCAACATAGATTAGTGGGCTAACTAGAGTATTAAGGCTGGTACGAACAACGGTACCACCTTGCGTATATCTGTCTCCAACTATGAGTACGATACTCAAAAGCACTGCGACAAAAAGTCGCAGTTGCAAAGAGACTGTGCGTCCAAACATTAATTTCATTAGTCGTAACTAAAAACGTCACCACCATGAACATCGATCATTTCTAATGCTTTACCTCCACCACGCGCAACACACGTAAGTGGATCATCAGCCACAACAACCGGAATACCCGTTTCTTCCATTAATAAACGGTCTAAATCTTTTAACAATGCACCACCGCCAGTAAGTACCATGCCGTGCGCAGAGATATCTGATGCCAGCTCAGGTGGTGATTGCTCAAGCGCAACCATTACTGCACTCACAATACCCATTAACGGCTCTTGTAGAGCTTCTAGGATTTCGTGTGAGTTAAGCGTGAATGAACGCGGAACACCTTCGGCAAGGTTACGACCGCGCACTTCAATTTCGATTGGCTCATCAGTTTTGAACGCAGAGCCAATTTGATGCTTAATATTTTCAGCTGTCGCTTCACCAATTAAGCTACCAAAGTTACGACGTACATAATTAATAATAGCTTCGTCAAACTTATCACCACCAATACGAACAGATGATGAGTAAACAACACCGTTAAGTGAAATAATAGCCACTTCAGTTGTACCACCACCAATATCAACAACCATAGAACCTGTTGCTTCTGATACTGGTAAACCTGCGCCAATAGCTGCTGCCATTGGTTCTTCAATTAAGTAAACTTCACGAGCACCCGCACCCATTGCAGATTCACGTATTGCACGTTTTTCTACTTGAGTAGCACCACACGGTACACAGATTAGTACACGCGGACTTGGGCGCATAAAGTTATTGTTATGCACTTGCTTAATGAAGTGTTGTAACATTTTTTCAGTTACATAAAAATCAGCGATTACACCGTCTTTCATTGGACGGATTGCTTTAATATTTCCCGGTGTACGGCCTAGCATTTGTTTTGCTTCTGTACCTACAGATGCAACACTTTTAGGTCCACCAGCGCGTTCTTGGCGAATAGCAACAACAGAAGGTTCGTTTAATACAATACCTTCTTCTTTTACATAAATTAGGGTATTGGCTGTACCCAAGTCGATCGATAGATCGTTAGAAAAAATACCACGGAGTTTTTTAAACATGAGGCTGGATGACCTTTGAAATACGTTCTTATATTAGCTGCCTCACTTTAACATGCTCAACTATATGAGCAATATAAAGCGCAGCGCCTTTGTGAATTTGTGAAAAAAGGAAGCAAAGCTTCCTTAATTGAGTTTATCGTTCGCGAACTAAGCGAAAACCAATGTAGTTAGATCTAAAATCAGGCGCTAAAATTAAACGCGTAGATGCACGAGCAAGGCTTGGTGCAAAATTCCACGCTCCGCCTCTTACTGCTACATCAGACTCACCTGATTCTTTATCGGTCCATTCCCATACATTGCCTACGGTATCGTATAATCCAAATGCATTTGGAGAAAAAGAACCTACTGGTGATGCACGTCTATTTGACCATTCACTACCACACCAACCACAGTTAGCTAGGTTTTTACCAATTTCGTTACCCCAAGGGTATTCTGTTTCGGTTCCTGCACGTGCTGCGTATTCCCACTCAACTTCGTTAGGTAAACGAAATTGCTGTCCTGTTTGACCCGATAACCACTCAGCGTAAGCTTTTGCATCGTTATAAGTTAAACATACAGCAGGAAAGTCACTGCCTTGCTCAAAACCAGGATTACGCCAATTTAAATTTGCTTCCCATACTGGTTCGCCATTTAAATAATACGCACACCCTTTATTTTTTTCCGCTTGAGTTTTATAACCTGTATTTGCTACAAATTTTTCGTAGGCACCTACGGTTACTTCTTTACTTTGCATAGCGAAAGAATTTGCTATTACTTTTTCAATTACTGGACGTTCATTAGCTAAACCATTGCCATTGATATCGCCCATTTTAAATTTGCCTGCAGGAATAACGACAACCGGCGTTTCAACGTTTGCATTTAATACATTAACGTTTTCACTAACCTGGCGTGTTGTTACTTCTGGTTGCTCTCGAGTATAGGTCGGTGCAGCAATCGACTTAGGCTTTTTTACCAAATTTGCATTAATTGTTTGTGCTTTATTCAAATCAACACGAACTTGATAAGGCTTATAGCCAAGTTTACGTATTTCAATGTTGTGAATACCCGGCGGTAAACGTGTGATCAAGCGTGTTGAGCCGAAGCTTACACCATCGATAAACACTTCATCGTCGTATACGTTTGATCGTAATGTCAGCTCTATTGATTGATCCTTCTTCTTATTAAGGATAGAAGGGTAATCTTTTTTCACCGATGCAGGTTTAACTGAATAATCACGTACTGGCTGCTTTTCTAAACGAGAAACCGACACCGTGTTGCTATTATCCGCGCTATTACTGAATGTTAACTGACTATCAGTAAATGTATTGTTATACGCGGGTTGATAAGCAGCAGTAAGTGGCGTGCCGTACTCAGAACAATAACGGTTATCAATGCTTAGTAAGCTACATAAACGGCTACTGTTTACTTCGCCGCGCATGGTTACGCTTAAGTTAACGTTGTAGTTACCTTGGCCGCTAAATGCACTGTTAACTACATGGCTACTTAATATTTGTACTTGAGCGCCCGCCAAATTACGTTTTGGCTCAACAATGCGCTCTTCTGTTAAGTTTGCAAATATTTGATCTACAAAGCGTTTAGTTGCTTTTTGTAGCCCCATTTGCTGACCGCGTTGCTCACACGCTGCTAGCGTTTCTGTTCGCTTACAGTTAATCGTATGGTTAACTTCAAGCGTGCCTTCACGTGTAAACTCGTTACGTAAACGCTCTACTCTGGCTGTAGTTAACTGCTCTTTTAAACTTTCTAAAGTATTTAAAAGCGTATGCTTAGCAACACGAATTTGCTCTATATCTTTACGGTGGGATGCAATTGCCGCCAACTGCATAGAAATATCATCTTTGTTTTGCTTATGATCAATCACCGCTTTTTGATAGCGTGATTGAGCCGCACTAATATTAATAGTGGGATCGTCAATTAAACGACGGTACATTTCGTTCATCGCATCGAGCGCTTGGTTTTTTTCTTTATCTAGCTCTGTAGAACGAGAACGAAGTAGCTCTAGTTGATTTTGTAACTGACTTTCTTCTTTAAGATGTTTTTCAAGTATTCTTGTCGAGTTATCGTATTCTGTCTGTTTAACACTAATCTCTGACTCAATTCCAGTTACTGTAGCTGTGTCTTGTGCAAATGCACTACTAGCTAACAAACTAGCTGAAATTAACAGAGATAAAGGAGTAATTCGCATATATTCCAGTCCCAAAAAGCGGCAATTATTTGGTCGTTATTATTTTTTATAATTAAAGCCTTATGCTATGTACTTGCAGCACAAAACACAAGCTTTGTTCAATTATTATCTTAGTTTACAACTATTCGCGTGTTTCACGCCAGTAAATAACCCGATCATTTCCTCGAAAGCGTCCAAATTGTAAAATAGTACGAGGATCAAGCTGTGTTTCATCCCCCTGCCAATCCCACTTTAACCAATCATAAGTATTATATTCTAAGGTAAATTCACCCAAACCATTTGGCTGCGCATAAATACCATTGTTTGCCGGATACACTCCCGCCTCTAACTGGCCAGATACACCCGTTCCATATTCGTAGGCTAATTGCGGGCTGTTAGGTGATATTTGAGTGATTTGGGTATGATCAAATACACTACAGTTATCTTCTGCGTTATTTACAAATCCACTGCCGTTGTAATACTGAGCCTGCATAGGAATAAGTAAAGGGTCGAGATCGGAGCCTGCGTTATTACCAAGGACTAAGCGTCCAAATTTAAACTCTATTGGTAATGTATTTAGTCTTACGCTATTACAGCCACCCGAGCATGCTGCTTGTGTATTAGGTTTATCATTTGCATCAATGAGCGTTGCTCCTTCTATGTTAGAAAGCGTTACCATTAAACTCACCATAGCAAACGGTCCATCTGCTTGCCCTACACCTAATCTTTCGAGTGTCGTGTTAAGTTGGCTCATTTGCCACTGGCCGTCACTTATATCTCCCCAGTTATTATTTCCTAGGTTTACTAATCGGCTAGCAAAATTAGTTGCGGGTACATAGTTAGCTACTTCATTATTTTCGGCATTAACCTCTACACTGGACTTATCAAAGCCCTCTTTATAATTAGCCATTAGCTCACCATTTTGATTTAGCGCTTGTACTGTAAAGCCAAGTTCAAAAGGTTGATCAAGGTAAGTTAAATTACTGCCGTATTGCGTGCATTGTGCGGCAGCTTGAACCCCCACTACCTGAAACTGCGAAGGTGCAAAACGACCAATATTATATAATTCACCTTTTACATCTCCCGCGCCAAAGTAATCGGCATCTTGCAGACCTGCTGTTAAATCAATGATGCCAACTTGGTCGTAATTATACTGCGATATAGATTCACTCAAACTGCCTGTGTCACTAAAGGCAACAGTGCTCATCGCTTCAAGCGTACCTTGAACGCCTGGCGTAGGCGCTTTAAGTAATGCCTCTACAAGTGGTTGCTCTGTAATAAAGTGCTTGGCAATGGTGTTATTTATTATATTGCTGTAGTTATCTGGGTAACCATCGTTGTTAGTGTCTTGCCCTGTTTGCCATTGCACCGCATTCATCTTTAAATCAAATGCTTCGCCAGTTAATCTAAATAAACTTCCATCAGCGTCTGCTGCATAACCATCACTTGCAATTTCCATCGCTAATCCGAATGGCTTTACAACATACTCATTTGAACTACCCGTTAAATTTACTGATAAATTAGTGACTGGGTCTAAAATTAAATTGGTGTTTACATTTAAACTCAACTTTCCTGCATCGGGATAATTTATAACAATCGGTGCTTTAGACTCACTATCAAAGTTTAGCGTGAACGATTTAGCTGCTTGCTCGACCGCAAAGGTATTATTGTTGTTACTAAGTGAAACCGTATCAGAACAACTTGCACCAGCACTGCATGTATACGATAAATCTAAGCTTACATCACCACCAGCGGGAAATGCAGCTTCGCATACGCCCGTAGTGGTATTTGTTTTTACCGCTTGAATAGATAGCGCTTTTGCATTAAATCCAGTATTTGAAGGCTTTGCTGATAACTGAGTAGGAATTGTAGTATTTCCATCTGTATCATTATTAAAAATAAATCCAGCATCAGAAAACGTAACTTTACAGCCACTCAAACCAACATTATTACCACCGATATAACAACGAAGAGGTGCAGAAGGATCAGCAGTGTTATATCCAAATGTAACGCTACCAGTTGTACGTTTAGCAAACTCAACAGTTGTTGAGCCTGTAAAATTAATATTCTCCCCTGTAACCCAACTTTGCTGACCACTATTATCTGGAGAAAGGTTTAAACTAGAGGGTTCCGCAAATAATAAGTCGCAGGCATCATTAGCGCAGGCTGTTAGTGTCATTTCTTTAGCTTCACACGTTAGACCTTTGTTATCGCTTATTGTTAAACGATAATGATCCAGTGTTTCTGGTGTATAAATACCACAAAAACCAGGGATACTTTCGGGTACTGGTAGAGCGTCAAACGTTGAGCTCCCTTCGGTAATAATTTGAGTAGCCGATGTAATTGATCCCTGATACGTCACATTTTGAGCGATTCTTACCTCACCAGTGGCAACAATATAGCCCGCAATATTTGCATCGGCTGCAATAGCAACCGCACCATCGACATAAATAGCCAAGTACGCGCCAGTTTCTACTACTATATTTGTTTTACCTATATTCAAAAATGAAGTTGATAGAAGTGAGGTTGTGTCTTTTAAAAAAATACGTGTAGGCGCTGTTACTCTGTACTCTGTTTCCAGCATACTTAACTGCAACTCATCGTAATAATAGTCGCCAGCTAAAGAAGTAGGTACGGGCCCTGTTGAGCTACCATCATTTGTAACCGTTGGCACCTGCGCCGCTTGATTCGGTTCTAAAGAGTTATAACCACCAGCAACACACGCCTGACCATTACACAAAGGAGGGCTCGTCAGCGCTGTAGAAATTAAATTTGTGGTGGTGACAAACTGCGCATTACCATCGGTTATTTCTACCCCCTGCACCAGCTGTACTTCACCGTTGTTATAAGTAGAAATAGCGCCTGGGAATAACGTATCACAATCTAAAATATCACCATTAAATACAAAGGTACTGGTCATGGCGAGTATTGATGCTTCCTCGTTTACGTGACGGCGCTCGTTATCGCCATCACGGTCTTCGTCAACAACAAGCCCTAGCCTGTCAGTTCTTAGGTTACAGCTGCGTAGCCACCCGCCATCATCTTCTTGGCGTGAATTTTTACTTGCAACCACCAAAGGAGCCACACTAAAGTTATTAGTAAAACTAAAGTAATTACAGCCATCGCTCCAACCGTCAATTTCAAAGCCTGTGAAAAAAGTTTCCCACGATACCTCAACGCCATTATCGTCAGTAAATGTGCGGTTACTTCCTGGCTCCACTGCCATGTAAGCAACAGTTTCGTTTTTTATGATCCCAAGTGCTGTTTCAGATGCCTCTAAAGCAATATTAACGCCGCTGGCAGATAGAGAATTACTTTCTACTGCAACTGTTAAAAACGGAATTAATGCCTCAGAAGGTGGATTGCTGTCTATGCTATTGAGTGTTTGTAACGAATGGAAAAAGTTTGGCCTTTGAGTAAACGGTTCAGCAAATGTTAAAGACTTATAGCCTTTAGGTGTCAGTGGAGCAAAGCCAGACTTAGAGCCATACTGTAATTCGAGTAATAAGTCTGTACTGCCCACTTCCATAATTGTGCCGTCTGGAAATTGATGCACACCATACTCAACAGCTAAATAGTGCGCCCCCATACTAATATGTCCACCATCTTCTCCTGAAGGTTCAAGCGGTAAGGCCTCAAAGCTAGTTGTGGTTATATTACGTATTCTTATTATTGCAGGGTTTCCACCTTGGTTTGTTGAGAGCATAAATACAGCAGGAGGCGTTATATATTGCTGTTGAAAATTTACTTTTGTCCAAACAGGCGATGTGTATGTATCTTGCAGCTCTATATAACGGCCCTCGATTTTTGGAGGCACTGCATTTGCGTGATTACAAAGTAACACGCAGCTAAAAAATATAATGACTAATGCACTTTTTATCATGGTAAAGTTTTAGCCTCCACACTGAGTGTTCTTTGTGTTTCCCAATAATCCTTTCTGCAATCATTTCCTGCAGGGCAATCAATTGCGGCGCACGTTGCACTACTTTGTAAGTAATAAATATTAACAAGCCCGTTTGTTGTGCTGCTGTCGGGTAGGTCTATATATTCATCGCAACTCACCAGCACGTTACAATTAGCTAAATATGCAGTTTGAAAGGTTAAATTAGTTGTAACTGATGCACAGCTTTGCACTGAGCTATTTATTGGAAAGAGTTGCGTTAAACCACTTTCTAATCCACTTTGTGCTGCCATAAAAGCGCGAGCCCCATAATACTCAATCGTATTTTGTTGTGATGCACCAGAAAGCACTTTAACTAATGCTAACCCTAGTGCTAATAAAGCAACAATAATTACCAAAGAAACAATTATTAAGTTCCCTTTTTGTTTACTGGGTAAGGCTTTTCCGTGATGATTTTTTTTAAGGTACATTAGGAATATGCACCTCATGGTTAAAATTCATTACTTCAGTATCGTTAAATTGCATTTGCGCATTCACATTAAGCACAGCGTTTCTTTGTAGGGAGAGCGCATCAAGAGTAAAAAATAAATCGCTCGCTAAATTATTGGCAATGTAAATACCTAATAAATCACGTTTAACACCACTGCTTATTTGTAAGCTCACGGCATCTAATTGATTAACAATAAAACCGTAATTGGTATATCTATATAAATACTGCCCTTCAACGCAAAAACTTACAGGTTGAGAGAGTAAATAAAGGCGTTTACTCGGCGACTCTTGGGCAAATGCTTTACTAAATTGCCACTCATCAATTTCGCTCGCTGAACTATTAAATGCTGATACTTGCAAGCGCTTACTATTATTTTCATCATATATATCAGCACTGCTTAATGGGTAAATAGTTGCCCAATCTCCAGCTTGCGGCTGCGTTAAATTATTAAGTTCAAAATCAACAGCGCTAACATTAAAAGGCGCTACGGTAGGTAGGTAATTTGTATAGTGAGTCGCCGATAAAAACGGCGTAAATTCTAAGCACTGCTGAGCACTGCACGCTCCGCTAGTGCTGTTATCGCAAGAAAGCCTTAACGAATTTGGCGTAGCGTGGCGAAGCTCTTTACTAAGTCGCGTTATTAAAAAGCGGGCCTGAGCTACTGCTTCTTGGCGCTCAACCCCTTGTGAGTAAATACTGACTCCAGCACCAATAAATGAAAATGCACTTACGGCTAAAATACCAATAATAACCATGACAAGTAATAGTTCTATAAGGGTAAATGCATTTTGGTATTTAGCTCTTTGCATTAGTAATTCCCTTTATATGCACTAAATCCGTAAACTTCGCCTAAGGGTGATGTTACTTCAATAGTAATACGCTTAAAGGTTGTGCCATCGTTGGTGGTCGATTCGTTAAAGTCGCTATCGTACTCAACAGTAACAACTAAATTAAAGTCGCTGTACTCCCTTAACACCTCACCTAAGCTATTAGTAATAGGCTGGTTAGACAGTGCAATATAGTCATCTACATCATTATAACTGGTTCTGGTTTCTGAGTTATCTACTCCGAAGTCAGCAGGTGCGGTACAAGCCTCAGCACCTATAGATATTTCGCCACACCGCTTAAAAGGAGAGCTTCTGTCGCTGTGTTCATCAAATGATTTACTTTGAATTTCGTTCATTAGTGATTGGCCAAATTCAGAGGCTCTTAAAGCCACAATAGGCTCTGCACTTTTTTTGGCTTGTGGGGCAATTAAAGCTGTAATAATGCTCAATGCAATCGCAAACATAACTATGCCAATAATAAGCTCAATTAAGGTAAAACCTTTTACTTTAAGGGCACGCATATATAAGCCCTTCACCACTTATGCATACGCCAGCTAATCCAACATCGATTCGACATTGCGTAGTGCAGGTTTGATTTGATTTGCCTAAAGCATCAAAACTAATTTGGGTGAATATATTCGCGTTACTATCTAAAGCACTAAATGTTATATCACTTCTTTGTGTGTCTATTTGCACCACTAAATGATCGGTGTTGTTGGTATCAACGCCACCGTTACATGTATCAGGTGCGGGGGGAGCAATAAGTGTGGAGGTAATATAAAGGGTATGACAACTTGAAATGGCTGTATTTTGCATTGCACGTAGCTGCACTGTTCTCAGTGCATTTAAAGTACGATCTCTATACGAATAGGCGTCTTCTGTTGAGCTGCCCAGAAATTTGGGAACTGCCGTTACCGACAGTATTCCCAATATCACTAGAGTAATAATTAACTCAATGAGTGTGAAGCCACGCAATCGTTGCTTACTACTGCTTATCATTTATGTAATTAACAATCGCTAACATCGATAGCAACTGTTGCTGGAGTATCTTTGTTTAAAGCTGGAGTATAAGTAACTTTACAAGAGTCTGTGACTAGGTAGCTATTTGGATAAATAATGACTGGAGTTGTAGCATCATCCCCTCCTGACAAATTGAAGTCAGTACTATCAGCGATAGTAGGATCATCGGTTACATCTGCAAAATCTATATCTAAAAATGCTTCAAATGCATCAATAGTCCCCACAGGGTAGCCAAATCGGATTGCTACGCCTTCAACAATAGGTGTTGGAGTATCTGTTTCTGCTTTATTTTGTATATTAGCAATAAGTGCCTTACCATTCACAATATTCATACCACTGCGAATCGACCCTTGTACACCCTCAAGTGTTGAAGCATTTGCATCACCTTGCAAGTTTAAAAAACGAGGTGCGGCGGTAACTGCTAAAATGCCTAAAATAACAATTACGATGATCAATTCAACAAGTGTAAAACCTGCTTGTTTATTTATTGGTAAACTTTTTAACGATTGCGTTTTCATAAGTAAGCCTCTTTTTAATTACTTAATTTTTAAATATTTTTACTTTGCCTGTTTTAGCAAAGTATGAAAAACCTGTTAAACCTGATATTTCACTCGTATTAGTAGGTATACTTTTAATATCAATGGTATGAGTTAAATAGTAGTCGCATTGCGTACTTTCTGCATTGTACCTAACTAAAAAACTTACACTTTTTATTCTTGATATTTCATTACTTAACGTACTACTGGGTGCGTCTTGTAAAATTACATTTAAAACTTGGCGACATTTATTAGCATTTATAGTTTCTGCACGAGTATCTTTTTTTTCTGTTTCATCACTTGTTGGTGTACCTAACATTCCATCAACACCAACTATTACACCTCCATAATTAACAAATGTTTTGTTTGACCTACTGCTTGGTCTTCCTTCTAATTCCCATTGACCCCTAACCATGCCAACGGCCGATGAGAAACTACCTGCTATAGCGTCAACGCTTGCATTATGCGCTTGATTTTTAATACCTATATATTGAGGTATAGCAAAGCTCAAAATTACTGCCAGTAAAATCACAACAATAACTAACTCAAATAATGAGAAACCTTTTGAGTAAGCCTTTGATGCAATCACTTGGTTAATTACCTTTAATCGCGGACATCATGTTCCACATCGGCATAAAAATACCCAACGCTAAAATCAGCACCATAATGGCAACAAACACAGTTAAAATAGGTTCTATTTTTGCAGTTAAGCTCCGTAAGTCGTAATCAACTTCACGCTCATAATAATCAGCAGCCTCTTGTAAGAGCTCATCAACCCGACCTGTCTCTTCACCTACCGCCACCATCTGTAATACAAGCTGAGAAAACAGCTGAGAACTTTTTGAGGCTCTGAGTAAACTATCGCCCTTTTCTATATCTTGGCGCATAGTAATAATCGCTTTTTCCATATAGCTGTTATCTACGGCATGCGCTGTTAGTGATAAACCAGTGGTCATAGGCACACCGGAGCGCAATACCATAGCTAAACTTTGACTGTAGCGCGCAAGCAATGTCCGTTTTAAAATATCCCCAATAAATGGAATTTTTAATTTATATTGATCCCACTTAAAGCGTCCAGGCTCTGTATTTAAATAACGCCTCCAAGCAAAAACAGAACCAATACCCATCACCAACAATAACCACCAGTAGTTAACAAAAAAGCTGCTAGTGCCAATTAATATTTGAGTCATTAATGGCAATTCAGCATCAAATTTTTCGAACATACTGGCAAAGGTAGGAATAACAAAAATATTCAAAATAATCATAGCCGCTACTAGAGCCAAAATAACAAAAGTAGGGTAGCGCATAGCTGCTTTTATACGCTTTCGGGTTTCTTGTTCTTTCTCAAAATAAATAGCGAGTTGATAAAACGCATCTTCTAATCGTCCAGAGCCTTCACCAACCATTACCATTGATACTGTTAAACGGCTAAATACCTCGTTATGTATCGCCATTGCACTGGATAAGTCGCGGCCTTGCTCAAGCTGCTTGGTAACTTCTATTAGTACATTTTTAAATTCTTTATTTTGTGTTGTATCTGCCAATCCAATCATTGCTCGTATAATTGGTATACCTGCTTTTAATAGCGAATACATTTGCCTAGAAAACATAATCATGTCGTCTAGCGTTATTTTTTCGACAAATAAATTATCAAAAATTTTGATGTTATTTTTTGTTTCAACTAAAGAGATTGATATTGGTATAAATTGACGCTTCATTAAACTATCAGCTACGCCAGCTTGGTTACTCGCTTCTAATTGCCCTTTAACCAACATACCTTTGCTGTCTTTAGCTTTGTAGCTATATAGTTGCATCAATATCCCCTACTATTTCTGGAATATATTCAGCCACTTTAAATACTTCATCTAAAGAGGTAATACCTTGCTTAGCGTAATTTAGTGCCATTGTTGAAAGTGGTGAAAAGTTAGCACTATTTTTAGCTGCCTTTGCAAAACCTTGTGTGTCGTTAACCCGTAATGCATCCATCATCGCATCATCCATTTCGAGTAACTCAAAAATACCTACACGCCCTTTATAGCCACTGTGATTACATGCGGTGCAACCTTGCCCTTTAGAAAATTGAGCATCTGTAATCTCTTCGCCTAAATATTTTAACCAACTTAATTCTTGGCGATCTGGCAAGTACGGTACTCTGCAGTCATTACATACTCGTCTTACTAATCGCTGAGCAATAATCGCGCGCAGTGAACTTGCCACTAAGTAAGCCGGTGCCCCCATGTCGATTAAACGCATAGCACTGGTAATTGCATCATTGGTATGTAACGTTGATAGTACGAGGTGGCCTGTTAAAGCGGCCCTTAATCCAATATCTACGGTTTCTTGGTCACGCATTTCACCAACCATTATAATGTCAGGATCTTGCCTTAGAGCGGTCCGTAAAATACTTGCAAAGCTCAGCCCTATTTTATTATTTATTTGTACCTGGTTAATACGGCCAATACGATACTCAACGGGATCCTCTACTGTAATAATTTTACTTTCTTGTTGGTTTAACTCACTTAATGCACCGTATAGTGTGGTTGTTTTACCCGAGCCTGTTGGCCCAGTAACTAAAACCATGCCATGCGGACGTTTTATAATGCTGCGTACACGTTTTAATATGTGTACTGGCATGCCTGTCTCATCTAACGATAATAATCCGGCTGATTGATCAAGCAAACGCATTACAACTGATTCGCCATGCTGAACGGGCATAGTAGATAGGCGCACATCAATACTATGGCTGCGCACTTTTATATTAAAGCGACCATCCTGAGGGAGGCGTTTTTCAGATATATCTAATCCCGACATAAGCTTTAAACGTAGCACGAGTGCCGATGCTATTTTTACTTGGTTAAGAGTGTGCTCTTGTAATATGCCATCTACACGTTGACGAATGCGAAGCAAACCTTCATCAGGCTCAATGTGAATATCAGATGCGCGAACTTGCACAGCATCTTCAAATATTGATTGCAGTAGCTTTACAACGGTTGCATCAGATGTTTCATCACCTAAAGAGTTTAAATCAAACTCTTCTACGTCTTGATATTCTTCATGGAGTTGTGCTGCAAAGTTAGTAATTTCATCTGTACGACGATATACGTTGTCAAACGCAGCCATTATTTGACTTTCTTGTACAACAGCTAAATCTATTCGTTTTGGAGCAAGCATAGTTGCAAGTTGATCAAGCCCCCTTAGATCAGCAGGATCGCTCATCCCGACTAAAACAGAGTCACCATTGTCTTCAATTACTAATGCTCTGTAGCGACGTGCATAAACCTCAGATAAAAGCTTAGATACATCAGCTGATATTTTTCGCTGTGATATATCTAAAAAAGGTACTTGTAATTGCTGCGCTAAAAAACGTAATAGTTGTGGTTCACTAATAAACTCAAGTGTAATAAGCGTCGAACCTAATTTACGACCCGTCGCAGCTTGAACGTTTAGCGCTTCGCTTAGTTGCGCTTCGGTGATCATGTGCTCATGAACAAGTAAATCGCCTAAGCGCATTTTTAAACTAGGTCTCATACGGCCTCCTTTAGCGTAACTAAACGCTGTAATGCATGCTGCGTCATAGCTGTATTTAATCCACCTAAATCTAGAGCCACTTTGTAAAGCTGTTTAGCATCGAGGTACTCTCCTAATGCATCTTTTGAGGTTGCAAGTGCCAGCCACCACTTAGCTTGACTAGGCTGTAGTTGTGTAAGATGTTTAAAGCTTTCAAGTGCTTTATGGTGCTTACTCGCACTTTGCGCAGCAGTACCTTGTAGCACCCAAAAATCAAGATTCGCTTGAGCCTCAAATTCATCACTTAAAAGCAGCAATACTCCTTCATACTGTTGTTGCATAATAAGTATTTTGCTTAGCATTACACGCCATTCAAGTACGTTAGGGTTTTGGCGAATACCTGCTTGCAAAACCTGTTGCGCAGAATTTATATCTTGTTGTTTAAAGTAAGTTGCAGCGAGTAAATTTCGAGCTTCAACGTGCAAAGGCAATTGCGCTAAAATAATATTTAAATCACTAATGGCTTCATTGTATAAGCCAAACTGTATTGCTTGTTTAGCTGCGGCTAATTGCTCAATCAATAAAGCCTGTGGCGACTTAGCTTCTGCCACGCTTTTAGTCATAGTATTTTGAGACTTAGTTTTAATCATTGGAGTAATTTTTGGTTTGCTGACAATAGCTTCGCTAGTTACCAGTACATTATCTTTAGCTAGTGCAGGGCCTTGTTTAACCTCGGCAATTACAACTGGCTCAGCCGTTGGTTGAGAAACCAGTAATGTTGCTTCACTCAACTTGGATTCAGCTAAATCATTCACTTCTGGTTTTATTTGCTCAACTTGCACAACCGTTTTCACAACATCTTGCTCAACTAAAGGTTCTACATTGCTTTTTTCATCTTGATAATCAGATAAATTAGAGCTTAGAACCGCGACCATTTTTTGCTGTGGTAACACAGACTCACGTTGAGTCTCTTTTTTGTCGGCGGTCGGTAAATATAGGTATGCTAAAAAAATGACACTTAGCATAATAAGTAAAATTACGGCTTTAAATGCAATATTTTTTACATCATATATCGGCTTTAAACTTATACCTTCTTGAATACTTACTTGTTTAGCTTCTCGTTGCTCAATATTTTTAAGCATATTATTTATAACGCTCATAACAACTGCCTCCATACCCATATGGCAGCAATAGCTAAAACACTAAACATTAAAGCACTGTAGCTCCAATATTGTCCGGTTCGATACTTTGCGCAGTCTTCGGTATCTTTTATGGCAAGTTGAATATGGCGATTTGTTATTATATTTAACCCTTCACCGTAAGCTTGTAATAGTGCTTTGTGGCATAAAATATTAACTAACCTAGGAATTCCACGGCTAGCTCTAGCAATTTTGAGCCCCATACTATTATTAAATAAAGGAGGCCTATTAAACCCTGCAACTTGTAAGCGGTGATTAATATAATAAACAACCTCAGCGCCAGTCATCGCCCGTAATTTATACGAAAAACTGATACGTTGGCGTAATTGCCTTACTTTGTTGTTTGCCAGCTTTTCATCAAGTTCAGGTTGCCCAAATAACACAACTTGAATTAGTTTTTCACTTTCTGTTTCTAAGTTTGTAAATAATCTCAGCGCCTCTAGAGTCTCCCAACTCAAGCATTGCGCCTCATCTATCAAGAGCACTACACGCTCATTATCTTCTTGTAAGTCGAGTAAGTGATGATTTATAAGCTGCCCTAGTGCTTGCTGATCTAATGCTTTATCTACATCCATACCCAGCTCAATGGCAATCGCCCATCTAAGCTCTTCTGGGCTTAAATAAGAGTTAGGTAAATAAGCCACAATGTAATCTGGCTCAAGTTGGTTTAATAGCTTTCTACAAAGTAGCGTTTTACCAGTCCCAACTTCACCAGTGACTTTAATAAACCCTTCACCCATTTCAATAGCTGTTGTTAACACTTGCATCGCTTCATGGTGCGGTTCAAGTGCACAAAAAAACTCTGTGTTAGGGGTTAACGTGAAAGGCATTTCACTTAAATTAAAAAAGCTTAAATACATAGTTAGTTTTCATACCATGTTTTTAAAAGCTGACGGCTTTCACCTTGTTGTTTTTTCCAAGTATCTGGCATAACAACCGTTGGTTTGATTAGAATAATCAGTTCTTTTTTCTCTTGGCGTTTACGAATACTTTTAAATAAATTGCCAAATAGTGGGATATCACCCAACACGGGGGTTTTTGATTCTTCATCCTGTGTTGACGTTTGCATCAAACCACCAATAACCACTATTTCGCCACTTTGAGCGCGAATAACAGTATCTGATTCTCGAATGTTACTTTGTGCTAGAGGCAACTCAAAACGTTGATCGTCTAATGTAATTACTTTTAGCTGCTCTTCTGTTTCAGTTACTGAAGGGTGAACATGCAAAATAACTGAGCCGTACTTGTCAATTTGCGGCGTTACATCAAGGGCAATACCAGAAAAGAACGGCGTTAAATCAATTTCAGGCGAGGTCGTTGTAGCAGTACCCGTTACCGTCGTACTTGATACATTAGTAACAAAATATTCGTCTTGCCCTACTTTTATAACTGCTTTTTGATTGTTTGTAGCGGTAACTCGAGGGTTAGATAGCATTTGCACATCACCTTGCGTTTCAAGCAAATTAATAACCCCGTTAAAGTCTCCTTTTTGAATGGTTAGCGATGACGCTCCACCAATTGCGGCTGAAATACTATTACTAATAGTAGAACCCGGTGTTGTAGCAAACGAAATACCGCCTTCTAAACCACTCGCTATACGCTCCCAGTTAACTCCCTGTTGGTACTCATCTTTTAAAGTTACTTCTATTATTTTTGCTTCTAGAATAACTTGGCGTTGCAGGTTTTCTTGGCTTTGACGCAAAAACTCTTTTAGCTGACTAATTTCGCTTGGTAATGCATTTACGGTTACCAAACTAGCTTGTGGGCTTGCAACAACATAGCGCCCATCGCTTGCGCCAATTAAGGACTTAAGAGCAACTTCTAATTCTTGCCAAAAATCATTTTTATTAATTGTTTGGATTCGAGAACCGTTTAAATCTAAGCTTTGATTATCGCCGCCAAACTCATTATTTTGCTGGTTACTACTACCTGAACTTGAACCATTCGAACTACTGCCACTTTGTGCAAATTGACTAACCCCACCAGCAACCACACTCACTGTAGACTGACCATGGCGCTGCATCATTAAATAATTTACAGGTATTGTTTCTGTGCGCATTTTGGCTGGCAGTACTTGTACTATTCGTCCTTCATTAACAATATCTAAAGGATACATACGCTTAATAACAGCAATGACTTCATTAAAAGTAACGCTTTTAAGATTTAAACTAATTGTGCCATTTACCTCAGGATGCACAGCAACACTAAAAGGCGTATCGTCTGTTAAGCCTGCAAAAAAGGCGCCTATTTCAACGTCATTAGCGGCTACATCAAAACGCTTTATAGATAAATCATCACTTATAGTTTGCTCATTATTTATTGATGATAGTAGGCTTTGGGTAAGCTCACTCGGCATCTGTAAAGGCGCAATCGCTTTAGTATCTACAGGCTTTTCAGCCAGCTCTTGTTCTATATGAGTTTTAACCTCTTTACCTGGTTTAAAGCTATGGCACGCAGTTAAAAATGTAGGTAACAATAGAAGAACAAGCCACGGATGAGATAAATTATTTTTTAATTTCATAGTCATATAATTCTAATTTTATTTGTTTATCATCATTTGCTAACACAACCTGTTTTGAGTTAATGCTTAGCACCCGAAAATCGTCTACAGCATCACCGACTCGATAAATATGGCCTGAAATAATGGCCTTAAATGCTGTACTGTTTTTAATAATAGATTGCAATTTAAGTTCTGTGTTTTGAGTTACACTCTTGTTGTTATTTACATACATATTTGGTTGAGTAGGATCGCGTAATTGCGCTAATGCACTGGGTGCGAAAGTGAACAAAAGTAATAAAAAACATAAATTATAATGCGATAAATTTTTCATTAGCGCTCACTGTAGCAATTTGTAAAGTTAATTCAGCTTGAGGGTACTCTAGTACCTGATAACTAAACTCCTGTATTAATAACTTATCTTGATTATTTTTTAATGCGGCTAAATATTTTTGTAAGCTAAAGTAGCTACCTTCTAAAGTAACGACCATCTGATGCTCAAAAAATAATGTTTGCGTATCATGTTCACCTAGTTTTTCTACATCGATAGCCTGTGCTGGTTTGACATTAAAGCTACTCACTTTTACGTCGCTACTATCTACGAGCAAATCTTTTAAAACGGCAGGTACATTTTTAGCCGCTACAAAGCCTTGGCTAAAACTATTAAGTTGATTATTTATTTCTGCTAACTCATCTCTGGTTTGTGCAATTTGACTGCGTAAAACCTTAGTGTAGTCGTAGTTTAGTGCTTGATTTAACATGGAGAGTTGCGCATTTATCTGCTGTAACTCCTGCAATGCTGCATTTTGTTCAGAGCGAATATGAGCAACTTCATCTTGCTGTGGAAAAATAACAAACCACAGGCCGAGGTAAATCACCATGAATAAGCCTACAAATACAGTGGAATACTTCTCACGCTTTTGCAGCGATGCAAATTGAGCTCGATACTTTGCCCAAATAGGCCAACCTTTGTCTTTCTTGTTGTTCATGGTTTAGCGCCTTTATCAGCAAGGTCGGTCGCCACATTAAATTCACTCAGACCATCTTTTGTTGACAGTTCTAAAACTGAAAATTCTTTATCAATAAAAAAAGGTGACTGCTTTAAATTATTAAACCACATAGGTAAAAATTTTGACTGCGATACTTGCCCTTGAAACGTGACACTTTGCCCTACAAATTTAATATGGGTAAGCCAGATATTAGGCTCGTGATACTTGGCTAAATCTTGCATAACCTGCGCATAGTCGGTTGCGGATTGATCTGAGCTTTGCTCTAAATAACTAAATATTTGCTGCTTATGCAAAACCTCTTGCTGAAGTGTTTTTAGCTCATTAATAAAAATTGTTTTATTTTGCTTCTCTGCTAGCTGCTGTTTTACAACTTCTAACTGAGCTTTTCCTTGTTTGAGATATTTCTTTTTTTGTTCTAAATCAAGCTCACTTGAATAAGTTTTATAACTGTAAAAAGCCCACGTGATTGCAATAATTAATAGCGCACCTAACCACAGTGTAATCATTCCCGATAAAGGGACTGGGTCTCGGCGTACTCGTAAGGTTTTTTGATAAAAATTAATCCGGGTTTTCATAGCACAGACTCCGGATCTGTTAATTGATAGGCTGCTCCGAGCGCATAATAAAAGTTTGGCTCTAATTGCTGCGCTAATTCTAAGTTAGGCGCAAAATCTACAACTTTTACTTGTAAAAACTCTGCAAGACCGGCTCTAAGAGTTAATGAAGATAAATCATCGCACTGTAGCTGTATGCTGCGAATTGGCGGTTGCTTGAGCTGGCTTTCAAAAAAGTCCATCGAACGCTGAATTTCTAACCCTAACGCCTCTACTAGTTCTTGGTTTTGATCCTTGTCTGAAATACCTAAAAAACCATTTAATCGCCTAGCTAATACTAATTGTCCATCACGAATAATTAAGATTCGAGGTTCATGATTAGCATGCTGCACAATCAGCATATGCGCCTCTTTGTATGAGCCAAATAAAGTTACTAAAACCATTTCTTCAGAGGTCATTGCACGCAAAACTGGTTTAGTTTGTTCAAAACTGTCTATAAACGGAAGTAGCTGCAGCTTATTGGTAATAAATACATTCATTTTGCTGCTTTGCATTGGTAACGTTATTGGATAATCGATAAAGTCAGCTACAATGTTTTCAGAAGCTATATCAACTAAATCTTTTGTAGTCCAAGGCAGCGACTGAATGATTTCTTCATCACTAAGGTTTGGTTTATCCATTTGCACTATTTGATAAAAGTAGTGCGGTATGACTAAATTAACTGCACAAATATCAGTAGACACCTCATTTGTACAAGCAACAATTGCAGCGGTATAATCGGTTTGCTCAGACACATTTACACTGTGAGAACTGTGAACCATCCATTGGTCGCGTTGTTTTTTTAAACATACCGCGTTAACAGTATCTGCGTAAGTTGCAACACCAATAGCTGTATTTGGATCTAAACTACGATTTAACCATGAAAACAGCTTTTCTTTCATATAGCTACTATTGTTAATTGAGTATGAAATAAGTGTCGTACATTTTAACTACTTTGCCAAATTGAAAACCAATAAAATGCGTGAAAAATTCAAAATAGATGAAAATAACTATATTCAACAATTAGATAGCTCGTTTCTAAAAAAGAGAAATATTTGTTTAGGTATAAAACGTGATGATTTACTCCATCCGCTAATAAGTGGCAATAAATGGCGTAAATTAAAATACAATTTAGCGTATATGCAAAAGATAAATAAAACAGAGCTTCTGACTTTTGGTGGTGCGTTTTCAAACCATATTCACGCCTGCGCAGCTGCGGGAAAAGAATTTAATATAAAAACTCACGCGATTATCCGCGGACCAGAACTTGATAACAACAATCCGACAATTCAGTTTGCAAAACATTGTGGTATGAACCTACATGTTGTTAATCGTATAGAATATCGAAAACGTCACGCCACCGAATACCTTAATGCTCTACAAGAGCGTTTTCCAAACGCTTATATCATCCCTGAAGGTGGTACAAATGAACATGCTTTATTAGGGTGTAAAGAATTAGTACAAAGCTTACCCGAACATAGCTACTTAGTTTGTCCTACAGGTAGTGGTGGCACACTTGCTGGACTAATAGAAGGCAGTGCTTCAACAACACAAGTTATTGGTATAGCGGTATTAAAACAAGCTGATTATTTAAATGAAGAAATAAAAAAGCTGAGCGCTAAAGCTAATAATCAAACTAACTGGCAGTTACTCACAGAGTTTCATGGTGGTGGTTATGGAAAATTTTCACCTGAGTTATGGCAGTTCTGCCAAGATATAGGCCGCACACACAACCTACCGCTTGAGCCTATTTATAGCGGAAAAATGATGTATGCATTGTGGCAACTCATTGAGCAAGATTATTTCCCATCTGGGAGTAAAATTATTGCTGTTCATACTGGCGGGCTTCAAGGCTTAAATGGGCTTAAATATAGAGGGTTAATCTAGACCTTAATTAAATACCGCTTGCGTAAACTCTTGAAGTGGCTCTGAAAAGTAAAAACCTTGAGCTCCTACCACTCCCAATTTGGTAAGCGTAAGTAGCTCTTTTTGAGTCTCTACGCCCACCGCGTATACGGGTAGATTTAAAAGACTAGCGGCTTCGACTATCCTTTTTATTTTCTTTTGACTTTGAGTTTTTTCATCTAATAAATGAACCAGTTCGTAAGATAACTTAAGCCCACATACTTGGTTATAATCAACTAGCATGGCTACTTTCTCACTGCTTTTTACATTATCAATCACAATATGTGAATGCCCTTTTTTAATAACATTGAGTGCATTAGTTATCGACTCTCTATGAGTAAAAAATTCTGCCTCACTTATTTCAAATTGTAATTTAGTATTTAACTTAAGCTCTGCCATTTGATTGGCTAACCACTCCCAAAATACAGTATTAAACCAATTTTTAGGGTGTAGATTTACACTAACTGTTAAAGCCGAAGACTCACTGAGCATTAGCTTTTTGACTTGTGTTATTACAGCTTTATCTAATATTAAAGCGTCTTGATCACTATAAACCTGCTTAATAAAATAACGAGCGGCCAGTAAACCAAGTTGGCTATGCCTAACCCGAATAAGAGCTTCATGCTGCAGGATATCTCCACTAGAGAGTTCAAATACAGGCTGAAAGAATAATATAAATTTATTCTTTTTAATGTTTTCTATAACCTGTTTGCTAGAGAGGTGTTTTTCTTGGCAGTGATTTAACGTTAAACGGTGGCAATGCTGCAATAGGCTGCTTTGTGATAGCGCGAGTGCTGATTTTGCTAGCTTATAAACCGCCACTTGATCAGCGCCTAATTGATAATCACACGCACCTATTTTAATATTTTTATGAGTAATATTTTTTTGATGATTTTGACATATTAAAAACACATTTTTATGAAGCTTTTCAACGTAGCTATTCAACTCGCTAATAGAAATGTTTGGTAAGGTAACCGCTAAGTAATTAGAGTTTAGTATTTTTACCGACACACCTTTAAGTTCGGCTAATTTTTTAGTAATTAAGACTTTAAAATTGGCTTCTATATCCGTTTTTTTATCATAGCTACAATCACACTCAATAAGTAAAAATAAGTTATGTGATGCAGTATTAACTCCATACAAAGAACTTAAATCACATTTTTTTGCCTGTTCGATTAGTTGAGTATTTTTATACCTTTGTTGAATAATTTTAGTCGGCTGTATAACTGTATTTTTAAGCATTACTTTACGGTTTACTTTTAACAGGCTCCACCAGCGATAAGACCAATTAGCAGCGCCTAATATAATCAGATTCAAAAATATAAATAAGTAGCTTTGTGTTACCCACACTGGATAGTGATAAAGGCTCAAATTTAATGTTTTGTAAGAAAAAACTTCGCGCTCTATATTCACTAAATGCTTAAAATGCTCTGCAGGCTTTGGCACTTCCAACATAAAACCTTCACTTTTAGCCAATGCAGCCAACACTTCATTGTTTATAGAAGCAGATAAATTCAGCTCGTAAACGTGTTTAACGAACTGCTGACCAGAAGCATGAACTTTTTGATGTAATGCATCATTTAAAATAAAATTAAAACTAATAAGTATCATTAAAAATAAGACAAAAGAGATACCTTTGAAGTACTTGAAAAGCCAGATTTTACTCTTTTGCATAGCCTGCCACTCGTTAAATTATTAACTAAAGTGTTGTTCAATATCTATAGAAGTACAAGGCTATAAACTAAGTTTAAACGTTTATTAATAGTGCTAAACAAAAAACACTCAGATAAACGAGAACTTACACAAACAAACAACTATGCCCTTTATTTTATAAATAGATTAAATTGAATCCTCAAGCTTAAGCGCGTTTTGCTTGTACTATGTGCAGCGAAGCTGTGTGCTTTGTTTATAGTGCCCAACTCACTAACTTCTGACATTGATAATTCAACCTTTGCTGAAATAAACATATGGGAAAAGGATGTATGAGATTTCATATAGCAACCGGTGAGGAAAATTCTATTTTATGAATTGTCTTTTTAAGTTATCCAAAATAGGTTCAGCAACGGGAGACATTACGATAGGTACTTAATATGGATAATTATTAAATCCCTTTAATGGCTCAGCTATTTATTTAAACAGCGGATTATAGTTTCACGTAGATTTTGCGCTTTAATAGGCTTTGCAACATGGGCGTTCATGCCAATGGATAAGTATCGTGTAATATCATCTTTCATAACATTAGCTGTTAAAGCAATTATTGGAATATTTGCGATTGCTTTATCACTATCGTTACGAATAATTTTACTTGCCTCAACCCCATCCATAATAGGCATATGAATATCCATCAAAATAATATCGTACGATTGCGATTTCACGGCTTGAATACATTCTAGTCCATTGTCGACCAAATAAATTTGAGCATCCGCATTTTCTAGTATGTTTGTAACTATTAGTTTATTGATCGAGTTATCTTCCACAACTAATATTTTGATACCTGCTAGCGACTTTTCACTTACTGCATTTACCACAGGCACTTCATTCAGAGAGCCTACTACTTTACTTTCAATCGCCTCATACAAAACACTCGTGTATACAGGTTTCTGCAAAATAGTTTTTATACTTACTTTTTTGGCTCCATTATTTAGTAAACTTTCGTCACTCATTATAAGCACAATAGTGTTGGCATAAAGTTGAGGGTTAATATTAAAAATGCGTATTAAAAAAGTTTCGCTACTCATTGATGACATTGCCCAGTCGACAATAATAACTTTAAATTTCTCTTTATTGTGTTCAATAATATCAATAGCTTGTTTAGCAGATTGACAGGCCATACATGCTAACCCCATAGCCGTTAGCTGATTTTCAATTACCTTAAGATCATCTTCATTATCATCTACAATTAGTACTTCAAACGCATCAGTAAAAGTTAGGTTAGGAGTATCATCAATTAACGCTTGGTTATTCAGTTTCACCTTAATTGAAGCTATAAATTCACTACCTACACCTTGAGTGCTTTTTACAGTTATATCTCCCCCCATCGATTGGCATAAACGCTTACTTATAGTTAAGCCTAAACCTGTGCCGCCAAACTTCCTAGTTGTAGAGCTGTCAGCTTGAGTAAAAGATTCAAATAAATCGGCAAGGCTTTGCTCGGCAATGCCAATACCTGAATCTTTAACAATAAAATACAAACAAACACTCTTAGGATCGGCTAATGATCTTTTTGATTCTATTAATACCGATACAAAGCCCTGTGTAGTAAATTTAATTGCGTTAGAGCATAAATTTAGCAGTACTTGGTTTATTCGAACTACATCACCAATTAAATTAAGTTTGACCTCTTCACCAATGACAATATCAAATGTGATCCCTTTGCTTTGAGCTAGCTCATCAAAAGTTGCTTTGATGTAGTCAACAACCGAATTTACAGAAAAAGGAAATTCTTCAAGGTTAATGTTTCCAGACTCAATTTTTGAAAAATCTAAAATATCGTTAATAACTACAAGGAGTTGATCTGAAGAATATTTAATTTTATTTAAATAATGCTCATATTCCCTAGGCAAACCTTTTTCTAGCAAAATGTTGGTTAAGCCAATAATCCCACTCATAGGCGTTCTAATTTCATGACTCATATTTGCTAAAAATTCAGACTTAGCGGATGTCAGCTTTTCAGCCTCATCTTTGGCTTGCAACAGTTCTTCAGTACGCTGTTCAACGCGAGACTCTAATCTTTGCTTTTCTTCATCAAGCTCTTTTAAAAGTTGGATGCGGCGTTGATTTAAAAACAATACGAAAACTAAAAAGCTGCTAAGAATACAGATAATCGCAGTAGCGCTGTAAATCAATGTTTTATTTTGCTCAAAATAGGTTGGCTCGTAATAAGATATAATCGACTTTTCTGGCAAGCTTTGTGAAGCTATATCGAACTTGTTTAATTGACGCCAATCGTAAGCATAAACACTCAGTTCTTCACCACTGATTGCACTTAGGCTTTTATTTTCATTGTATAAAATTATCGAATCGGCAATACGTGCGCCTATTTTTTCACCCGACAACACATACCCACCAACAACACCTGAACCTAATAGTACCTCCCAATAACTAAAAACGGGCGCTGAACTTGCTTCAGCTAATCGCTCTACTAGCTGATAAGGGCTAAGAGATTTATTATCGTAATACCTGAAAATGGGTGTAAACAATATAATTGAATCATCTGGCGCATTTTTTATTCTAGTGAGTAGCTCTGGCATTGAAAGATCAAACCACTTTTCTACGTCTAAATACGAAAAGTCACGGTTAATAACCGAAAATAGCCCTCGATAAAAGCTCATCCCAATATCATTTTTTGTATCTAATATAACGATTAATTTTTTAGGCTTCATTAAATTAACAGCGCTTGCTGTTGCTTGCGCGTAGTCTAATTTAGCTTGGATCACTGCTCCATTGGTGCTTTCAGGTAAACTAAATTGAGCGCCTGGTTCTAAATATATTCTTGGAGCATTTATAAAAAAATCATCTAATTGCGATAAAAGTACAGCTGCAGAAGGCGACTGAGTAACAATGATATCTATGTGCTTATTTTTATATTTTTGCTTAAGGTAGTCCTTCATTAACTGTTTTTGATTTGCTTCATCAAAGCGGTTTACATCCATATTTTCAACGAAGAGCTCATAACTAAAAGAACGTTCTATAAGTTTTTTACGCAGTCCAGAATCAACACTTTTGTGCCAAGGCATATCTTGGTTTGTTGAATTTATAAATAAAACATGAGTAACATTTGAAGAAGATTGAGCGTTTGAAATTGGACTCAAAAATAGAAAAACAAGAAATAAAAATAAGATATTAGTTTTCATGTTTCTCATTGTGCAATCAAGGTAAAAGTCTTTTAATGGTAAGTGTTAACGATATATATATCAATTAAAGATAATGTAAATTTCACCATAATTTAACATGCTTACTAATACTATTTCATTTTATTGCTTAATGACGATATTCATTGATAGTTCTTGGTTTTTCAGAATAGCTCTC
Source organism: Pseudoalteromonas sp. SR43-5 (assembly GCF_014163835.1). Lineage (NCBI taxonomy): Bacteria > Pseudomonadati > Pseudomonadota > Gammaproteobacteria > Alteromonadales > Pseudoalteromonadaceae > Pseudoalteromonas > Pseudoalteromonas sp. SR43-5. The sequence goes on from NZ_JACJEA010000001.1 coordinate 307,885, forward strand.
TAGATGACGAATAAGGGAGGTAAACAATTCTCCTTGGACTAAACCTCGAATTGCTACTTCTTCCTCCAAATTAATATCAAGTTGTTCTGCCCAGCGTTCAATATGAATGATGTGCCGAGTAATATTCTCTTGCGTGCTATCAGCGCGCCCTGCAATTCTCGATAAGCGTGTAACGACAGATCCTGTCAATGGGAGCACCTAACTCATCAACGACCAAGCATCCAACTTCGTTAATTCCATCTTTCCTAACTTTACGTAATTGCATGACCTTGCTCTTTACACTTTGACCTTGGTATATTCATAACATGGTCAAAAATTAATCACAAGAAGAAAATTACACTAAAAATAGCAAAAAGCCCCGTATGAACGGGGCTTTTCTATAATACATCTTTACACTGTAAAGGTTGGGACACTAGAACGGGATATCATCGTCAAAATCAATGGTCGGTTCCATTGGGTTTGATGCACCACCTTGCGGGGCATTTTGCGGTTTAGGAGCGAAGCCACCTTGCTGTTGTGGGGCACTTTTTTGCTGTGGTGCATAACCACCTTGCGGCTGATATTGATTACTTTGCTGCTGTGGTGCTGGAGCCGGTTTTTGTTGTGCTGCTGGTGCGGCTTGTTGCTGTGGATTATAGCCACCTTGCTGTGCGCCTTGACCTTGGTTATTTTGACCGTAACCACCGCTTTGTTGACCACCTTGCGGCTGATTACCTTGGTAACCACCACTTTGTTGGCCGCCTTGATTACCTTGATAACCACCGCTTTGCTGATCGCCACCGCGTGCGCCAAGCATTTGCATTTGACCAGTAAAGCCATCTACAACTATTTCTGTAGTGTATTTTTCTTGGCCTTGTTGATCGGTCCATTTACGTGTTTGAAGCTTACCTTCAACATAAATTTGTGATCCTTTACGACAATATTCACCAACAATTTCTGCTAATTTGCCAAAGAATACAACACGATGCCACTCAGTTTTATCAACCATTTGGCCAGTGTTTTTATCTTTATAGCTATCCGAAGTTGCTAAGGTAATATTTGCTACACCGTTACCGTTAGGCATATAACGAACTTCAGGATCTTGCCCTAAATTACCAACCAAAATTACTTTGTTCACCCCACGACTCATATACTTCTCCTCAACCTTTTTAAATTCAATGTATGCAGCGATTATACCACTACTCTTACTATACTACTGCTTGCACTATACTATTTATCTACTAGATTAGGGAAAATAGTATAGTGTTTAATGTCCGCAACGACTCTATCAATCCTCTGACTTAAATAAGATAAGTGGTGGGTACTACGAAACTTCAATTCATAACTTTGTATAGAGCCAATAAAACCTTTGTATCTTGGATTCAATCTCGTTAATATACTTTGAAGAACAAAAACCTCACCTTCAAACGAGCTTACCATCTCGCTTTCCAAATCACTTTGCCTAAGCGATGATATTATTCTGCTTTCTTGAGATACAACTTGATCGACCAATCTCTTATTTTCTTTATTGAGTTTAGCTATTTCATTCTTTAGATCAGAAATTTTATCATTATAGGAAGGCTTTCCTAAGCTTTTTTTTTGTGATGCAATCGCAACATCTATCTCCTGCAATAAGGCTGCATGCACAAATTCATTTGAACTATTTTTTTTATAAAGTGTACTTTTACCAACATGTGAGCCGTTATTTAGCTTTGCGTTACTAATTACTGCCGTTTTTGTAATTACTTCTCCCTTTGCGATTAAGCCAGATATAGATTCTCGGATCGCAATTTTGAATTCCTCTGAGCTAGCTCTTTTCATATTATTGAACCTCAAACATTTTAATTACACTTTCAGCCCTTTTAACGCCTTCAGAAGCAGCTTTGAATAATAATTGATCTTTAGTATTTTTACTCACGTTTAGGTGGGCCTCTTTTCTTCTTTCCCAATAACTAACATTAGCTTCCGACACTCCAAAATTTTGGCATGTGAAGCAATGCTTTTCGCTACGATTTGTATAATCTGCATCTCTACCATTTGTCGAACACTTAGCTCTCGAACTACGGCTGTCACTCATAAAACAATATCCATCAGCATTAGGTGTAACTTGGTAATTGAATTTACTCAGGAGTTTTTTTATAAATATGTCGAGGGTGTTTGCATCTAACACTTGAACTTTATGAGCTAATAACTGTTGATATTTACTTATCAATTTTCCAGCTGCGCCTTTAATTATAGTTTTACCAGATAAAGCTTGTTCAAAAATTTCATGAGTGTATTGCTGAGTCTGCTCAGGTAAGAATTTATACGTGTCAGCATCCTCAATGTATGCTTTTGTAAATTCATAGCTATTATGAAAAAGAAATTTAGATAGATATTCGAGATCCCCAATCTCATATCTCCAACACCAAATCATAGCGAATGCTTTTCGAAGCATGTGGGGCCTAAGTTTATAATCAAGACCAAGATGATTTACTAAATTGTCGTACAATTTATACAGAACATTGGTAGTTAGATAATTATGTGAATTATTTAGTGGAGAGACACTATGTTTATAGGGAAGTCTTAGAAGAAGCCTTTCATCATCCTGATCTTTAGCTCTTGTATATTTTGAAAGCTCACAAATAACATGGAGAGCATTTCTTCCTTCTTCCGGAAGGGGTCTTTTCGTTTCTTTGCCAGTTTCTGTTTTAGATGTTTTATGGACTCTGCCAACTAGATCAGAATCATTTTCCAGCATATACAATACATCGTCATACCTTAATACTGTGGCTTCATGCTTGCGCATAGCAGTCAATGAGAAAAGGACTACAATTGCAGATGCATAAATAACTTCTATTTTTTTTAAAAGAATATTAGATGATTCGCTATATCTCTTCATATAAGCTCTAGACACTTTATTTGGATATTTAGCCTTCATTTGAATATACGAATCTAGCTTTAATAACCAAGGTTTAGAGTTTTCAACTTCTGATATTGAACAATCCAATATTCGAAAAAATTCCTTGGGTGGAATTGTCTCGGTATGTTTCCCCCTCTTTCCTAGCTTTTTACTAATTTTTTTTATTGTGCCAGCATGATAGGGAAGAAAATTTAATCCAGTGCCAACATCTTCATTCAGAATCCACATTAAGTTTAAAATATAAAGCTTAGTTTCAATTGATGAAGAGTTAATTTTTAAACCTAAAATGTACTGCTCATAGCTCTCAACATGGACTTTCTTTACATCTTGAATGTTATGTAACCTATTTACAAAACAAAAATACTCGCATATCTCACGTACCTGCCGTCCATAGGTACATAGTGTGATGGGCTTAAGATCATTTGTTTTATCTGATTCCATAATGGTTATAACTAATTTCTGAGCGTATAATTTCCAATAGAACCAACTAGAAATATCCTGCCCTGCTGCAAAAAACGTTTGAGGCTCCCAATTGAGAGTAAATGAAGATGGTGCAGTATGATTATCTTTTCTCAAATACCAAACATGTTCGTTATTACTCTCTATCCACCAAAAATTGAGCTTTCCAGTTAACTCTACCCCAGTATTAAATCCTTGATTCGATTGTTCACTTGTATTCTTTTTTAATAGCTTCATACTCAATCCATAAAAGGTAAAATTATAGTTTTAGCTCTTTCTTTCGCTAATCGTAACTCCGCTTTTGTACACTTCGAGAGTAAGTCCTCATATTCAACTAACCTATACACCCAATAGCTTTCCCAACGCTGCGGGTTATTAAATTTTAATCGGAGTTCATTCGCTTTTATAAAATCTGAATATGCTATCCATTCGGCAATCAACTTTAGGTCTTTAAGTACAACTTTTTTGGCGTCACACTGAAAGCATAAATCAAGCCCTTCACATTTAACTTTTGGTTTTTGTACTTTTCCACATTGATAACCATTTCCTGTATCAGGAAGCTCTGGACTTCTACTTTTCAATAAGAAGGTTTGGAAATTTTTCAATTTCTCACTTAACAAAGCCTGAGTTTCTACTCTAATGCCATAGCTATCCGTAGTGGAAAGGTTCTTATGATTTAATGTTTTACTTAACTCCCCTAAAGAACTCCCTGATAACATTTCAATTGCAGCAATCGTTGGCCTAAAGCATTCACCAGTTAGTTTTTTGACAAAGATTAAAAACTCTGGAGATTCTTTTGCTAGTTCTTTAGTAACTCTTCTGACCATATCTGAAGTACTTGACCTATCGAAAGTTCTAATAGTATGAGCACCTGCTTTGGGTGCCTTTGTATAGTGAATAAACAACTCACATTGCTCTTTATTCAACCACAAATCACCATTAGGTACTTCTTGTAATAACCTCTTTAATCGTTCCTGATACGCAAAAAGAACTCTGCATAGATGATCTTTTCTAGATAAAACTTTATTGATCGAAGCGCCTCTCTTTTTCCCAAAGTGGATATTAACTTTTCCTCTATCAGTAGCTGGTTTTACAGTGTCTAAATAACTGTAAAATGCAACGCTATCAACATTAGGGGCAAGAGTTTTATGTGATAAAGCTGCTACTAAAAAGTATTGTAAATTATAAGCGCTAGTAAAAAATGCTGACTGGATACGTTGTGAGCCCCAACCTCGGGATTTGCAAAAATCCGAAATCCCAGAAGGCCATGAAGGTGATCCGGGAATTAATCTCCCAAATTTTGAATATAAAATCTGAAATGCAAGTTCAATCGTTCTTTTATTTTCACCAATTTCTCTCCATTCGTTGGAGCCTTCTTTAAAACTATCAATTGTTTTAAGCTGCTTTAATTTTCTTACTGATATTGAATCTAATATTTTATCAACCATCCCACAATCAGAGGACCAACTTTCAATTTTCCTTAATGAGAATTCGTGATAACGGCCAATGATAAAGTTTCCATATGCAAGTGCTGAAGCCTCTAAACGCTCTAGAGAATACTTCCGCATTACAGATTCTATTTCATCTGGATGGCTCAAGGCATACTTATTAACTTCCTCACCTGCAAGAGCCATAATAGTAGGCTTCGCAGATGCTTCTGAGCTTATAAAGTTTTTAGGCAGTGCTTCTGTTGGAATTGCTTCTGAAGACATCATGTAACTTACAAAGTTTTTACACGAGCTAAAGACTTGAGATTTAGTATTAACTGACGAAGTATTTGATGTATTGAGCTCTATCTTAAAATCACTAAGTGATTTAGCGCCAACAGCACCATTGCAATATGCTAAAAACTTTAAATATCGTAAAATATTATTCGCTGTAGTTCTCTTGGCTCTTTTTGGCCGCAAATAAATTACTAATTGCTCTAAAACCATTTCGCCTTTATAAATGTGTGATAAGTAACTGGCATCAATAGGTTCACCTGAGTCCAAGTGAAGACACCATTCTATAGGTCTTGCGAAATGCTGTATTGAAGCTTCAGGAAGAACTACGACCTTCCTCCTCAGTAGTTTTTTAGCCATATTACTGAAAACCTTTATTATATCGTTCGCTTAAATAAGGTTTCATCGAATCAACTGTGCTATGCCGAGTACTTTGAATTGCGAGTTGTTCAGGGTTTTTTTGCCCATGCTCATCTAAGGCCTGAAGTAGCACCGTTACGAAATGATGCCTAAGCCCATGAGCCCAAACTTTTTCATCAACTGTAAGTTCACCAGCATTTACAGATTTCAAAAAAGCAGACCTTATGCTGTTAGAAAAAGATCTTCTATTTATACTTGAGCCCGTCTGACTCGATAAAAATATTTCCTGAGGACTCTGGAAAGTACTATACTTTTTTTTTATCTTCTTTTTATGCTGGGCAATGATAACAACTCTATATAATTCAATGTAATCCCAAGTTTTGATAATTAATGTTGGAGACAAAAAAATCCTTTGTGGCTTACCGCTTTTATTTATAATTAGATCAAAGGGTATATTTCTTCCTATAGCTAATGCTTTTTCTGCAGTTTCTCTTAGAGGTAGTTGTCCTATCGTTAAATTACATATTTCGTGTACTCTTAAACCTGTATTACAAGCCCAATCGATCATTAACTCAAACCTTTGTGCCAAATCAACCCTTACTGGTCCATAAGCTTTTATGACTTCAATCCAGTCTTTGCGTGGCACAATAATAGGCCTTTTATCTTTGGCTCTATTTTTGAAAGTAGAATGTTGTAACTTTCCTTTATTGGTAAGTGTCACTTGTACTTTATGCAATTTAGATGTCCCGCAGAGATATGGCTCAAAATTATTATCTGTTAACCAATGACAATAAGACACGACACTTCTTAATAACTGACAAGCATAGTTTTCAGTATTATTTGATTCGTATCCCCTTTGTATTACTTCATTTTTATATGCCACCAACCAATCATCGGTAACTTCATGAACTTGCTTTCTCTCAACTTCTAACTGGCTAATAAAATCTAAAATGTGCAGTGCATATGTCGAAATTGATGAAACAGTATTTAGTTTTAACAGCTCTAAAAAATAGTGTAACGACATCCAATGGACACTGAAGTCAGAGTTAATAATTAATGGGAACCCACTGACCTCTGAAAGACCTCCTACATCAGCACTATTAGTTTTTTTTAAGTAAGCCAATTTTTTTCCTATTGAAACAAGAGATTTGGGTAAAAATAGTACAACCACACAACCCATTAAAATTTTATTGCAGTATCGACATACCGCAATTGCAGTATAGGCATAATGCAATTAAAACTTCAAATATCTTTTTCTGTATTAATATGGTTAAATCGCTTTTACTTAACTAATTGATGCATACTTTTGCATCACATAAGTGGTTTATATTATTCAAAAGGTTACAACCCAATGTTTACAACGCTTTACGAGGTTGCTGACGTGCTTTCAGGCTACCCTTTTAGAGGGGCTATTACTGCTGAAGAACAAGGAGATGTTCATGTTGTTCAAGTTAGGGATGCAAAATCTACAGGGCAGATTTCTATTAATGGAATGGTTAAAACGACACTTCCGGGTAAAAAAAACCCAAACTGGCTACGCTCTGGTGATGTACTGTTTATTGCAAAAGGCGTAAAACACTTTTCTGCTTTGGTTGATAATTTGCCTAGCAAAACTGTCTGTACCCCACACTTTTTTATGATTCGGATAAAGCCTGAGTATCAGGATAAAGTTAAACCGGAGTTTATTTGTTGGCAGTTAAATCAAATTCCTGCCCAACGCTATTTCAGTATTACAGCTGAAGGTTCACTGCATTTAATTATACGTAGGCAAGTTTTAGAAAACGTGCCCATCAAATTATTAGATATTAATGAACAAAAATTGATATCTAATATGCATAACTGCGCTATTGAAAAACAAACAAAACTACAACAACTTATTGAATGCGATAAAAAAGAACAAGATGCAATTGCATTAAATTTACTGAATTAAGACGTTTATGATTAACTAAATTAAGGTATTAGATAACTATGGCAACAACTATAAATCAAATCAATCAGGACGATATTAACAAAGCGGTGTGGAATGCTTGCGACACCTTTCGTGGTGTGATCAGTGCCGATACCTATAAAGACTTCATCCTCACTATGCTGTTTTTAAAATACATCTCTGATGTATACAAAGACGAATACAACAAGCTTATTACTCAGTATGGTGATAACCCAGATTTAATTCACGCCATGATGTCTAAGCAGCGCTTTGTATTGCCTGAAGGCGCCAGCTTTTGGGATTTATACGAAAAACGTTATGAAGCAGGTAACGGTGAGCGTATCGATAAAGCCCTACACGCACTAGAAGAAGCCAACGGCAGCAAGCTTAAAAACGTATTCCAAGACATAAGCTTTAACACCGACCGCTTAGGTCAAGAAAAACAAAAGAACGATTTATTGCGCCACTTGTTAGAAGACTTTGGTAAAGATATTTTAAACCTAAGCACAGAGCGTGTAGGCAGCTTAGACATCATCGGTAATGCATATGAATACCTTATTAAACACTTTGCCGCTGGCAGTGGTGCCACCGCTGGTGAATATTATACCCCGCCAGAGGTCTCAACCCTTTTAGCCACCGTTTTAGAGCCAGTCGAAGGCGATCAAATATGTGACCCATGTACAGGCAGTGGCTCACTGCTATTAAAATGTGGCGCTATGGTACGTAAAAACTCTGGCTCTAAAAAGTACGCCTTATTTGGGCAAGAAGCCATTGGCTCTACATGGGCACTCGCCAAAATGAACATGTTCCTACACGGTGAAGACAACCACCGTATTGAATGGGGCGACACCATTCGCAACCCATTACTGCTTGATAAAGACGGCAACGGCTTATTGCACTTTGATGTGGTAACCGCCAACCCGCCGTTTAGCTTGGACAAATGGGGGCATGACGATGCTAGTAGCGACCCTTACGGGCGTTTTCGCCGTGGTGTGCCGCCTAAAACCAAAGGTGATTACGCGTTTATCAGCCACATGATAGAAACCCTAAAGCCAGACACAGGCCGTATGGCGGTAGTTGTGCCACATGGTGTGCTATTTCGCGCATCGAGTGAGGGCAAAATCCGTAAACAACTGATTGAAGAAAACCTGCTCGATACCGTTATTGGCCTGCCAGAAAAGCTCTTTTTTGGTACAGGTATTCCCGCAGCCATATTAATCTTTAAAAAGCAAAAAGCCGACAACAACGTGTTATTTATAGATGCCAGCCGTGAGTTCAAATCAGGCAAAAACCAAAACCAGTTAACGCCTGAGAACATTCAAAAAGTTATCGACACCTACAAAACGCGTGAAACCACCGATAAGTATTCATACCTAGCAAGTGTTGATGAGATTAAAGAAAACGACTTTAACCTCAATATTCCTCGTTATGTTGATACCTTTGAAGAAGAAGCTGAAATTGATTTAGTGGCAGTGCGCACTGAGCGCGTTCAATTGAAAAACGAACTGCAAACCCTTGAGGCAGAAATGGAAGGCTACTTAAAGGAGTTAGGTTATGGTGCCTAGTGGATGGGAGACAAAAAGCCTAGATAGTGTTACTAAGGTAATTGACTGCAAGCATAGAACACCTAAATATGTTAATGAAGGAGTTCCTTTGGTATCCCCCGGAACAATAAAGTGGGGCGCATTAGATCTCATTACTCCTACAAAAAGAGTGTCTACCGAGGAATACAGCTCTCTAATGGATCATTGCACAGTAAACGTTGGCGATTTAGTATTAAGCCGAAATCAATCTGTCGGTGTGGCAGCGTTTGTTGAAAGTGATGAACCTTTTGTACTTGGACAAGATACTGTTTTAGTAAAACCAACCGAAGCTGATAGTAGATTTCTGTTTTACAACTTGCAATCAGTGGAAACACAAAAAACAATTTTTAAATTGGCTGGCGGGTCTACATTTTCAAGAATAAATTTAGGTGATATTCGCAAGTTAAAAGCCATTTATCCCCCTCTCCTTGAACAAAGAAAAATCGCCCAAATCCTATCCACTTGGGATAAAGCGATTAGTACCACCGAGCGCCTAATCGACAACAGCAAGCAACAGAAAAAAGCCCTCATGCAACAACTGCTCACAGGTAAAAAACGTTTGCTTGATGATTCAGGCAAGCCGTTTGAGGGAGAGTGGGAAGAGATAACTTTAGAAAAGCTCGCTAAATATAGAAGAGGCAGCTTTCCTCAGCCCTATGGTAATCCTGAGTGGGTCGATGAAGTTAATGGATATCCATTTATTCAAGTTTACGATATCGATAAGAACATGAAGCTAAAATCAGATACCAAGATCAAGATCAGCGATGCTGCAATTGGCAAGAGTGTATTCATTCCAAAAGAAACGGTTATTGTGTCGTTACAAGGGTCTATTGGTAGAGTAGCTATAACGCAATATGACGCTTACGTAGACAGAACAGTTTTGCTATTCCAAGAATTTATTGTTCCTATGGATAAAGTCTTTTTCGCTTTCATAATGCAGGAGCTATTTGAGATTGAAAAAACAAAGGCTCCGGGTGGAACAATTAAGACAATTACAAAAGAAGTATTAAGTAACTTCAAAGTTCATATTCCATCCATTACTGAACAACAAAAAATTGCTTCCGTACTCATAAACGCTGACAAAGAAATCGAGCTATTACAGCAACAACTTATTGACTTAAAACAAGAGAAAAAAGCACTGATGCAGCAGTTGTTAACTGGCAAGCGCAGAATCAAAATTTAAGATAAGGAATATCGAATGTTAACTCCTATAAAAGTTGAGTCAGGTTATAAGTATTTAAAAAGCTATGCTTACTTTGAAAATATTAATTTATTTTTAAAGGCAAGAGTTGCCGACTTCGAATCTAGGGCAGTAATGGACAACAATTTGTTTCAACAACTGTCTGAAACAATTTTTAGCGGTGAATTAACAAATAATGCCCCCCTCACTGAGTTAATAAATAAAGTCGACTTTAAGTTGATTGCTAAAGGGTTTGAAAATGATAGTTCAAGTAATGAATCTAACTATGTGACAAATTACAAAAGTGCAGAGTCATATAAAGTTAGTAAAGTTAATTATTTTTTTGATGGACCCGCTGAGCTTTGGTTGATAGATATATTATGGACGCTTCATGTTGGCCCTCTATTTGATAATACTCTCTCAAAAGATTGTTATGGAAATAGACTTAAAGCTAAGTGCTTTAGTTTAATTGATCCTTCAAGTAGTAGTGACTCTAAGGATGTATTTACCAGTTATATTAATCAATACAATCATTGGAGAAATGGAGCGATTTCAACAGCTAAGCAAGTAACTGAAAAAGGTGATGATGTTGCTATATTAGCTATAGATATTAAACAATATTTCTATAATATCGATTTGAAATTTCAGAAAATCACAGCCGAAATTGAATCGTTAATAGTCGATGATGAAGCGCTAGAATTGGCATTATTTCTTACTAACCTTTTAGAAAAAATTTACAAAAAATACAGTGATAAAATAAAGCCGCAATTAAAGTATACCCATAAAGAATGTGAGAATAATTTAGGTCTACCCATAGGATTAACATCTTCAGCGATATTGGCGAATTGGTGTTTAAGTGACTTTGATAGAAAGGTATCTGATATTGTTAGACCAGCATACTACGGTCGTTATGTTGACGATATTCTTTTTGTTTTTAAACGGACTAGACTTCAAAAAAGCAACGTCGTCAAAAGTTTCATTGAAGATTATTTATCATCTGTAATTAGTATTGAAGATAAAAAATTTGGAGTAACGTCAGAGTTCGGTAACTTGGAAGTCCAGAAAGAAAAGATTCAGCTTCATCAATATCACTCTAACCATAGCACAGCAGGACTAGATGTTATTATTGAAGCACTACAAAAGCAAAGTAGTGAATATAGATTGCTACCTGATGGATCGAGTAAAACAGACTTAAGTAGCTACGCCAACGAATTTCTTTACGATGGGCATGAAAGGAACTTAAAAAATGTTTTAAAAGCTTCCGAAAGTGAAGGTGGTTTATCTCAGTTTTTGTCCAAACAAATAGCCTTAGCTCAAGGATCACACCAAAGCCATCATAGAGATTTATTAATTGATATAACTCAGCTTTTTAAAGGACAAAATATATTGCGTTTTTTTAGGCTTTGGGAAAAGGTTTACCAGTTTGCTATTGTCCTTAGGGAATACAATATTGCAGCAAAGTTCTTTCAGAATCTTCAAGTCGAAATTAGCCTGATTAATAGTGCAAATATTCGATACGCTAAAAAGCAACAAATTTTTGTCGAAACCCTGAGAGATCACATTAATCAATACAATAATATTTCATTTAGTATGGTAATAGCTGCTTTAGACATTAAATTGCCTCCAAAGGGAGTTGGCGGTTTTTCAATGACTGTTAGGGTAAGCTCCAACTTTATCAGGGAAAAAGCATCTTTAGATAAAATAATCAACGAGAACAGACTGAGACTGTCCATTCAAAAAATTCGTTCTGCTAACTTATTCAAACACTACTTATCGGCTTGGCCGCTAGCTAACTATACTGATGTTGAGGGAGATTTAACTTGTCAAAGAACCCTATTGAGCGAGGGAGATCTGAGACTAAATCAAACTAAAATTAGTTATACTCCTCGATACATACATTTTGATGAATGGCAGACTTTTGACTTGTTCAGATCTTTGAATGAAAATTCAAACCTACCAACTTGGATAAAAGAATCAAAAACAAATTACTCTCAAGAAACGGGTAACTCCATTAGTAACTTTAATGTGGAAGAAAGCCCTAAACAACATGATAAAATTACAACTCATCATATAGTTATTGGTCAAGACTTTAAAAGAGCAGAGCTTAAATTAGGGTTAGCTAATTTTGTTGTGCCAGATATTGATATTGCTTCAGCGTTAAGAGCTGATATGCCTAAAAACTTAAGTAATGAGCGTCAGTGCTCATTAAACTCAATGCTCAACTCAGCAGTAAGAGATGATGTAGATGTTTTAGTTTTTCCTGAAGTGTCTATTCCCGTTGAGTGGTTACCGAATCTGGTTCATTTTGCGAGGATAAACCGAATAGGTTTGATTTTTGGTTTAGAACATTGGGTTGTAGGTGAAGTTGCTCACAATCTTATTGTTGAAGTCTTACCGTTTAAATCTAATGGTAAATATAATTCTTGTGTGATTCTACCTAGATTAAAAAATCACTATGCCCCTGCTGAGCAAAAACTGCTGCAATCATTGCGACTTCATCAGCCCCAAGTACAGGAACCCTCCTATCATAGAGTTAGTTGGAATGGAACGAGCCTAGCTACATACAATTGTTTTGAGCTTTCAAATATCAGCCATAGAGTGCTGTTTAAATCACAGTTAGATTTACTCGTAGCGTGTGTTTGGAACCGAGATACTAATTACTATCAACATATATTAGAGTCAACTGTACGAGATTTACACTGCTATACAGTTCAATCAAATACATCTCAATATGGTGGTTCTTGTGTACTTCAACCAAGCCGAACTGAAAATAAAACTCTGCTGTATGTAAAAGGTGGTGAAAATAGTTCAATTTTATCTACGAAGCTTAATATTAAGAAACTGAGACAGTTCCATTACCAGTTGAGTTCGACTGAAGCTGATAAGGGTGGATTTAAGCCTCTACCTCCGGGCTTTGATCATGACGAACTAAAGAATCGATAGCAGGAATAGCTAGATGGTACAAACTACAATGAGTTTTAAAGAAGAATTTAGCGCAAAAATTCCCGCGCTTACGCTGCTAACTAACTTAGGCTACACGTTTATTCCACCAAGTGAGTGTGAAGCCCTTCGCGGGAACACGTTAGCAGGTAACAAAAAAAGCACCCATCAGGTGGTGTTATTACCTGTGATGCGTGCCTTTTTAGCCAAACAGACATTTTCGTTTTCAGGTAAGCAGCATACGCTCTCAGAAGCGGCCATTGATAAGGTAATGCATGAGCTGAACCCTGCCATGAACCTTGGGCTAAAAGCTGCTAACGAGAAGATTTATGATGCGTTAATGTATGGCGTGAGTGTGACTGAATTCATTGATGGTAAAAAAGCCTCGCTCACTATTAAGCTGATTGATTGGCATAATATTGATAACAATGCGTTTCATTGTACCGAAGAATTAGTAGTACAAAATGCCGAGGGTACGGGCAACCGCAGACCTGATATTGTGTGTTTTGTAAATGGTTTGCCATTAGTGGTGATTGAGGCAAAACGCCCCGATTCAAACAAAGAGGGTAAATCGACCAACTTTGCAGCAATCTCCCAACATATTCGTAACCAAAAGCAGGATGAAATACCGCATTTATATGCCTATAGCCAGTTACTGTTAGCCATAAATGGACATGAGGGCTTGTATGCAACGTGCGGCACCCCTGAGAAGTTTTGGGCTAAGTGGAAAGAAGAGCAAATACCGGAAGCTGAATTTGTTAGGCTTAAAAACCACACTCTTGCTGATGAGCAATTAAATGCATTGTTTAATCATCGCCCTGCAAAAGATAAAACAGATTACCAGTCACTTATTGCCGCAGGTGAACTGACGGTAACCGACCAAGACAGGCTGATTGTAAGTTTATTACGCCCTGAACGCCTACTGGATATGACCCGCCTGTTTACTTTGTTTGATAAAAAAGCAGGCAAGATTGTTGCGCGTTATCAGCAAGTATTTGGTATTAAGGCGCTGATAGAGCGTATTAATACGTTTGATGACACTGGCGCACGTGAAGGCGGTGTTATTTGGCATACCACAGGTAGTGGTAAGTCGTTTACTATGGTGTTTTTATCAAAAGCACTTATTTGGCTTGAAGAACTTGCGCAGTGCCGCGTAATCATTGTGACTGACCGAGTGGATTTAGAAGACCAGCTAAGCCGTACTTTTGCTTCGGGTGGCGTACTCACCGACCGCGATAAAAAAGATGCTATGGCGACCACAGGTAAGCGTTTGGCTGAGCAAATTGGTCAAGGTAACGAACGCGTTATTTTCTCGATCATTAATAAGTTCGGCTCTGCCATAAAACACAAAGACTGTTACAACGATAGCCCTAATATTATTGTGTTAGTGGATGAAGGCCACCGCAGCCAAAACGGTGAAAATAATATCCGTATGCAGCAAACCCTGCCTAAAGCTGCCTTTATCGCCTTTACAGGTACGCCGCTATTAAAAGACGATAAGACCGAAAACAAGTTCGGTAAAATCATTCACTCTTACACTATGCAGCAAGCGGTTGAAGATAAAACAGTGACCCCATTGCTTTATGAAGAACGTATTCCTGAGCTAAACGTTAACGATAAGGCGATTGATGCATGGTTTGATCGTAGTACCAGTAAGCTGAGCGACAAACAAAAAACCGATTTAAAAAGAAAGTTTTCACAAAAAGGTCAAATATATCAAACTGCCGATCGCATTATGTTGATTGCCTATGATATTGCCGACCATTTTCAAAACTTTAAGCATCAAGGTTTAAAAGGTCAGTTAGCTTGTGACTCTAAAGCCTCTGCAATACGTTATAAAGAGGCTTTAGATAAAATTGGCACCGTGACATCAGTTGTGGCAATGTCGGCTCCTGACACACGTGAGGGGCATGATGTAGTTGATCAAGAAAGCAAAGACATTGTACAAAATTGGTGGAAAGCCAATGTTGATAAAATGGATGAAAAAGCCTACACCAAAGCCATTATTGAAGACTTTGGCAGAGATGACGGCCCTGACATCATGATCGTAGTAGATAAGCTCCTGACAGGCTTTGACGAGCCAAAGAACACTGTGCTTTATATCGATAAGCCCCTTAAAGAGCACAACCTAATACAAGCGATTGCCCGTGTTAACCGACTGCATAGTAAAAAGCAGTTTGGCTACTTAATTGATTATCGGGGCATATTAAAAGAACTTGATACCACTATAGAAAAGTACCAAGACCTTGCGGAGCGTACTCAAGGCGGTTTTGATATAGATGACCTAAAAGGTTTATATAACCGCATGGACACCGAGTATAAAAATCTTCCGGGGTTGCACAGCGATTTGTGGGCGATATTTGAAGGTGTAAAAAACAAACAAGATGGCCCCGCTTTACGCCAAGCACTAGCACCGAAAGTGCATGAGGTTGATGGTAAGCTTACCGACACCAACCTTAAAAAGCGTGATGATTTTTACTCAATACTCACGGCATTTTCAAACTGTATGAAAGTAGCGCTGCAATCTGCCACCTACTTTGAAGATAAGTCGTTTGATAACAAGCGCGACCTATACAAACGAGACTTAAAAGCCTTTGTAGATTTACGTAAACAAGTACGTGAAGATGCCGACGAAACCATTAACTATGATGAATACGCTGAAGATATCCGTAGCTTGCTCGATAAACACATAGCGGGTATTGAAGTAAAAGAGCCAGATGGCGCATATTTAGTGGGTAACTTGGGCAAAGACGTTAAGCCGCAGGATATGAGCGATGACGAAGCTCGTAACCAAACGGACAAAATTACAGGCCGAATCACCAAGATGATTGAGCAAGATTTAGCTGATGATCCTTATGCACAAGAATATTTTTCTAAGATGCTTAAAAAGGCCATTGACGATGCTAGAGCCATGTTTGATGCCCCTGTTAAGCAGTACATATTATTCGCTGATTTTGAGCAAGAAGTAAAAGACCGCAAAATCGCTGATGTTCCTAATGACTTTATGGATGACGTAGGCAAGTTAAACAAACATGCCCAAGCCTACTTTGGTTTGTTCAAACATCTATTCGATAGTGAGCTTTTAACTGAAAAGGCACTGGATAATGAGAAATTGGTAGCGCTTGCTTTTGATATTGATGCCGTCGTGAATGATGCTGTTGCTGAGTACTCCATTAACCCTGCGGAAATTGAAAACGCCATTCACATGAAGTTATTACCCATACTGTTTGCTGAGCTTGGCCTTGATAACGCACAAAAGCTGATTGAAGAAGTGTTAAAGATAACCCGATTAGGCATAGCTAGAGGCTAATGTAAGTGACACAAAAAACGGTAGCCGCTGCTATTCATTCTGAAAAAAGCAGCGCAACAACCAACGAACAAGGTGTTTTTACTTATGGTAACAACACCATTCGCTACGACGTTATTCGTAAAACCAAGCCTGCTGATAACTCTAAACAAACAGCACGCAAAGTAATTATTAAGGTTCACCCTGATCAACGTGTTGTAGCTACAGTGCCACATGATGCAAGTGATGATGCTATTCAAGATGCCATGCATAAGCGTGCCAGATGGATTTGGCAAAGCATTGATGAATTTGCTAAGCAAAAAGATAAGGTTTTACCCAAACGTTACGTGAGTGGTGAAACACAGTTTTACTTAGGTAAGCGCTATGTATTAAAAATCATCATTGGTGCTGAGCAAGTGCCCAATGTAAAGCTGAGCCGTGGCAAATTGAATGTCACTATCAAGCATGACATTAACAAAAATAATGATGATCGGTTGGTGAAAATTAAACCGCTAATCGACAAATGGTATCAACACAAAGCTAAAGCAATTTTTCATGAGCGACTAGCCGAGTTACTTCCAAAAGCCACTTGGGTAACAGGCATTCCTTCTTTTCGTGTGATGGCAATGAAAAAACAATGGGGAAGCTGCTCTGCCAAAGGCAACTTGATGCTCAACCCTCATCTTGTTAAAGCGCCGAAAGAATGCATTGATTACGTGGTACTGCACGAGCTTTGCCACATCGCAGAACACAACCACAGCGAGCGTTTCTGGCGCTTACTCACACAAGTAATGCCCAATTGGAAAGAAGTAAAAGCCAAATTAGATGATATGGCAGAGATGTATTTGAATGAATAGAATAAATTCAGCATAGTAATAAGTTCGAAAGCTCCTATAAACTATACAAAATAAGATAGAGCTTCTTAAAAGTATTTCTTACTATTTTCGAAGTCGATTATCCCAACTCACATATCGCGTTTAAGGCTCAGCTATAGGAAGTAATATTAGTTACAGATAATCAAAAATACGATGAGCCGAACAGTTCTAGTATTATAATTTTGCGACAATGCTATTTTTTTATTTGGGATACAGAAGGGAATAGGTCGTTTGCCTCACAGTTTAATAGCACCATTATTTCATATACCTTTTCACAAGATATAGCTATAGATCCAGTTTCAACTCTACTAATGTAACTTTGCTCTACGTTTAAATTATGGGCCAACTCTGCTTGGCTCCACTCTTTTTTTACACGAGCTAATTTTATATTTTTACCAATTATTTCTATAACCGATCGCATTTCAACAATACCGGGATTCTAAAAATAGAATGATCCCATATTGATAGCAATCCACATATGTAATATATTACATAAAATATACACTATAATACATAAAAGGTATGGCTATGCAATTAGAACTAGACTCATTCTTTGAGACAGTTATTGCTATGAAAAATATAGACTGCTTTACATCGAAAGAGATAGCCGTAGGTATTTGTTGTTCGACTAAAAATGAGTGCTATGAACTTGCCAATATAGAAAATAAAGTAATTGAGCTAACGAGAAAATTTACTAAAACTGGTTTATTGAAAGAGATGAGAGCTGAAGGGAGTCAATATTCTACCTATAAAAAAACAGACTTATTTTATGAAGTACATAAGTGCTCGAATACAGTGGCCCAATTAAAAGCTAACTATTTACTAGATTTACAAGCGCAACGCTACAAGTGCAGCTTTGAAGTATTAGAATATGAATCTCAACGTGAAAAGTATTATGAGCTATATGAATATCACCATAATTTAAAGGAGATTATGGCACCCGCTTCAAAAAATTTAGAAGAGCGTTATAACAGCTTACTGCACAAGCTAAACGTAATGGACCAACTTATAGAGATATACCAAATAGAATTAAATACAGAAGAGGCCTTAATCTAAACAATAATAATTGAATACGTATTAAATTTATCGATTCTTTAGATGCATATATAAGGGATTACTAGCCTAATCTTTAGTAGCTCATATCCGATCTTACAGTTTAAAAGAACGGTTCTTCATCTGATAAGCGGCTTTGAGCGTGAAGCAGACGGTCGGTTAAACTCGTTTTTGGACAAAAACGTGTTAGAGGCTAAGGGCAGCTTTGTGCGTGAAGCGGACATTCAAGCGTAACTCGTTTCTGCCCCATTATGAGCTAGCGTAAATGCTCTAAGGGCGGCTTTAAGTGAACAGATATAGTATTATTCATCTAATGCTATTGGCACTATTCGATAAATCTGATACTCCACTAACTCTCATGTCATCACCAATGTAGGAAACTGTGCAAATAAACAGTACTGTTGTTTCGCTCCCATATTCAAGAAAATGAGCGATGAGCGTATTTTCTTTTTCTGAATACCTTTAGTGTCAATAAAAATATTAAAGTTGGCAATGCATTACGTTATTTGTTAATAATAGATTTATTAATACATGCGCGTGACATTGGCAGAAAGGTGTGCAACGGGCGCGCTATAAAATTGTTAAGTGACAAGTGATATATGCAATCTTTTTTTGAACTAGAACAAAAACTCTTTAATGAACATGGAAGTGAATACAACTCATTCACTCGGCTTTTATTAACAATTACCGTCGCATGTATCACTATCCTAGCTTCCACAAAGGCAGTTTCGCCAAACATATTATTTATTGTTGCGTTTGTTCTATTATTTATTTCTTTATTATTCGGCATTTTGGTTCAACATCGAATAATGATGAATCCAATTTATCATCTTGAATTGGCTTGGAAGCAATTAGAAGAAGCTGAGAAAACTGGCTCGTCTGAACCAATAAAATTAAGAAGAAAACCAAGTAAGTTGGAACAGTGGTTTTATCGACTTCAGGCAGCTAGCTTTGTTCTCGCGTTTTTCATGCTAGCTGTTTACTTTGTGGGAAAAGTCACTTAACAAAGCGTTAAATCTTGATTAAAGGTAAAGGAAGTTTTAGTAATATGGATTTTATTTTAGCAACGCTGTACGTTTTTCTGCCCATAGCATTAGCTCGTTCTTCCTTAAATCTAAAGCATGAATATCAAAGCAAAGTAGAAATATTTGACGAAAAATTTAGAGTACAGTTTTCTAGGCTAACTAAGCTAAAGACTATAGAAGGTGTAGATTACCTTGGCAATGTTCTGGGGGTTGCCTTTGGAATACTAATTTTCGCTTCGATAATTTCTAATCTGGTATTTGGTATAAAGCTTGCGCAGAATGCATTAGTTGCGAAAGCTCTTCTATTTTCAACCTTCGGGTTTATCGCAACAAAATGGTACACCAAGCCTCACAAATATTCGTTAAGCTTCTTAAAAGATATGGCTCAGATGGCATCTTTAGCCATGCTTATGCCATTAATTGATCTTTTTTTAGGCATAGAATACACATCAATACTATACAGGGACATACAGAGCTTACTAGTAATAGACGGATTCAATCTTCCATTAGAGCCCAGTATTTTTGTAATGGGTATTGTTATGTCATTGTTTATGTTTATTTCGTTTAGCGTGATGTGGCTCTTTGCAAGTGTATTTTTAGGTATTTTCTTTATCCCAGTATTTACTACTTGCTTTTTCTTTTTAAAAGCTTGTTCTACCTTGGAAAAATATTGGGGCAAACAAACATTGAATGGGCTTTTAGTTATTTTAATAATTGCTACACAGTACTACTCATGGTTTAAGGGTTAACAAACACATTAAGTCGCTTCGCTGGGACAGTAACACGTTGGCTCTGTCGCTTCACTCGGATTTTAGCCCACGTGTTACCGCCCCTTATGTGGGTGGCCAAATTAACTATGCCACTACACTTACTTTATCTAGTAAACCGCTAGGTTAGTTCACTCTTAATCATTGACTAACCCAGCGACCTTAAATCTGTAGTGACAGAGGTAACCTTTATTACTAAAGATACAGCGCTCAATGTGGTTGTTGAGCGAACGGTAAATAAAACAGTGTAGCGTGGATGAAGTGAGCACTACAAATGTATAGTAATTTGTAACCTTGTATAACTCGACCATTGTCCGAGCTAAA